>CAJUFR010000027.1 GCA_910585525.1 uncultured Angelakisella sp.
GGCAAACGCTGTCAAAGGAAATCGCGGCCCTGTCTGCGGAAAGTATGTCGCCGGATCAGATCGAGCGGTTGTCGGTGTACCTGAACCGCTGGGAAGAGATTGACTTTGACGATAGGCGGCAGGTGGCTGACGGCCTTATTTCTCAAATCCGTGCCACGGGTGAATGTGTCGCTATTGAGTGGAAAATCTGACTTTCAACGATCCATCGCACTTGACTATGGGCTGTGTGCCCTTGTCAAGAGATGTAATAGATGTTTTTGAAAACAAAATATGTGCATTAACACAACAAAGCTGTGCCTGGCCCGCAGCAGGAAAAGGAAGGCTTCCAGGGGTAGTTCTCGGGCAACCTGGAACAGGGAGACGGCATCCGCAGTCGCCCGCTGGCAGTAGCCGCTGTCCATGGCTATTGCGTAAACAGGGGTTTATACAGTCACCTCATCCTGGCCATCACTACCCTTTGCTCCGACCTTACCCTGCCGCCCAGAGGGACCGCTGGAGTGGTTCTCCGGCTACGAAGCCAATATTGTGAAAAGTAGCATCGCCGGTATCGTATTTTGGCATCCCGCCTGTGGACGTCTCCACCTGGTTGCTGATGCCCACCGACGGGCAGCGGCACCGTATCCCGGCATGATTTCGATGCAATTGGCGTCGGAACTGATGGCCTGCTTGGTCAGGTTGGCCAGGCTCATCGAATCGATGAGGAAGAAGCGGTGTACCGTGTACATACCCGCCGCCTTGGCCGCCTTGAGCAGATTGTTTTTGGCGTTGATATGCCATCCGCCCCGGTGGTTTCCTTGAGGAACTGCACCACCACATCCTTGCTGGAGGCCCCTCCCAGATGGTCGGCGTGGACCAACAAACAGCTTGCCAGTTTCCTTCAAGGCGTTTACGATGCCGGTGATGGTGCAGCGGAAAGACAAGGGAAGTTCAATACCTGATCCCCCACAAAAAAACAGGGGGAGCCTTCGCTCCCCCCGCACAGATCACATCGCCTTATCTCAGCCAAAATACCGAGCCAGCAGACCGGCAAAAGCCTTGCCATGCCGGGCCTCGTCCCGAGCCATCTCGTGGACGGTGTCGTGGATGGCGTCAAGGCCCAGTTCCTTGGCCTTCTTGGCCAGGGCGGTCTTGCCGGCGGTGGCGCCGTTCTCGGCCTCTACACGCATCTCCAGGTTCTTCTTGGTGCTGTCGGTGACCACCTCGCCCAGCAGCTCGGCGAACTTGGCGGCGTGCTCGGCCTCCTCGTAGGCGGCCTTCTCCCAGTACAGGCCGATCTCGGGGTAGCCCTCCCGATGGGCGACACGGGCCATGGCCAGGTACATGCCGACCTCGGTGCACTCGCCGGTGAAGTTCATCCGCAGGCCCTCCAGGATCTCCTCATCCACGCCGGAGGCAACGCCCACCACATGCTCGGCGGCCCAGGTCATCTTGCCCTCCTGCTTCACGAACTTGGAGGCGGGGGCCTTGCACTGGGGGCAGAATTCGGGGGCAGCGTCCCCCTCGTGAACATAACCGCAAACGGTGCAAACAAACTTTGCCATTGTTGATACACTCCTTTTCTTTCTTTCAGCCTTGTTTCGACAATTCAATATTGATAATCATTATTGAATTTATGAGGACATTATATCACACCTTCAGGGGGGATGCAAGAGATTTTTCGAAAAATTTTTCCGTTTTGTTCCACCTCTCCGCCTTGCGGGAATAAGAAAAGGAACGGGCGGTCATACTATCATCGAGCCGGGTACCGCCCGGGTCTAAATTATCAGGAGGTGACTTGACTATGTCTGAGAAGAACCAGAAGCAGGAGCAGAACGGCCAGAACCAGAAGCAGGAGCAGAACCAGAAGCAGCAGCGGTCCGAGAACCGCAAGTGACCCTTGTCCGCCGGAGGGGCCGTTTCATCGCCTCCGGCTCTACATATGTTACAGTTCCACCCGGGCCACCACCGGGTAGTGGTCGCTGGGGAACTGCCCCTCATTCCCCTCCCGGCGCAGTTCCACCTGGCGGAGGGTCAGGTCCCGGCTGGTGAAGATGTAGTCGATGGGCTTGCCCCGGGTCTTTCCGGTAAAGCCGTGGTAGCTGCGCCCCACCTCGTCCCCCCGCTGGAGGATGCTCCAGTAGCTGTCCCGCATCAGCCCGGCGCTCTGCTCCAGGTCGGCGGCGATCCACCGGCGGAGGGTCTGGCTGGTGGGGGTGGCGTTAAAGTCCCCCATCAGCAGCACCGGGCCGGGGGCCTGCTGGTACCGGGTGGAGATGTGGCGCAATATCTCCCGCAGCCCCCGCACCCGGGCAAAGTAGCTGATGTGGTCCAGGTGGGTGTTGTAGACCCGCACCGGTTTTTCCGGGCTGTCCACCGGCTGGAGCTCGCACCAGGTGCAGACACGGGGGAAAGGGGTGGTCCAGTCCCGGCTGGGCCGGTCCGGGGTGGGGGAGAGCCAGAAGGTCTGCTGGCTCATCAACCGGAACTTGTCCTGACGGAAGAAGATGGCGGTGTACTCCCCTTTCCGCCCGCCGCCCCGGCCCTCCCCCACCCACCGGTACTGGGGCAGTAGCCGTTCCATGTCCCCCAGCGGCCCCTCGGTAAGTTCCTGGGTCCCCAGGATATCCGGCGCCACCTGCCGGATGAGGTCGGCCACCTGCGCCGCCCGCTTGTGCCAGGTGTGGGAGCCGAAGGGGAACAGGTCCCGCTTCATGTTAAAACTCATCACCGTGATGGTCTCCATCGAGATGCTTCCCGCCTTTCTTATAAAATATCCATCTTATAGGATACAACGAAAGCGGGGGGAATGCAATTTCAAAATGAGGGGAATTTTTTGGGGGCGGGGGCATGCAGAAAACAGCAGGCCCCCGCCCCTGGGGCTACAGCAGCAGCCGCACCGTGACGATGCGGTCCCAGGTGTTCCGCCCGATGATGCCGTCCGGGGTCAGCCCGAAGTTGTTCTGGAAGGCCACCACCGCCCGCCGGGTGGCGGGGCCGAAGATGCCGTCCGGGGTGATGCCGGGCACCGAAGGATAGCTGCGGCTGATGGTGCGCAGATACTCCTGCATCAGCCGGACGTTGTCCCCGCGGCTGCCCTCCCGCAGCAGGGTGCCGGGGTAATCCACCACCAGGCCACTGGTGTTGGCGATGCCCATAAAAACATCGTACAGCTTGTTCCAGGTGGCGGGACCGATGATGCCGTCGGCTGTGAGGCCGAACCGCCGCTGGAAGTCCTGGGTGGCGTTGCGGGTGGCGGGGCCGAAGATGCCGTCGATGGCGATGGGCCGCACCGAGTTGTAGTAGTTGGAGATGACCCGCAGAAAATACTGGGCCAGCCGGACATAGGGCCCCCGGTCCCCCTCCCGGTAGACGCCGCCGGGGCGCTGGGTGGGCAGCGATTCGCTCTCCCCGTCCAGTTCCGCCAGGCGGGTCACCGCCACGTAGATGTTGGAGATGCGGTTCCAGGTGCCCCGGCCCACCACCCCGTCGGCGGCAAGGTTGAAGATGCGCTGGAAGGCCAGCACCGCCGCCCGGGTCTGGCTGCCAAAGATGCCGTCCACCTGGGGGATGGCGGGGATGGCGGGATAGTTGCGGCGGATGCGGTTCAGCTGCCGCTGGATGGTGCTCACCGCTGCCCCCCGGCTGCCGGTGCGCAGGGGACTGCCGGGGTAGGAGCTGGCGATGTTCCGCACCTCCCGGGCCTGGACCAGTTCCACGTTGCCGTAGTACCGGCGCAAGATCTGCAGCGGGTCGTAGCCGTTCTCCGCCAGGCTGACGGTGCCCCACTGGGACAGGCCGTCACAGCTGACGCTGGTGCCGTTGCAGTATTCGGCAAAGAGGGGGTTCAGCGCCCCGGGGCGGCGGATGTAGGTGGTAAAGATCTCGTCCACGATGCGGCTGATGTTCTGGAAGATGTTCCGCCCGGGGACATAGTATTGGTCGTAGCCGGTGTGGTTGGTGATGTCAAAGCTGTACCCCCGGCTGGGGTACCACTCGGTAAAGACCCGGTTGAGGGCGAAGGAGATCTGGGCGTAGATGTTGGCCCGGATGGCGTTTTCCGGCCAGGTGGGGTAGATCTCGCTGCTGGCCACGTTCTTGATGTAGTAGGCGAAGTCCACCGTGACGTTCCGGGCGGAGGAATTGTTGGGGGAGCCCAGATGGACGGTGATGTACCGGGGGATATAGACGCTGGTGAGCACCCGGCCCTGTGGGACGTCCCCCTCCGGGCCCACCGGCTGCTGTTCCCGGGTGGTGAGGAGGGCGTTGGGGCCGATGTCGTACTCCCGTTCCTCGTCCCGGTCCCGGCCGGCGGGCTTGGGGGTCATCTCCAGGGGGAGGATGGAATCCTCCCCGGCAAACATCTGGATGCCCTTCACCGTCACGGTGGTGAAGCCCTCGGCCTCTATCCTGGCGTCGTAGGTGCGGTAGGGCACCCCGGGGAAGTCCGGGTCCAGGCTCTCCTCTCGGGGAGGGGTGCAGAGACGAAAGGGCTGGGTGCGGCCGGAGGAATTGCTGGCGCTGGCGGCGTTGGCGCCGGTATCGGGGTCGGTGACGGTGACCCGGGCCCCCTGGACCGGCGTCGCCTCCCGCCCGGTGTAAAGCTGGAGGATCAGCGTGGCGGAATCACTCATGGTATTGGCTCCTTTCCGGCCCCAAAGGGGGGCCTGAGCCATCCTATGACAGGGAACCGGCTTTTGGTAGGACATTTTTCGACATTCCGGTGGCGAAATGGGTTGAAATCGGTGCTGTTATTCGCTATAATGAAAATATTCTGAAATTCTCTGCAATAAAACGGGGGTTTTTATCGTACTGTATATTAGACGGAAGTCTCTGTTACAGTGGAGAAGGGGAATATCCAGAAACAGGTATGGAGGTTGAGGAAAGAATGAAACGATTGCTAGCGATGGTCCTGGCGGTTGCCCTGGCCATCCCGATGATGACGACAGTGGCCTTCGCCAAGCCGGGTGTTGACGGCGCGCCCTCCGGCGAGGCCGAGTTTGACAACGGCTACGAGGTCTCCCCCGGGGACACCATCGAACTGGACGAAAGCTGGTTCTATGGCAAATGGACCGAGCGAGAGGACGGGGAGCGTCATACATATGAGGAATCCCCCGGCAGCCTGGACAGCGAATTCCATAAGGTAAGCGCCACCTGGACCCGTGGCGGCGAGTACATAGAGGATGTTTACTTCGAGGATGGGGACAGCTATGTCACCATCGAGATCAAGGGCGGCATCACCGCTACCTCCGATAAGGAGATCGCCGGCACCGTCAAGATTCTGCTGAAGGACTTCCCCAACATGCCCAACGTCACCTACACCTGCAAGATCAACCGGGGCGATGTTGTCATCAAGGGCATCGACGAGAAGTCCCGGATGGTCTATCTGGATGACAAGGAATTCGGCCTGCCCGACGACTACCAGGAGAAGCAGGTCCGGTTCGTCACCGAGGATGGGGAAGAGTACGGCACCTTTATCGGCGAGTTCTACGGCGAGCGTTCCGGCCAGGATGTTGCCACCTACCGGGTGCGTATCATCGACCAGAAGTCCCTCTACCTGGGCTTTTCGGAGGCCAGCAATTCCACCCTGCAAAAGAAATACCCCAACGCCGATCTGCGGTTCATCAACTGGACCGCCCGGCCCACCTTTGACCAGGCGGGCAAGCTGTCCATCTACATGGACCCGGAGGAATATATCTATGGCGTCAACGATGACAACACCCTTTACCGTCTGGGCGGCACCTATGACGAGGATAACGACGCCTACGTCATCTCCACCAAGACCCTGGGCTGCTATGTCATCAGTGACACCGCCCTGACCGCCTCCGGCAGCGGGAGCGGCGGCAACACAACGGTAACGAAGCCGTCGTCCTCCTCCACCGCCCCCAAGCCCAGCAGCAGCGTGGCTCCGCCGCCTTCCTCCAGCACGGTGCTCAAGCCCAGCAGCAGCGTGGCCCCGCCGCCTTCCTCCAGTAGTGTGGCGCCCCCTCCCTCCTCCAGCAGCGTGGCGCCTCCCTCTTCCTCCAGCGTAGCCCCGCCCCCTTCCAGCAGCAGCGAAGAGGAGGACCCGGAGGACGAGGAATCCAGCGACCCCGCCGACAATGAAGATGACGACAAGGACGACGAGGACGACAAGAAGGATAAAGACAAAGATAAGGATAAGGACAAAGACAAGGATAAAGACGACGAAGATGACGAGGATGAGGACAAGAAGGAGAAGAAGGGCTTCCCGCTTGTCCCGGTGCTCCTGGGCGTGCTTGGCATCGTGATCATCGTATGCGCCGTGGTAGTGGTCGGCAACCGCACCGGTGGCAGCCAGCGCAGCCGCCGCAGACGGTATGACGACGACTGGGACGACTAAACCAAGATAAGACCCCGTAAAAAGGCCCCCCGTGTTTACACGGGGGGCCTTTTGCTGCCGTTTTTTACTCTTCCAGCCGGTCCAGTTCCGCCAGCCAGAGGGCGGCGGAGGCGTCGCTGGGCATCCGCCAGTCCCCCCGGGGAGAGAGGGCGGCGCTGCCCACCCGTGGGCCGTCGGGCATACAGGAACGCTTGAACTGCTGGGCGAAGAACCGCCGGTAGAACATTTGCAGCCACCGGAGGATGGTGTCCCGGTGGTATGCCCCGGCGAAGGCGGTCTCCGCCAGCCGCAGCACCTTGCCGGGGGCGAAGCCCCACCGCAGGGTGTAGTAAAGGAAGAAGTCGTGGAGCCGGTAGGGGCCCACCAGGTCCTCGGTCTTTTGGCTGATCTCCCCGTCCCGGGCCGGGAGCAGTTCGGGGCTCACCGGGGTGTCCAGAATGTCCAGCAGCACCCGGCGCAGTTCTCCCTCTGCCCCGGCGGCCATGGTGGCCACCATGTGGCGGACCAGCGTCTTAGGCACTCCCGCGTTGACCCCGTACATGGACATCTGGTCCCCGTTGTAGGTGGCCCACCCCAGGGCCAGTTCCGAAAGGTCCCCGGTGCCCACCACCAGGCTGCCGGAGCGGTTGGCAAGATCCATCAGCACCTGGGTCCGCTCCCGGGCCTGGGCGTTTTCGTAGGTGACATCCAGGGTGACGCCGTCGTGGCCGATGTCCGCCAGGTGCCGGGTCACCGAATCCCGAATATCCACCGTGGAAAGGCTCACCCCCAGGGCAGCGCAGAGGGCCTCGGCGTTGCCACGGGTGCGGCCGGTGGTGCCGAAGCAGGGCATGGTGACGGCGGATATCTCCTTGCGGGAGCGGCCCAGCAGGTCAAAGGCCCGGACGGTGACCAGCAGCGCCAGGGTGGAATCCAGCCCGCCGGAGATGCCCAGCACCGCCCCGGCGCAGCGGGTGTGCTCCAGCCGCTTCATCAGGCCGTGGGCCTGGATGGAGATGATCTCCTGGCACCGGGCTTCCCTCCCCGCCTCGTCCCGGGGGACGAAGGGGTCCGGGGGGATATCCCGGGTAAGGGTGGCAGGGGAGGGCTCCATCTCAAAGAATATCTCGTCAAAGCCGTCGGGGCTGGGGGGCCAGGTATTGGTCCGCCGCCGCTGTCCCGCCAGCCGCTCCACGTCGATCTCGGTGACGGCAAAGCCCTCCCCGAAGGGCAGGCTCTCGGCCAGCAGCGCCCCGTTTTCCCCGATGATGTTATGGGCGCCGAACACCAGGTCGGTGGTGGATTCCCCCCAGCCGCTGGCGGCGTAAAGGTAGCCGCAGCAGAGCCGGGCCGACTGGCCGGTGACCAGGGAGCGGCGGTAGGCCGCCTTGCCGGTGGCCTCGTCGCTGGCGGAGGGGTTGGCGATGATGGTAGCCCCTGCCGCCGCCAGCCGCCCCGAGGGGGGATCCAGCACCCACAGGTCCTCGCAGATCTCCACCCCCAGGCAGAAGGCCGGCAGCTGCCGGCAGCGGAACACCATGTTCCCGCCAAAGGGGACCCACCGCCCCCCGATCAGACAGTCCCGGACCTCTCCGGGGCCGGGGGAGAAGTTGCGGGTCTCGTAGAACTCCCCGTAGCCGGGGATGTTCCGTTTGGGCACCACCCCCAGTATCCTGCCGTCCTGGATGACGGCGGCGCAGTTGTAGAGCCGGCCCGCCACCGCCAGGGGCACCCCTGCCACCAGCAGCTGGTCCCGCCCCTTGGTGGCGGTGGTGATGGCCTCCAGCGCCGCCACCGCCCCGTCCAGCAGGGCGGCCTGGCCAAAGAGGTCGCCGCAGGTGTAGCCGGTGACCGCCAACTCCGGCAGCACCAGCAGCTTGACGCCCAGGGCCAGGGCTTTCTCCATGGTCTGGAGTATCTGGTCCCGGTTATAGGCGCAGTCCGCCACCCGCAGGGCGGGGGAGGCGGCCGCGACCTTGATGAATCCGTCCTTCATCGGCATCCCTCCTGTGATCAAGGCATCTTCCGTTTTGTATCAGAACTCCGCCGAACCGGTGGTCCGAGGGAAGGGCAGCACGTCCCGGATGTTGCTGATGCCGGTGATGTACATGATGAGCCGCTCGAAGCCCAGGCCGAAGCCGGCGTGGCGGGTGCCGCCGAACCGCCGCAGGTCCAGGTACCAGCTGTAGTCCTCCTCCCGCAGGCCCATCTCCTGGATGCGGGCCATCAGCTTGTCCAGCCGCTCCTCGCGCTGGCTGCCGCCGATGATCTCCCCCACCCCGGGGACCAGCAGGTCCACCGCAGCCACCGTTTTTTCGTCGTCGTTCATCCGCATGTAGAAGGCCTTGATCTCCTTGGGATAATCGGTGACGAACACCGGCTTTTTGAACACCTCCTCGGTGAGGTACCGCTCGTGCTCGGTCTGGAGGTCGCAGCCCCAGTAGACCGGGTACTCGAACCGGTCCTTCACCTTCTCCAGCAGCTCCACCGCCTCGGTGTAGGTGACCCGGGCAAAGTCGGAATCCACGATGCCCTGGAGCCGCTCGATAAGCCCCTTGTCGTAGAAGCTGTTGAAGAACTTCAGTTCCTGGGGGCAGTTCTCCATCACGTAACGGAGGATATACTTGATCATATCCGCCGCCAGCTTCATGTCGTCCTCCAGGTCGGCAAAGGCGATCTCCGGCTCGATCATCCAGAATTCCGCCGCGTGGCGGGGGGTGTTGGACCGCTCCGCCCGGAAGGTGGGGCCAAAGGTGTAGACCTTGGCGAAGGCCATGGCCATGCACTCCGCCTCCAGCTGGCCGCTGACGGTGAGGTTGGCGGGCTTGCAGAAGAAGTCCTGACTGTAGTCCACCTCGCCCTCCTGGGTCCGGGGAGGCTCCGCGATGTTCAGGTTGGTGAGGTGGAACATCTCCCCGGCACCCTCACAGTCGCTGCAGGTGATGATGGGGGTGTGGGCGTAGACGAAGCCCCGGTCGTTGAAGAACTTGTGGATGGCGTAGGCCGCCACCGACCGCACCCGGAAGGCGGCGCTGAAGGTGTTGGTGCGGGGGCGCAGGTGCTGTATGGTGCGCAGGTACTCCAGGGAGTGCTTCTTCTTTTGCAGGGGGTATTCCGGGGAGGAGGCGCCCTCCACGGCGATGGAGGAGGCGTGGACCTCAAAGGGCTGCTTGGCGTTGGGGGTGAGGAGGACATGGCCCCGGACCACCAGGGCGGCCCCCACGTTCTGCTTTGCGATCTCCTCGTAGTTCTCCACCTTGCCGGGCTCGAACACCACCTGGAGGTTCTGGAAGCAGCTGCCGTCGTTGAGTTCGATGAATCCCAGTGTCTTGCTTTGGCGGAGGGTCTTGACCCAGCCGCAGACCGTCACCTGGGAATCGATGTAGTCGGTGACGGAGGAGAAAAGTGCTTTGATCTCGGTCCTTTCCATAGGGGTCCCTTCTTTCCTGTAGATTCCAGATAGATGGTCCTATTATAATATGGTCCAGGGCTTTTTGCAAGCCAACGCCCGTGTCCCTCCCCGGGGACACGGGCGTTGGCTTGGCGCAAACCTTACCCCTTGCCGGGGACCACCCGGAAGTAGGCCTGGGGGTGGGAGCAGACGGGGCACTTTTCCGGGGCCTTGGGGCCCTCGTACAAAAAGCCGCAGTTGCCGCACTGCCACACCACGGTGGAGCCCTTGGCGAACACCGCCTGGTCCTCCACCTCCCGGAGGAGGGTCTGGAACCGCTCCTCGTGCTGTTTTTCGATGCCCCCCACCTGCTCGAAGAGGCGGGCGATGTTGTCGAAGCCCTCCTCCCGGGCCACCTGGGCGAACTGGGCGTACATCTGGGTCCACTCGTACCGCTCCCCGGCGGCGGCGTCCGCCAGGTTGGTGGCGGTGTCCGGGATGCTGCCGCCGTGGAGGAGGCGGAACCAGATCTTCGCGTGGGCCCGCTCGTTCTCGGCGGTCTCGGTAAAGAGTTCCCCGATGTGGCGGTAGCCCTCCTCCGTGGCCTTGGAGGCGTAGTAGGTGTACTTGTTCCGGGCCTGGGATTCCCCGGCGAAGGCGGCGGTGAGGTTCGCTTCGGTCCTGGAGCCTTTCAGTTCCATAAAACGGTCCTTCTTTCTCTGCCTGGGCAGTTAGGATAGTCTGCCATGCAGTGAGGGAAGGGCCGCGACTTTTATTTCTCCCGGCAATCCCGGCAATCCTGGCAAAGACCGGTGAGAAGGAGGTGGCGGTCCTGGACCAGGAAGCCCTGCTGGTCCAGTATCTGGCGGTCCAGCTGCCGCAGGGCGTCGCACTCCACATCGAACACCCGGTCACAGCCGGTGCAGACCATGTGGTCGTGCTGGTCCAGCCTGCCGTCGAAGCGGTCGCTCCCCACAGGCATGGAGATCTTTCTTATCATTCCCATTTCCGCCAGAAAATTCAGGTTCCGGTAAACGGTGCCCAGGCTGATCCGGGGATTTTGCTGCCGCACCTGCTGGTAGACGCCGTCGGCGGTGGGGTGGATGGGGTTTTCCAGGACGGTCTGCAAGACCAGTTCCCGCTGTTTGGAATAGTTCATGGTCCTCCTGACTGCCGGTGGCTCCGGCCGCCATCCTTCCGGGGGAGAATGGCGGAAAATGATTAGGAATGAGAATCCTTCCTGATTTTAATATCATATCACGCCCCCCGCCCCCTGTCAAGGCGGCGACAGGCTGCGGCAAAATTTTTAGCGCCTCCGTTCTATCATAAGAAACAGAAAAACGGACAGGCCCCGTAAAGTGCCTATCTCTTTTTAAGAAAGGTGGACCTTTGATATGCCAGTCAAGATCGAGATCGCCCCGGAGGCCGACACCGTCACCGCCCTGCTCACCGGGGAGATCGACCACCACGGCGCCGGCAAGGTACGGGATACCATCGATGACAGCCTGCGCCGCACCTGCCCCCGGATGCTGGTGCTGGACTTCGGCGGGGTGGAGTTTATGGATTCCTCCGGCATCGGCATCGTGCTGGGGCGGTACCGGCTGATGCAGGACATGGGGGGCAAGCTGGCGCTCCGCAACCTGCCGCCCCACATCCGCCGGGTGATGCAGGTGGCGGGGATCAGCAGCCTGGACATCCAGGAGAAACGGGGGGAGACAAAATGAAACAGCAAAAGCCGGAAAACCTGATGCGGGCAAGTTTTCCCAGCCGTTCGGTGAACGAGGGGCTGGCCCGGTCGCTGGTGGCCTCCTTCGCCGCCCTGGCCGACCCCACGGTGGAGGAGCTCTGCGACATCAAGACCGCCGTGTCCGAGGCGGTGACCAACGCCATCGTCCACGGCTACCGGGATACCATGGGGCAGGTGTACATAGCCGCCGCCCTCTACCCCGGGGACCGACTGGTGATCACCGTCCGGGACCGGGGCTGCGGCATCGCCGACGTGGCCAAGGCCCGGGAGCCCCTTTTTACCACCTGCTCCACCGGGGAGCGGGCGGGGTTGGGCTTCGCCGTCATGGAGGAACTGATGGACAAGGTGAAGGTCCGCTCCCGGCTGGGGGAGGGCACCACCGTGGTGATGGAACGGGCGCTGCGCTCCCGGGAGTGAACGCCGATGAAAACAGGGATACCGGAAGGGAGGCGGGCCGTTGATCACCAAGGACAGGAGCGCGATGGTGGAGCAGAACCTGGGGCTGGTCCGGTCCTGCGCCCACCGGTTCCGGGGGCGGGGCATCGAGTACGACGACCTGTACCAGGCGGGGTGCATGGGGCTGGTGAAGGCCACCGCCGCCTTTGACGAGAGCCGGGGGGTGATGTTCTCCACCTACGCGGTGCCGGTGATCCTGGGGGAGATACGCCGCCTCTTCCGGGACGGGGGCACCGTGAAGGTGAGCCGCAGCATCAAGGAACTGGGGGTGAAGGCCGCCCGGGTCCGGGAGCAGCTGAGCACCACCCTGGGCCGGGACGCCGCCATCAGCGAGGTGGCGGAGGCCATGGGCAAGGAGCCGGGGGAGATCGCCCAGGCCCTGGCGGCCACCACGCCGCCGGTCTCCCTTACCGCCGGGGAGGAGGAAGGGGGCGGCCAGCTGGACCTGCCGGTGGATTCCCCGGAGGAACTGCTCTCCGACATCCTGGCCCTGAAGCAGGCTATGGAGCGGATGGAGGACCGGGACCGGCGGCTCATCATCCTGCGGTACTACCAGAACCAGACCCAGACCCAGACCGCCCAGGAACTGGGGATGACCCAGGTCCAAGTGTCCCGGCGGGAGAAGAAGCTGATGCAGTATTTCCGGCAGGAGCTGCTGGAATAGCAAAAGCGGGAGGGGGTTTCCCCTCCCGCTTTTGGTCTACCCCGCCGCCATCTCCTTGGCTACACGGCTGGCCACAGCCTCCACGGCATCCTGGTCGGTGGCGGACAGCAGCAGCCGGTCCAGCTGGCGGCGGACCTCCCGCTGCTGTCCCAGCACCTCCGCGGCCTGGTCCAGCATCCCGGCGGCGGCCCTGCGGAGGAAGGCGGCCCGGCCCTTCCGCTGGCGCAGCCGGGCCCCGTCGCAGAAGCGGGTGGCGTGGATGGCCCGCTGGGTCAGCCCCGTCAGTTCCCGGGCGTTGCCCCGGTTCAGGGTCAAAAAGCCCAGCCCCAGCTGGGGCAGCAGCAGGTGGTCCAGCTTGGTGAAGGGGAAGAGGGGACAGCGGCAGGTGACCACCTCCAGGCCGCTTTCCAGGGCCAGGTCCCGCAGCGCCTCCAGCAGGGCGTTGGCCACCGCCCCCCAGCTGTCCTCGATGGCGATGGCCCGGGGGGCGGCGGCGGCCACCGTGTCCCGGAGCAGCAGCTGCCCCTCCGGGGTGACGGCGGAAAGGAGCCGCACCTTTTCCCCGCCCTTTTTCCCGGCGGGGCGGGGGAACTCCCGGGCGGCCAGCCGCCGGGCGTAGGCCAGCAGCTTCCCCCGGTCGGTGGCGGCGGCCCCCATGGACGCCAGTTCCCCGGTAAGGGCCCCGGCGGCGTAGAGATACCCCCCGGCGTCCCGCTCCAGCCGCTCCCCCTCCCGCTCCAGGCGGATGATCTCCTCCCGGGCGTCCCAAAGGACCCGGCGGTCCAGGCAACCCCAAAGGGACACCATCTCCTCGTAGGCCCCGGGGTGCCGGGGCTGGATGGCGTGGGGCGGGTCCCCGTCGGCGATGGAGACCCGGCAGCCGGGGAAGATCGCCCCGTCCAGGGTGGAGGGGTCCCCGGAGCAGACCAACTCCTCCACCAGGGCGTCCCGCCCCTCCATGGCCCGGCGGGCCCGGGCGATGACGGCGGAGCGGCTGGCGGCGGCGCCCCCCTGTACCACCCAGCACCGCCAGCCGCCGGGCTCCCCCAGCTGGTCGGGCCGGGACACATACCCCTGGGGGCTGCTGCTTCCCAGGAAATACCGCAAAACCTTGTCCATGGACGGCTCCTCCTTGCATTGTAAGGTGTTTTAGACCATCCTATGCGGTTTTGCGGGTTTGGGATACAAAAAAGAGGCCCCCGCCGTTCATTCCCGCCGGAAGGGGCCTTGTTGAACCGGTTTTGAATACCGGTTCTTACTCTTTTTCCCACCGGATGGCGTAGACAGCCAGTGTCGCCAGGGCGACGGCCACCGCCAGCGCCACCACGCTTCCGCCGCCGGTCAGGGGGATGCCGGTGTTGGGATTGTCCTCCTCCACGATGGCGGAGGTAGTGCTGCCGCCGCTGGAGGACCCGTCATCCGACCCGCCGCCCCAGCCGCCGGTGCTGCTGCTGGAGTTGGAACTGCTGCTGGAACTGGAACTACTGGAACTGGAACTAGAACCAGAACTGGAACTGCTGGACCCGCTGGAACTACTAGAACTGCTGCTACTGCCGGGGGTATCGCCGCCGCCTGTTTTGGGAATGACCTCACCCTCCTTGATTTTTGTATTGCAACCCTTGCAGTAGATATCCCCGGTGTAGCCGTCCTCGGTGGCGGTGGGGTCCTTCTTGTTCCGCACCTCTTCACCGCCGGTGTGTTTATCTTTGTCGTTGTCGCCGTAGGGTTGGCGGCAGATGTCGCAGTTGGCCTTGGCCGTGCAGGTGGCGGTGCCGCCGGTGTGGGCGGCGTACCCATTCTTTTGGGCGTTGTCCTTAACGGGGCAGTTTTTATTTTCACACTCGTGCCAGTGGTTTGTTGCGTCGCTCTTCCACCCGGTGGCCCAAACGTGTTCCAGTGTTTTTTTGTAGCCACAGCCGATAGCGGTACAGGTCTGTTCTTGTCCGCAAGCCACCTCGGGGGGCTCGGGATAGGTGTGGGCTGTACCTTCTGTGGAATAGTGCGCCGTATCGGTGCAGCCTGCCACTCTGCAAGCACGCACGTGCTGGTTGTCGCCTGTCGGCGCCCACGTGTCAACATCCGGGTCGTAGCCGTGGACCAACTGGTCGATGCCTGTCACAGTAACACCATCGCTGACCTTAATGAAGTCGGTATCAGCAGGGGGTTCACCATCTCTGCCACGGCCAATGTTTGTGCCGCCGTCGGTACCGTGGGTGGCGGTCACTGTACCGCCGGTAATGGTGATTTGGCCGCTTGCGCCGCCTTTTTTGTCGGCTTTACTTGCGTACCCGCCGCCAATACCTGCGCCGCCATCTTTTCCGCCGGTGGCAATTACTTCGCCGCCATTGATGGTAATTGTAGTACCACTACCTTGGTAGCCGCCGCCAATACCAGCACCGCCGCTTTCTCCGCCAATGGCGGTTACTTTGCCTTTGGTGATTGTGATTTCGCCGCTATCGCCTTGATAGCCGCCACCGATACCAGCCCCTTGCTTAGAACCGGTCGCTGTTACATCGCCGCCTACAATGGTGATAGTTGCACCGTTCTGTGCGCCACCACCGATAGCCGCACCGTAATTTCCTGCACCGCCATTCGCCACCACTGTACCACCAGTAATGGTGATGATGCCACCATCGCCATACGCGCCGCCGCCAATGGCGGCACTATAAGCTGCTACTCCTGTATCTTTGCAGGTCGCAATAACATAACCACCGTTGATAGTGATTTTACCGCCATTACCACCATTACCAGCAAGACCAGAACCGTCGTTACCGCCACCACCGATGCCAGCGCCGCCACGTTGTCCTGATTTTGGGGATCCCCCAATTGTAGTCACAGTACCGCCGTCAATGGTTATCATTTCGCCATGTCCAAGATTCCCGCCACCAATGCCAGCGCCATTTTCCCCGCCGGTGGCGGTTACGTTTGTGGAAGCTTCCGTTGCGCCATCAATTTGGATTGTACCGCTGTTACCATTTGCGCCGCCGCCAATGCCTGCACCGTTTTTGCCACCGCTGGCGGTCACAGTGCCGCCAGTAATGCTGATGTTCCCGCCGGCCCCGCCGCTACCGCCGCCGATACCCGCAGCATTTTCCCCGCCGGTAGCGGTCACTGTGCCGCCACTGATGGTAATGGTGCCGCCAGCTTCGCCGATACCGCCGCCAATACCCGCAGCGTCTTTTCCGCCTGTGGCAGTCACCGTGCCGCCGGTGATGGTGATGCTGTCACCGCTGATGCCAGCGAGGTCGTCGATGCTGGAGGAGTCTGCTTCTACTGTGCCGCCATTGATGGTAATATCAAACCCCGTTCCGCCAATACCTTTTTTCTCTAAATCTGGAGTTTTCTGGTTGACAGTACCTCCGTAAATAGTTATCGTGCCCCCTGAACCGCCAATACTCACATTACCATAACTTGTTGCTACTATGTTGCCGCCGTTGATGACAAGAGTGCCATTATTACAAGTGATACCTGCACTCATGCCACCCGCTTCCAATGTCCCCATATCACCCTCATCCGACTGGGCGTAGACAGTCAGGCTAGCGCCATCGTTTACAATGATGCCACCAGGGACTTTTAACGTATAGCTATCCCCCAAGATAAGGTTAGCATCGCCTGTAACATCTATGGGTGTAGCGTTAATGTCATCAACCGTAACAGCCCCCCGCACGATATACCAGCCATCACCAAGGCTCGTTGTGCTATTCGTTACATCAATGACCCCATCCGGTACATCCTGCACCACCCCGTTCTCATCCAGGTAGGTATCCCCCGCCCGGGCCAGGGCAAAGGTATTGGCTGCCGGGCCGGTGTCCTTCACCTCTCCGGCTCCCTCCTCCGCAAAGGCAAAGGGGGCGCAGAGGCTGAACAGCATCGCCCCGGCTGCCAGCAGGGCGGATACCTTTCGTTTGGTCCTCATTATCCTTCGCTTCCTTTCTGTTGTCAGTTTTCTCGGAACAGCAAAAACAGGCGCGTCACCCCCGGAGAGGTGGCATGCCTGTTACGATACACACCGTTTGAACAACGAAAAAAGGACAGACCTGCCATCGTCTGTCTGTCTTGAAGTATGTTGCGGCGGGTGGTCATTGTCAAGCCCTTCTTTCGATGGCCATTTACTGCTTAACAGTATACCATGACTGAGACAAAGTGTCCAGCCTTTTGACCGGAACGGCGAAAAAAAGGGGAGGTCATTCCGCCCCTTTTACCGCCCCCGCCGGCGGCTCCAGCCCGGGGATCTCCTCCCCGGTGAGGATCTCCCGTTCCTCCCCGATGTCCTCCACGCAGAGGTATACCCCCTCCAGCCGGAACCGGTCCGGCAGTTCCTGGCCGCTCACCTCCCGCTGCAACACCTCCATCCCGGCGAAGGTCCTTTCCTCCAGGGCGGCCAGCTGCTCCTGGGCCATGGCCATGGCCTCCTCGGCGGAGACGGTCCGCTCCTGCCGGTCCAGCAGCAGGTAATTTTCCCGGCTCCAGCGGATGGGGGCGATGCTGCTGAGGAAGGGGATATCAAAGGTGGCGGCCTCCCGCTTGTAGGGCTCCTCCAACGGCGTCCCCCAGAAAAGGGGCAGCTGCACCGAGAGGATATCCAGATACCGCCGCACCGTCACCCCCCGGACCGAGTAGGTCTCCTGGAGGTAGGGGACCTCCACCGCCAGCTTTTCCTGGGTCTGGGCCAGCACCTTGGCCCGGGCGTGGACGGTGCGGTCCCGCAGCTTCTTGTCCTCCATGATGCCGCTGACCAGGATGTCCCCCGCCTCCACCGAATCCCCCGCCTTGACGGTGGGCTGGCCGTTGTACACCTCCAGGTAGGTGATGAACCCCGGCTTTGCCGCCACCACGTTGTGGGGGGTGCGGTCGTCGATGCGCTCCGGGGGGACCACCCGCTCCTGGATCTCCACCACCGCCCGGCTGCCCCGGAGGTTCACCGCCACCCAGGCGGCCTTATCCAGCCGGAGCATCAGCCGCCGCTCCACTTCACGGGCGTCGATGTCCCGGCGCAGCGCCCCCCGCACCACCCCCAGTTCCTCCAGGGCGGCGTCCACCTCCTGGCGGGGGATGGTGGCCAGCCCCTCCACCTGCACCTGCCAGATGAACTGCCCCAGGATCAGCAGGGCGGCGGCCACCAGCAGCCCCCCGGCAAAGAGGCCGGTGCGCTTGCGGTACCGGTGCAGCAGCACCGGCGCGCCCCCCCGGCGGCCGTCCTCCAGGATGACCCCGGCCCGCTGGGCCAGTTCCGGCAGGCGGCGGCTCCCCGCCAGGGTGGTGCAGGCGGTGTACCGGCTGCCCTGCCGCCGCCCGTCCCACACCGGCACCCGGTTCTGGGCGCAGAGGTTGATGAACCGCTCCAAAAAGCCGTCCCGCACCGTGAACCGCACCGTCCCCCGGAAGAACCGGATGATGCTGATGATGGACATATCCCCGCCCCCTACGAACATCAACTGTATTCCAAGCCCAGAATGGTCCCCGCCACGATGGCCTCGCTCTCGGTAAAGGCCCGTATCTCCAGGCCGGTGCCGGTGAATTTAAGGATCAGCCCCTGGGCCGAAAGGCGGATGCAGCTGTCGGAATACTCGATGATGCCCCGGCAGCCGTCCACCACCGCCTGGCGGTTGCCCAGCAGCTCCACCCGCACCGGGGGCAGGAAGGCCACCGCCGGTTCCTCCAGCCCCTTCACCAGCAGGAAGGGCTTTTTCTTTTTGCCCGGCTGCTTGACCGTCCGTTTCTTCTGCGGCATCGCCATCACCCCGTTGCCATCTATATGCGCCGCCGGGGGCCGGGATGTTTGATTTTTCTCCCCCGCCCCCCATACAATAAAAATACAACCATCCCGGCGGGCGGGTCGGAAAACGTCAGGATATACGATTTTCACAATATTTTCAGCGGCCGGGCTGGCTAATCAGCTATCCTTGCGATTGAAACCAGGGCTTTACTGTGGTAAACTAATAAGGAACAACTGGCGCCGGCAGGCGTACAACGGGGCGGGAAGGACGGGGAGAAACCATGCTGCAGACCTGGCGGGTCACCATACCGGAACTTACCGGCGGGGAGGAACGGAGGGCCTACCTCTACCTGCCGGACAGCTACGACCGGGAGCCGGACCGGCGCTACCCGGTGCTGTACATGTTCGATGGCCACAACGTCTTTTATGACAGCGACGCCACCTACGGCAAAAGCTGGGGGCTGGGGGAGTACCTGGACGCGGTGGAGGCCCCTCTCATCGTGGTGGCGGTGGAGTGCAACCACCACCCGGACAACGGCCGTCTCTCCGAATACTCCCCCTTCACCTTCTACGAACCGGACCTGGGCCAGGTGGAGGGCCGGGGGCAGATCACCATGGAGTGGTTCACCCGGGTGCTGAAGCCGGAGATGGACCGGAACCTCCGCACCCTGCCGGGGCGGCGGCATACCTTCATCGCCGGCAGTTCCATGGGGGGGCTGATGGCCCTTTACGCCCTGCTGGAGTACAACCAGGTCTTTTCCCGGGCGGCGGCCCTCTCCCCCTCCCTGTGGGTGGCGCCGGAGCGGGTGGCCCGGATGGTCCGGGGGTGCGACGTGGCGGCGGGCACCGTCCTGTATATGGACTACGGCTCCCGGGAGATGGAGAACCACCAGCTGATGGCGGGGCAGTTCTCCCGGGTGACGGCCCAGCTGCTGGACCGGGGGGTGTTCCTCACCTGCCGCATCGTCCCCGACGGGGAGCACTGCGAGGCCAGCTGGGAGCGCCAGGTCCCCTTTTTCATCGAGACCCTTTTGTATGACCTGTGACCCCTGTTTGGCGGCGATCTTATTTTTGATATAGAGGGGAGCCGGAGCGCCCCCTACTACATAACGAGGTGAAACAGTATGGAGACACAGTATTTCCGGGAGTACAGCCCCACCCTGGGGCGGGAGATGGAGTGGAAGATCTACGGCCACTCGGGCCGGCCGGTGCTCTTTATCCCCTGCCAGGACGGGCGGTTCTTTGACTTTGAGGGGTTCCAGATGGCCAGTGTCTGGTCCCCCTGGATCGATTCGGGCCGGGCGATGGTGATCGCCATCGACACCCTGGACAAGGAGACCTGGTCCAACAAATCCGGCGACCCCTACCAGCGCATCCGCCGCCACGAGCAGTGGTTCGACTACGTCATCAACGAGATGGTCCCCTTTATCAATGACCAGGCCTGCCGCCGCAACGGCTGGGACCCGGCGGGGGAGCACCCCGGCATCATCGCCTTCGGGTGCAGCCTGGGGGCCACCCACGCCGCCAACTTCTACTTCCGCCGCCCCGACTTTTTTGACGGCCTGCTGGCCCTCAGCGGCATCTACACCGCCGACTACGGCTTCGACGGCTACATGGATGAGGTGGTCTACCGCAACTCCCCGGTGCACTACATGGCCAACCTCCCCGCCGACCACCCCTACATCCAGCTGTTCAACCGCCAGCGGGCGGCCATCTGCGTGGGCCAGGGCAACTGGGAGATGCCGGAGACCACCTTCACTATGGCGGATATCCTGCGCAGCAAGGGCATCCACACCTGGGTGGACTTCTGGGGCTACGACTGCACCCACGACTGGCCCTGGTGGTACATGCAGGTGACCTACTTCGTTCCCTGGCTGCTGGGCGGGGAGCCCGGCTGATCTTTCCCCAGGTGTTTTGAGCAGGAGGATAAAAAATCATGGAAAATGTGATCTTCATTTCCCCAAACTTCCCTACCAACTACTGGCAGTTCTGCCGGGAACTCCGCAACAACGGCATGAACGTCCTGGGCATCGGGGACGCCCCCTACGACCAGCTGAGCCAGCAACTGCGGGACAGCCTGACCGAATATTACAAGGTGAGCAGCCTGGAGGACTACGATGCGGTCTACCGCGGGGTGGCCTTCCTGATCCACCGGTACGGGCGGGTGTCCTGGCTGGAATCCAACAACGAGTATTGGCTGGAGCGGGACGCCCGGCTGCGCACCGACTTCCATATCACCAGCGGCTTCCAGGTGGAGGACATCCCACGCATCAAGTACAAGTCCCAGATGAAGGCCTACTACAAAAAGGCGGGCATCCCCGCCGCCCGGTACCACCTGGTGAAGGAGTACAAGGACTGCGCCGCCTTTGTCAAAAAGGTGGGCTGGCCGGTGGTGGTGAAGCCGGACAACGGGGTGGGGGCGTCGGACACCCATAAGCTGGACAGCGACGAGGAACTGCGGGCCTTCCTGGAGGGGAAAAACCCGGCGGTGCCCTACATCATGGAGGAGTTCGTCCACGCCGAGGTGAACTCCTACGACGCCATCATCGGACCCGACGGGGAGCCGATCTTTGAGACCGGCAACGTCACCCCCTACTCCATTATGGATATCGTCAACGACGAGGACAATTCCATCTACTACATCGTCAAGGACCTGCCGGAGGACACCCGGGCGGCGGGACGGGCGGCGGTGAAGAGTTTCGGGGTCAAGAGCCGCTTCGTCCACTTTGAGTTTTTCCGCCTCACCCGGGACCAGGAGGGGCTGGGCAAAGCGGGACAGGTGGTGGCCCTGGAGGTGAATATGCGCCCCTGCGGCGGCTTCACCCCGGATATGATCAACTTTGCCCACAGCACCAACGTCTATAAGATATGGGCGGATATGGTGGCCTTTGGCCAGTCCCGGATGCCAGTGGGGGAGCACTGCTTCTGCGCCTACGCCGGCCGTCGGGACGGCAAGCCCTTCCGGTACAGCCACGACGAGATCGTGGAACGGTACGGCAGCCACATGCGGATGGTGGACCGCATTCCCGACGTGCTGGCCGGGGCCATGGGCAACCAGATGTATGTCGCGGTGTTCCCCACACGGGAGGAGATGGACCGGTTCTACCGGGACGTGCTGGAGGAGCGGTAAAAACTGGAAATTTTGTAACGCTTGGCGGCAGGCCGTTTCAGGGACCTGCCGCCTTTTGCCGCCTGGTTTTGCCGCTTGACAGGGACAAGCGGGATAGGGTAAAATGAAACTATATAACAGCATCGACGCTGTATGTTCCCCCGCGGGCTGCGGGAAAAGGACCAGGAGGTGCGGAGATGAGCCAACGAGAGGACAAAAACAGCGAGACCACCAAAGACACCAGCCACAGATCGTTGCTCTTTTCCCTTTGGAAAAAAATGACCGGCGGCAAAGGGGAAAAAGGAAAGAAAGCCCCCGCCCAAGGGGAACCGGAGGCCCCGCTCCCCCAGGCCCAGGAGGTCCCGGAGGAGGATATCCCCATCCAGCCGGAGGAACTCCCCTTTGAGAAGGAGCCTGCCCCCGATGAACTGATGGAATACTATATCCTCTTCTGCCAGGAGCATGGGAAGGAAGAGGATCGGGACGTGGTGGAGGACTTCTGTACCGGGGAGCAGCCGGATACCGCTTTCCTTAAGCAGGTGTTCTCCCAGGCGGAGGCCAAGGCGGCCGCGGTGATGAAGGAATACCACAAGCAGGCCCGGCTGGCCATGATGAAGGTGGAGCAGCGGCGCAAGGAGCAGCAGCGCCAGCAGGAGGGCAAGCCGGAGACAGCCCCGGCCGCCCAGGAGGAACAGGTCCCGATGCCGCCCCTCAACGGCCAGGTACTGGTGTTCTGCGCCCCGGACTGGAGCGCCGCCTGGGGCTTTGTCCTGCCCGCCCTGGGGGACGGGGAGCCGGTGACCTGGGAGACGGTGCTGTCCACCCTGGAGGAAAGAAAGGTCACCTTCGGCATCGACCAGGAGGCGGTGAACCGCCTGGCCACCCCCGAGGGCGCCTTTACGCTGCAAAAGCTGGCCGCCTGCAAACCCCCGGTCCGGGGGGAGGACGGCAAGACCATCGAGCACTTCCCCCGCACTGTGGGCACCCCCCAGATCGTGGAGAACGCCCAGGGCATCGTGGACTTCAACAACCTGGACTGGCTCACCCACATCGACCAGGGCACGGTGATCTGCGAGGTAGTGCAGCCCTCCCAGGGGGTGCCGGGCACCAACATCCAGGGCAACCCCATGCGCCCCTACAACGGCAAAAAAGCGGTGCTGCCCAAGGGGGATAACGTTGTAGCCAACGAGGACGGCAGCGCCCTTATCTCCAAGATAGACGGCCAGATCTCCTTCCGGGACGGCAAGTTCCATGTCAACAACGTCATCGTCATCCAGGGGGACGTGGACCTTTCCACCGGCAGCATCAACGTCCAGGGGGACGTGGTCATCCACGGCAACGTGCGGGCCGGCTTTACCGTCACCGCCAGCGGCAACGTCACCATCGGCGGCCTGGTGGAGGGCTGCCAGATCACCGCCGGCGGCTCGGTGGTGGTGAACCGGGGGATGAACGGCAACGTCACCGGCAGCATCACCGCCGGCAAGGACGTCATCTGCAAGTATATGGAGAACGCCAACGTCAGCGCCATGGGCGAGGTCCGCATGGACAGCATCGTCAACTGCGACATCGCCGCCCGGGGCAAGATCACCGTCAAGACCGGCCGGGGCGTCATCATCGGCGGCACCGTCCGGGGCATGGGCGGCATCGAGGCCAAGACTATCGGCAACTTCGCCGGGCGGCTCACCACCCTGGTCATCGGCCCCACCCCCCGGTTCATCAAGGAAAAGGCCCAGATCGAAGAGGAACTGGGGCGGCTCCAGAAGGAGATCGAGGACAAAAAGGGCACCGGCCAGGCCTCGCTGCTCCAGATGAAGGAGAAGCCGCTGAAAAAGGCGTTGGAGGAATTCGAACTCCAGGAGGCTGCCGCCGCCCAGAAGCAGGTGGTGGCCAGCACCCTCTATCCCCCCGTCCAGGTGACCATCGGCGGCGTGCTGAAAAACATCGGCAAGTCCTACTCCCCCTGCCGCGTCTACCTGGACGCCAAGGAGAGCATCATCAAGATCATCAACGTATAAAAATTTTCAGAAAATTTTTCCTTCCTCCATGAATGGATA
The DNA here is from genome assembly GCA_910585525.1 of uncultured Angelakisella sp. Classification (GTDB taxonomy): domain Bacteria; phylum Bacillota; class Clostridia; order Oscillospirales; family Ruminococcaceae; genus Angelakisella. The sequence goes on from CAJUFR010000027.1 coordinate 23,454, forward strand.
CGCCTTTCCCATTCGTGTTATAGGCAGAGGGCGAAAAGCCCATCAAAAAACATGGAGGAATGAGACATGATGAAACGAGTTTTGATAGCCGCCCTGGCGGTGGCCCTGCTGCTGACTGTAGGGACCACCAGCGCCTTTGCCCACGGGCGCGGCCACGGCCAGGGACATGGCTACTATTACGTGGACGCCAACAACGATGGCGTTTGTGACAACTATGGCACCGGCGTCTGTTCCCATCTGGATGCCAACGGCGATGGCATCTGCGACAACGGCTGCGGGGTCTGCTTTGTGGACGCCGACGGCGACGGGGTCTGTGACAACGCTGTCTCCGGGGTCTGCCCCCAGGACGGCACAGGCTATGGTCACGGCCACGGCTGCGGAAGGGGACGGAGCTGGTAATAACCGGCTGCGTGGTGGAGCGATGCGGAGCGAGCAAGAGGTGAACAGCGCCATCGAGCGGTACGCCGGTACCGTCCGGCGGCTCTGCACGGTATACTTGAAGAATGATGCGGATACCGAGGACATATTTCAAACGGTGTTTTTGAAGTATGTCCTTTGTCCTATTGCCTTCCGGGACCAGGAGCACGAAAAAGCCTGGCTCATCCGGGTCACCATCAACGCCTGCAAGGACCAGCTGCGGAGTTTCTTCCGCAGCCACACGGTGCCGCTGGAGGCGGTGGCGGAGCAGGCCGCCCCAGACGGGACCCGGCACCGGGAGGTGCTGGAGGCGGTGCTCTCGCTGCCCCGGCGCTGTCGGGACATAGTCTACCTTCACTACTACGAGGGCTACACCGCCCCGGAGATCGGCCGGATGCTGGGCAGGAACGTCAACACCGTCTACACCCTGTTGACACGCTCGAAAAAGCTGCTTCGGGAAAAGCTGGGAGGTGATGGGGATGGATGAGCGGATCAAGGCGGCCTTTGACCAGATCGAGGCGGACCCGGGGCTGAAGGAACGGACCCGATCCTTTGTGGCGGAGCGGACCCGGAACTACCGCCGTTCCCCGGCACCGCCATACGCAAAGCGGCTGGCGGTGGCTGCCTGTCTGGTCCTGACCCTGGCGGGGGGCTGGTGGCTCTGGATGGTCCCGGCGGCGGAGATCAGCATCGACGTCAACCCCTCCATCGAGTTGGCGGTGAACCGGATGGACCGGGTCATCGCCGTGGAGGGCCGCAACGACGACGGGCGGCAGCTGGCCGGGTCGCTGGACCTGCGGTTCACCGGCTACACCCAGGCGGTGGAGGCGGTGCTGGACAGCCCCCAGCTGGCCCCCCTGGTGGAGCGGGGGGAACCGGTGACCATCACGGTGGTGGGCAGCGACCAACAGCGCCAGGCCCGGATGCTGTCCCAGGTGGAATCCTGCACGGCGGGGCGGCAGAACACCTACTGCTGCGCCGCCCACCCCCGGGAGGTCTCGGCGGCCCACGGGGAGGGGCTATCCTGCGGCAAATACAAGCTGTTCCTGGAATTGCAGCGCCTGGACCCGGGCATCACGGTGGAGGAGGTCCAGGGGATGACCATGGGGGAACTGCTGGAGCGCATCCAAAGCCTGTCCCCGCCGGGGGAGAAGGAGGCATGGACCCGGGGCGGCCAGGGCCACGGGCATCACCACCAGCACGGCAGACAATAAGACCATGAGACCGGACCAGGGGCCCGCTGCTTTGCGGCAGGCCCCTGGTCCTAAATTTGGATGGAGAGAAGATGTTGTTTTAGATGCGGATGGCGGCGCGATAGGCGGTGTGGATGGCGTCGAAGATCTTACCGGCCTTGACGGCGTCGCCCACCAGGTAGGCTTCCTTGCCGGCGGCGATGAGTTCGTTGTACAGCCCCTGCTCCGCCTTGAGGCCCAGGGCCAGGATGACGGTGTCGGCCTCGATGGTCTCCTCGCCCTTCTTGGAGGAAACACGGGCGCCGTTGTCCAGCACCTCCTCCAGGCGGGTCTCGGTGAGGACACGCATGTCGGTCTTGGCGATGCGCTCGCTGTAGGCCAGGAAGTCGGTGACCGCCACGTCCTTCATGATCTTGGGCAGCATCTCCACCAGGGTGACGCTGTGGCCGTTCTCGGCCAGGTCCAGGGCGGTCTCGGTGCCCACCAGGCCGCCGCCGATGACCACGATCTTTTTGCCCACCGGCTTGGCGCCGTTGATGGCGCTGAGGCAGTCCACGGCGATGGGCTTTTCCACCCCGGGGATGTTGGGGATGATGGGCAGGGAGCCGGTGGCGCAGATCACCACGTCGTACGCTGCCAGCTTGGCGACGTCGGCCTTCTCCCGGAGGACCGGGACGCCCAGCTTCTCCAGGGCGGTCATCTGGTACTTCATGAAGGGCCGGATATCCGCCTTGAACTCGGGGGCGGCAGCCTCGTGGAGCAGGCCGCCGTTCTCCGGTTTCTCCTCGTAGATGGTAACGTCATGGCCACGGAGTTTCAGGACCCGGGCGGCCTCCATACCGGCGGTGCCGCCGCCTACCACGGCCACCTTCTTCTTGACCGGGGCGGGGGTGATCTTCAGTTCGCCCTCGCGGCTCACCACCGGGTTGACGGCGCAGGTGATGGCCTTGTAGTTGAAGAAGGTGCGCTCCAGGCAGCCCTCGTTGCAGCGGATGCAGGGACGGATATCCTCGGGGTGGTCAGCGGCGGCCTTGTTGGGCCACTCGGGATCGGCCCACAGGGGACGGCCCAGGCCGACAAAGTCGCCCTTGCCGCTGGCGATGATCTCCTCGGCGTACTCCGGCAGGGTGATGGAGCCGGAAGCGATGACCGGGACAGAGACCTCTTTCTTGATGGCCTCGGCAGCCCAGGTGTTGTGGCAGAGGGACATGGCCATAGGGGAGACCTGGTGGATCATGGTGTGGTGGTCGCCGCCGGAGATGTGGAAGGCGTCGATGCCCTCCCGCTCCAGCACCTTGGCCATGGCGATGGTGTCCTCGATGGGGAAGCCGTCGGGCTCGTAGTCGGTGCCGGACAGGCGGATGGTGACCGGGAAGTCGGGGCCCACCTTCTTGCGGACGTCCCGAACGATCTCGACATAGATGCGCATCCGGTTCTCCAGACTGCCGCCGTAGAGGTCGGTGCGGTGGTTGGTGTGGGGGGAGAAGAAGTTGGTCAGCAGGTAGCCATGGGCCCCGTGGATCTCCACCAACTCGAACCCGGCCTTCTTGGCCCGCAGGGCGGAATCGCCGAAGGCGTGGACGATGTCCTGGATCTCCTCGATGGTGAGGATATGGGGCACGGACTGGACGCCGTACTGGTCCCACAGCTTGGGCCAGGGGAGGGCGGAGGGGGCGCAGATGGGCTGGGTGCCCAGGAACTTCTGACGGCCGCAGTGCTCGATCTGGATGGCCGGGGCCGCTCCCATCTCCCGGATGTTCTCCGCCAGCCAGGCCAGGCCGGGGATGTGCTCGTTGCTGGAGATACCCAGGTGGCAGTGGGCGGACTTGGCGCCGATATCATCCACATAGGCGTACTCCACCACGATGCAGCCCGCGCCGCCAGCTGCCTGATCCCGGTAGTACCGCACCAAACGCTCGGAAACAGTGCCATCCATGTTGCTCATACCGGAGGACTGGGGCGCCTTGAGGATGCGGTTTTTGAGGGTCAGGGTGCCGATCTTGGCAGGGGAGAACAGATTGGGGAACATCTTGGACATAACTACATGACCTCCTTGCTGTTGCCGGGGCCCGCCAGGGCCCGCCTCTTTTTGTCCCGCCGGGAGGGGCCTCCCGACAAAATTATTTTAAGACGATTGACAATAAAACAACAATGTCTTATGATACAGAAGGAGCGTCATATACATGAATTAACAAAACCGTCAAATATGTTCATAAAGGGTGGAAAGAGATGGCAGCGGCAGAGGCATGGGTAAATTTCATCTTGGACGGGGAACTGGCAGCCCACCGGGAACTTGTGGTGGAAAACGGGGCTCCGCCGGTGCTGTTCCCCCCGGGAGCGGTACTGAGCCGTTCCGCCGAGGTCCCCGACCGGGTCTACTACCTGCTGGAGGGGATGACCAAGGCATACACCAGCAACGCCAGCGGTTTTGTGCGGCTGCTGGGGTACCACCGGGCGGACACCATCTGCGTCCTGGACGGCCTGCGGGGCGGGGAGCCCTGCGTGGTCACCATCCAGGCCATCACCCCGGTGAAGGCGGTGCCCCTCACCTCCCAGGACCTTCACCGTCTGGGCCGTCTCTCCCCGGAGTTCGCCATCGACCTGGCCCTGTTCGTGGCGGACACCCTTCGCCTGATGTGCTACGACGCCGAAAACCAGAGCATCGGCGACGTGACCACCCGCCTGAAGAACTTCTTCCGCCTGTACATGGGCAGCGCCGACTACCGGCGCAACCACTATCTTCCCATGTCCCAGGAGAATCTGGCCTCGGCGGTAAACGCCTCCCGTATCCAGGTGGCCCGCATCTGCTCCCAGCTGCAAAAGCAGGGGGTCATTCGGACCCGGCGGGGGAAGGTGTTTATTTTGAATGAGGGGGCGTTGGG
>CAJUFR010000028.1 GCA_910585525.1 uncultured Angelakisella sp.
AAAATTTGCCGTCAAGATGCGTGCGGCGGCTATTGGGACAGCTTCTTAGCTGTCTGCTTTCTTAACGAGACTGTTTGGGGTCTGACTTCGGCCTGTGACCACCAGGATATCGCAAGCGGTATCCGAAAAGACCTCCCGGATCATCGCCGATACCTTCCCCCAGGCCAGCCGGTCCAGACCGCACCCGATGCAGGGCATGGCCAGGCCCTCGATCCCCTCCTGGCGGCAGAGCCGCTTCAGCGCCTGTAAAGCGGCCTCCATCGACTGGTAGGTGGGCTTGCCCCAGTACCGTTCCTTGGTCACCAGGTTCATCACCCCGTCCACCGGCAGACAGTCCCCCAGTAGCTTCTCCTCCCGGTACCGGGAAAGATAATCCTTGTACCGCTCCCGCAGCCGGTCCTTGGTCTGGAACCGCCGCTGGAACTCGGCGGCAATCCCCTTGCCCAGGGCGAAGTCCGCGCTGATACAGTGGACCAGGCAGCGTCCGTCGCCGTAGTCGAACAGGTCCCCTTCCTTTTCGGTATAGGTCATGGTCTGCTGACACCTCTTTTTCGGATAGAAAAAGGGGCCTTGCAGGGCCCCTTCCCCGGTCCCGTCCAACATCCAGTGTATGCGGCGGGACCCGTTTTTAAGCTGGCTTGGCAAAGATCATTCCGCTTCTGTGGGAGCAGGCGCAGTCTCCTCCAGGAGGGCGGGCTCCTCTGTGGGAACAGGCTCCTCCGCCTTGGGGGGCTCCGCCGCCATGGACAGGGGGGCGCCGCACCGGGAGCAGAACACCGACGCCTTGTCATTGGTGGTGCCGCACTGGGGGCAGTATTTCTCCCCTGTCTCCGGGGCGGTCTTGGCGGCTCTCAATTCCTCCAGGCTCTTCTGGATGGCATCGATCTCCCCCACCACCAGGTCCACCAGGGCCTGGTTCTGCGCCCCGGCCTTGATGCCGTCGTAGGTCACCGAGCCCAGCCGCTCATAGGCGTCCTTCAACTCGGAGGACAGCTTCAATTCCTGGAGCTTCATCCGGGAATCGTCCACCAGTTCCCCGGTGGCCTTGCCTACGGTATCCGCCAGTTCCTTTGCCTTGTGCATCAGATCGTCCAACGCTGCCATAAAAATGACCTCCTTCTCAAAACTCGGCCTTTGCCGCTTTCCGTCACTACAGACCGAACCCCCGTAACGCGTCCTTCCGTTCCAGGATAGTCGGGAAACGGTCAATGTATTCATAGGGGTATTTATAATTAAACAGCCGTTCGATGCGGTTGCCCGGTAGCACCACCTTGGTGACGCCGCCGCCCCCTACCGAAAGGATGGTGTGGGTCTCGTCCATGATATAGATGTTGTACAGGCATAGGGTGTCCCCCTTGCAGAACCCCACGTTCTCCAGGCTGTCGATGGTGCTTTTCTGCCGGTAGAGGTAGTAGGGGCGGTACCCGGCACCGGCCAAGGCCCGCTGGGACCAACTCACCATCTCCCCGGCGGGGGAACTGCCATCCAGCCGGGCGGTCTTTTCCCCGATCATGTCCGCCGCCCGTTTCATGGTGAGGGCGTGGACGGTGATGTTTTCCGGCTCCAGGGCGATGACCCGGTCCAGTGTGTCCCGGAAGGAATCGGGGTCGTCTCCCCCCAGTCCGGCGATCAGGTCCACATTGATGGCTGTAAAGGGGAAAGCCCTTGCATCCTCGTAGGCCCGGAAGAAATCCGCCGCGGTGTGCTTGCGCCCCACCGCCGCCAGCACCCGGTCGTTGAGGGTCTGGGGGTTGACGCTGATCCGGTCCACCCCGCCCCGGGCCAGGGCCGCCAGCTTTTCCCGGGTGATGGTGTCCGGCCGCCCCGCCTCCACCGTGAACTCCCGGCACCGGGAGCGGTCGAAGTGGCGGTCCACCGTCTCCAGCAGCCGGTCCAGCTGCTCCGCCTCCAGCACGGTGGGGGTGCCGCCCCCCATGTAGATGGTCTGGAGGGTGAGACCCAGTTCCCTGGCGATACCGGCGGTGTAGATCAACTCCTCCTCCAGCTTATCCAGGTAGGCAGGGATGAGTTTCTTTGTCTTTTCGATGGAGTGGGAGACAAAGGAGCAGTAGCTGCACCGGGAGGGACAGAAGGGGATGGCGATGTAAAGGCTGTAGTCCTTCTCCCCTGCCCTTTCGATGGCCTGGCGCTGGGTCTGGTCGGCTGCGACGCAGAGGGCGGCTTTCTCCGGGGCGGTAAGGTACCGGCCGGTAAACCGCTCCTGGATCTGCCGGTAGGAAAGACCCTGCTCCCGCAGTTCCCGCACCAGCTTCACCGGGCGGATACCGGTGAGCACCCCCCATTCGATGCGGCGGCCGGTGGCCCGGGTCAGCAGCCGGAACAGCATCCGGCAGACCGACACCTCCCGGTCCTTGGGGGTCTCCCCAGCTGGAGCGGCCTCCCTCTCCTCCCCGGCGAAGCCGGGAAGTTCCAGGGCCACCCGATCAGTCCCGTCCCCGGTGCAGATGACAAGGCGCTCCGGGGAGGGCTGGTCCTCCTGCTGGAGGAACCGGGGGCGGACATCGGGGAGGAACATCCGCAGGATACATTCTACCTCGTAGTGGAGGTCCTTCTGGTCCCGGGCGGAAAGGATGATGTTCATGGGTACTGCTCCAGCAGGGACTGGATCCACCCCCGTTCCTCGTCGATGGAGGACATCTCCTCGTGGCCGGGGCGGACCACATAGTCCCGGGGCAGGTCCCGCAGCCGCCGCAGGGAATCGCAGATCTCCGGGAAGGAGCCGCCGTACAGGTCGGTGCGGCCGCAGTCGTGGCGGAACAGGGTGTCCCCGGTAAAGACGGTGTCCCCGCAGAAGATGCAGACCGAGCCACGGGTGTGCCCCGGGGTCTCCATCACCCGGATGGTCAGCTCGTCCAGGGTCAGGTCCTCCCCCTCCCGCAGCGCCCCGTCGGCGGTAAAGACATAGGGGCTGTTGTCCCGGATAAACCGCCGGGCCAGGGCGCCGGTCTTGTCATCCCCCTCCAGCAGTTCCTGGTCCTTGGGGGAGATGTAAACCGGCAGGCCGGGCCAGGCGGCCTGTAACTCCTTCACCGCCCCCACATGGTCGAAGTGGCCGTGGGTGAGGAGGATCATCCGGGGGGTGATCCCGTGCTCCTTCATAAAGCCGATGATGTTCTCCCCCTCCGCCCCGGGGTCCACCACAAAGGCGTTGTTCTTCTCGCTCCGCACCACGTAGCAGTTGGCGGCGAAGGTGTGCTTGGCGTGTATCTCGGTAATGGTCATTTTTATGCTCCTATTGCTTCTTTTTCATCATCTCGGCGGTGTCCATCAGGATGGTCACCGGGCCGTCGTTGAGGAGTGACACCTGCATATCCGCCCCGAACCGGCCGGTGCCCACCCGCAGCCCCGCCTGGCGCAGCCGTTCCACGAACTGCTCGTACAGGACGATGGCGGTGTCCGGCGGGGCGGCGTCCACAAAGGCGGGCCGCTTGCCCTTGCGGCAATCGCCGTACAGGGTGAACTGGGAGACCACGATGACCTCCCCGCCTATGTCCGCCACCGAGCGGTTCATCTTGTCCTCGTCGTCCCGGAATATCCGCAGTCCGGCGCACTTGGCGGCCAGGTAGTCCACCTCCGCCTCCCCGTCCTCGTGGGTCACCCCCAGCAGGATGAGCAGGCCGCTTTTGATGGCGGCAACCTCCTCCCCGGCGATGGTCACCGAGGCGGAGGCCACCCGTTGGATCACTGCGCGCATGGACCTTCCCTCCCTTCCGGCGTCAGGCAGGCTGGTTAGAACGCTGCACTGTGATGACGCCGCCGATCTTCTTTAGGTTGGACATGATGCCCCGCAGCTGCTCCAGGTCGCTGATGCCGATGGTGACCTGGATGTGGGAATGGTTGTCCTTGGCCTCCCGGGCCATCAGGGTGTGGATGGGGACGCGCATGTTGCTGAGGGCGACGCTGACATCGGCCAGCAGGCCCTGGCGGTCGCTGCCGATGATATCGATGGTGGATTTAAAGGTCTCCTTGACGGTGCCGGCCCACTCGGTGCGGACCCAGCGGTCGTTGGTGGTGTCGGCGTTGACCACGTTGACACAGTCCTTCTTGTGGATGGAGACCCCGAAGCCCCGGGTGATGAAACCGATGATATCGTCCCCCGGCACCGGGTTGCAGCACCGGGCGAACTTCACCAGGCACCCGTCCAGCCCCTCCACGATGACCCCGCTGGAGGCCTTGGCCGGCCTGCGGTTCAGGGGTATCTTGCCCAGCAGGATGGGATCGTTTTGGGTGGGGGTGCGGTACTGGCGCTGAAACTCCTCCCGGATGCGGGGGATCAGCTTCTGGAGGGAGAGCCCGCCATAGCCGATGGCGGCGTAGAAGTCCTCCACGCTGTTGTACCGCTGCCGGGAGGCGATATCGGCGATAAATGCCTCCTTGTCACTGTCGCTGAGGGAGATGAGATTGCGGCGGAACTCCTTGTCCAGGGCGCTTTTCCCCTCCTGGATGTTCTCGTCCCGTTTCTCCTTTTTGAACCAGGAGCGTATCTTGTTCCGTGCCTCGCTGGTGCGGACGATGCCCAGCCAGTCACGGCTGGGGCCGCTGCCCCGGCCGGAGGCGGTGAGCACCTCCACGATCATCCCGGTCTTGACCTTAAAGTCCAGGCTCACCATCCGGCCATCCACCTTGGCCCCGATCATCCGGTTGCCCACCGCCGAATGGATGGCGTAGGCGAAGTCGATCACGGTGCTGTCCACCGGCAGGGTGATGACGTCCCCCTTGGGGGTAAAGACGAACACCTCCTCCGGGGCGATATCGGTCTTGATGGACTTGACCAGGTCCTCCACGTCGTCGGATTCCTTCTGGGATTCCAGCAGCTGCCGGACCCAGGAAAGACGCTCCTCCAGGCTGTCCTTCCCCGCCAGCCCCACCTTGTACTTCCAGTGGGCCGCCACGCCGTATTCGGCGGTGTAGTGCATGTCCCAGGTGCGTATCTGCACCTCGAAGGGGATGCCCTCCTTGTCGATGACGGTGGTGTGCAGCGACTGGTACATGTTCTGCTTGGGGGTGGAGATGTAGTCCTTGAACCGGTTGGGGATGGGCTGGAGCATGTCGTGGATGACGCCCAGGATGTTGTAGCACTCCAGCACCGTGTCCACGATGATCCTGACGGCGTAGACGTCGTATATCTCATCCATGTTCCGGCCCTGCATGTACACCTTGCGGTAGATGCCGTAGATGCTCTTGACCCGGCCGTCGATCTGGGCGTGGATGTGTTCGTTATCCAGGCGGCGCTGGATGCGGGCGATGATGCGCTGCAAAAAGGCTTCCCGCTCCTCCTTGCGCATGTCCAGCTGCTTTTCGATATCGGCGTAGGCGATGGGGTCCAGGTACTTGATGGAGATGTCCTCCAGTTCCTCCTTCACCCCCCGGATGCCCAGCCGGTGGGCCAGGGGGGCGTAGACCTCCATCGTCTCCAGCGCCTTCATCCGGCGCTTTTCGTCGGGGAGGGATCCAAAGGTGCGGGCGTTGTGCAGCCGGTCGGCCAGCTTGATGATGATGACCCGGACATCCTGGGCCATGGCCAGCAGCATCTTGCGGACGTTCTCCGCCTGCTGCCGCTCCCGGGAGGAAAAGGGGATGCGCCCCAGCTTGGTGACCCCGTCCACCAGGAGGGAGACCTCCTGGCCGAACTCCTTTTTGATCTCGTCCAGGGTGACGTCGGTGTCCTCCACCACGTCGTGGAGGAGGGCGGCAACGATGGAATCGGTGTCCATCCCCAGTTCCACCAGGATGATGGCGGCGCTGACGGGGTGGACGATATAGGGCTCCCCGGAGCGGCGCAGCGTCCCCTCATGGGCGCGCTTCGCCAGCTGGTAGGCCTTTTCGATCCGCTCCATATCATACTGCTTATTGGTCTGTTCGATCCGTTCCGCCAGCTTCCCAAAAAGCTCGTCCATTCGTTCACCAACTTTTACTGTAAAATACGGTAGGTAGGGGATGTTTCCAGGTCCGCCTTCCCCTGGGCGGGGAGCAGCTGGATCGTTTCGATCCCCCGCTCGGTCCGCCGGGAAATGAGCCCCAGTTCTGACAGGATATCCAAAGCCGCCAGCACCCTGGCGTAATTGGAACTTTTGCCCAGCCGGTGGGCCAGGGCGTCGGTCCCCTTCTGCCAGGGGGCGTGGGCCCGCAGCCAGCGGAACACCACCGACAGCTCCTCCCTGCCAAAGGCCAGTTCCTCCCGGGTCCCCTCCGGCGGGGCCTCCCCCCGGCGCAGGGCCTGGTAGGCGGAGCCAAGCCGCAGCTTGCCGGCCATGTCGAAGCCGTGGGGCCGGATGGACAGGACACGGACCTGGGGCCGCTCTGTTCCGTTATAAGTATTGACCGAAAGGACCACCCCGCAGTCGGCCAGTTCCCCCTGCTCCAGGGGAAACGCCTGGGGCCCCGCCCCGAACAGCACCGCCGTCAGGGAGGCTCCCCCCTGCTCCAGGGTCAGCCGCAGGTGGTTCCCGTTCCCCATGGGGACGATCTTGGCCACCCGCGCCCCCACCAGGGCGAACACCGGCTGGGGGTTGCCGCAGCCGAAGGGCTCCAGCTGGTCCAGCAGCCGGATGTTGTCCAGCGTCACCTCGGCGGCCTTGAGGATGGTATCCACCGCCAGGGTAGGCACCGGCATCACCGGGTGGTGTTCCCGGGCGTAGTTTTCCATTTCCTGGGAAAAGGCGTCCAAATTCCCGGCGTCAAGGGAGAGCCCCGCCGCCATGGGATGGCCGCCGTGCTTGGTCAGCAGTGACGAGCAGGACCGGATGGCGTCGATGATGGAGAACCCCTCCACGCTCCGGGCCGAGCCCCGGGCCTCCCCGCCGATCACCGACAGGAGGACGCAGGGCTTGCCGTACCGCTCCACCAGCCGGGCAGCGATGATGCCGATGACCCCCCGGTTCCAGCCCTCCCCCGACAGCACCAGCACCCGGCGGTCCAAAAGGGAGGGCCGCTCCTCCAGCAGCCGCTGGATATCCCCGATGATCTCCCCCTCCAACTCCTTGCGGCGGTCGTTGAGGGCGCAGATCTCCTTGGCCAGTTCCCCGGCCCGGTCCTCGTCCTGGCAGAGGAGCAGTTCCACCGCCTGGTCCACCGAGCCGATGCGCCCCGCCACGTTGAGCCGGGGGGCCAGGATATAGGCGATGTTCTCGGCGGTGACCGTCTCCAGGTCCACCCCGGCCTTGTCCGCCAGGGCCCGGATGCCGGGGTTCTCGCTCTCCCGCAGCAGGGAGAGCCCCGCCTTCACCAGCCCCCGGTTCTCGTCCAGCAGCGGCACCATGTCGGCCACCGTTCCAATGGCCAGCAGGTCCCCGTAGTGCTCCAGCAGCATCCCTTCGGTGTCACCCTCCAGGGCGCAGATGAGTTTAAAGGCCACCCCCGCCCCGCAGAGTTCCGGGAAGGGGTATTCGCTGCCTGACCGGTGGGGGTCCACCACCGCCACGGCGGCGGGCAGCGTCTCCCCCGGCTTGTGGTGGTCGGTGACCACCACGTCGATGCCCCGCTCCGAAGCGTAGGCGATCTCCTCCACAGCGGTGACGCCGTTATCCACCGTAATGATGAGCCGGACCCCGGCCTCCTTCATCCGGTCCACCACCGTTTGGCTCAGGCCGTAGCCCTCCCCCTCCCGCTCCGGGATGTAGTAGAGGACATCCGCCCCGGCGTTTTCCAGGTAGTCGTAGAGGATGACGGTGGCGGTGACCCCGTCGCAGTCGTAGTCGCCAAAGATCAGGATCTTCTCCTGCTCCTCCACCGCCCGGCGGACCCGCTCCACCGCCTTGTCCATGTCCGGCAGCAGCATGGGGTCGTAGGGGACAAAGCCCTCCTCTCCCCCGGCTGCCTCCAGGCCCCGGGCCTTTTGCACCGCCAGAAAAAAGCCGGGCTGCCCCGCCGTGCCGGAGGCGGCGTCCGGCCGTTTGGGCACCGCGATCCTCCAGGGCTTAAACTCCACGACACCACCCCCCTTTCAAAATACAACGCCTATTTTACCACGTTTTCACGGGATACGCAAGAACGCAGCCGTCAGCTTTCCAGCAATTTCGTCAGGTCTCCCGCCGTTACATCCATCCGGGCGGATACCTCCGTCCATTCCTATCCTCCCACCATCATGTGCCCGATGATCTTCCCCGTAAAGGTGAGCACCAGGGCCGCCGCCGACACCGCCAGCACCGCCACCCAGGGGGCGATGTGCTCCCGTTTTCCCCGAAGGAGACAGTAGTTGATAGCTAACACCGAAAGAAGGGTCATCGCCCCGCCCCCCATGAGCAGCAGATCCCGGACCGGCTGGGGGACCATCAGCCAATTTCTTGTGATTTGAAACATGTCATCCCCTCCTCAGTCCACTGGAGCCCACTCCCCGATGATCTTTTCCGCCACCCGCAGGCCGTCCACGGCGGCGCTGACGATGCCCCCGGCATAGCCCGCCCCCTCGCCGCAGGGCCAAAGGCCCCGGGCCCGGGTGGCCTGGAGGTCCTCCCCCCGGGCCACCCGGACAGGGGAGGAGGTCCGGGTCTCCGGCCCGGTGAGGAAACTGTCCGGGGCGTCGAAGCCCGGCAGCCTTCTGCCAAACACCCGCAGTCCCAGCCGCAGCTGGGCCGCCACACGGGGCGGGAACAGGGCGTCGAAGCCGGCCCCCTCCACCCCGATGGCGTAGCTGGGGGCAACACGGCCGGCGGCAAAGCCCGGCCTCCCCGCCAGGAACTCCCCCGCCGTTTGGGCCGGGGCCCGGTAGCTGCCGGTGAGCCGCCAGGCCGCCTTCTCCAGCCCCTCCTGCCAGGACAGCGCCTTTATGGGGTCATCCCCAAAGTCCCGGCTGTCCACCGAGGCCACCAGGGCGGCGTTGGCGTTGACCCCGTCCCGGCTGTAGTAACTCATGCCGTTGGTCACCACCGTTCCCTCCACCGAGGCGGCGGGGACCACCACCCCGCCGGGGCACATGCAGAAGGTGTAGACCGCCCGGTCCTCCCGGTCCCGATGGCTCAGCTGGTATTCACCCTTGGGCAGCAGGGGGTGGCCCGCCCACCGCCCGTAAAGCCCCTTGTCGATCTCCCCCTGGAGGTGCTCCACACGCACCCCTACCGAGAAGGGCTTTGCCGTCATCTCCAGCCCCAGTTCCCGGAGCATGGCGAAGGTGTCCCGGGCGCTGTGGCCCACCGCCAGCACCAGGTTTTCCGCCGGGATGGGGACGCCCCCCGCCGTGACCCCTGCAACGGCGCCGTTTTCCAGGGCGATGCTCTCCAGCCTGGCGCCGAACCGCACCTCTCCCCCCAGCCTTTCGATCTCCTGCCGGAGGCCCACCACCACCTGGCGCAGCCGGTCGGTGCCCACATGGGGCTTCTGCTCCCACAGCAGCTCCTCCGGGGCCCCCAGACGGACGAATTCCTCCAGGACGTAGCGGCACCGGGGGTCGCCGATGCGGGTGGTCAGCTTGCCGTCGGAGAAGGTACCCGCGCCCCCCTCCCCGAACTGGATGTTGCCGTTTTCGTCCAGGGGGCCGCCCCGGAAGAAGGCATCCACCGCCGCCACCCGCCGGGCCATGGCGGGACCCCGCTCCAGGATGACTGGCCGGTACCCCTTCCGGGCCAGCAGCAGCCCGCAGAACATCCCCGCCGGCCCGAACCCGGCGATCACCGGGCGGTTTTTCATCGGCCGGGTGCCGGGAAGGACATCCAGCGACTGGGGGGCCTGGATGCGGACATCCTTCCCCAGCCGCACCGGCGTCCCCTCCTCCACCTGGATGGCCACGGTGTAGACGATGCGGATGCGGTCCTTTTTCCGGGCGTCCACCGAACGCCGGGCCACCCGCAGTTCCCTGGCCTGGCTCCGGCGCAGCCCCGCCCGGTCCAGGGCCAGCTGGTACCGGGCCTCCTGGTCCTCCTGAAGGCCCAGGGAAATATCGCTCACCAGTACGACTGGCATCCCCTTCCCCCTCTCTCTGCAAAATCGGGCCTGCCGCTCTGGACAGACCCGATGGATAGGCTTTGGGACCTTGACCTTACTGAACGTTGATAACAGCGGTATAGGCTCCCAGGGCCCACACCATCCCTTGAGTGGGGGCGGAGATGCTCACCGGCACCTCGTACTGCCCCAGTTCCACATCCCGGTCGGAAAGATCGATGGTCACCATAAAGTCCCCGGACTTGATGGTCTTTAGGAGTTTTTCGTCCCCCACGATCTTGACGTTGTACAGCGTCTGGGTCATGGGGGTGATGGTGTAATCCCCCGGGGCGTTGACGACATAAAACTCGCTGAGATTCAGGTAGGTGGAGGCCAGGCCCTCGGTGTCGAACTCCACCACGATGTTCTCCATATTCTCCACGTTGACGAAGTCCTCCGCCAGCCGCACCTGGAAGGTGTAGGTGCTCTGCTCGGTAAGGTCCAGCTGGGCGAAGTCGATGACCCCGGCAGTGATCTCGGTGGTCTTGCTGATGGACCGCTCCTGGGCCGCCACCACGATGGTCTTGTTGGACATCGTGTAGTCCAACTCCTCCAGGGGGAAGCCGTCGGGGACATTGATAAAGGAGAGGCGCAGCGGCAGTTCCACCTTCCGCTTCACCGGGATGGTGATATCCGCCTCGGAAAAATCGGTGGTGACATGGTCGCTGGTGATGGGGTTCTCGTCACTGTCCAGCAGGGTGATGGCCGAGGAGATCACCTGGGACCGGGTGAGGGGTTCCTCCAACTCGGCGTGGACCACGGCGCGGCTGATGCGGTTCAGTTCCCGCTCCGGCCCCCGGACCATGATAGTGGCGGGGGTGGCGGCCACCGAACCCAGGATATAGTCGTTTTCCGGCACCGAAAGGCCGTTGATATCCACCGTCACCGGCAGTTCCCGGTTCAGTTCCCGGTCGAAGGTCATGGTGATGGTCTCCGGGGAGATGCCCACCACGGTGCCGTTAGAGGTGGTGGCGTAGAGTTTCAGGTCATAGGTCCCCGCCCCGGCGATATCGGCAAAGCTGGCGGTGACCTGGATATCCTCCGGCACCAGGTTCCCCACCTCGATGACGCGGCCCTTCACCTGGACCGAGACCCGGGGGTCCGCCCCCTCGATGATATTGAGCCCCAGGCTGGTGAGGGCGGTGGTGGAGGTGGTGACCGGGACGTTCTTCACCGTCACCACCCGCTCCTGGTCCGGCCCGGTGTTGATGACCACGAACCAGGCCAGCACAGCCGCCAGAAAAGAGAGGACCGCCGTGCCGCTGGCTTTCTTCAAAAGGCTGGTGCGTTTTGCCGGCAGCTTCATTTTCTGGTCCTCCTGAATAGCTTCTTCTTATCGGCGGCGTTCTCCTTCTCCTCCGCCACAAACTCCCGGTAGAGGGCGGCGCTGAGGCTGTTCACGGTGATGTCGATGTCCAGCTTGCCGTTCTTCGCCATAGTGATACAGCCGGTCTCCTCCGACACCACCACCACGATGGCGTCGGATACCTCGCTCATCCCCAGGGCCGCCCGATGGCGGGTGCCTAAAGCCCGGCTGATGCCGTAGTTGTCCGAAAGGGGCAGGAAGCAGCCGGCGGCGTGGAGCCGGCCGCCCCGGATGATCAGCGCCCCGTCGTGAAGGGGGGAGTTGGGGAAAAATACGTTTTTGATCAGTTCGGCGCTGGGCTGGGAATCAATAGTAGTGCCGGTGGAGATGATATCCCCCAGCTTGGTCTCCTTCTCCAGCACCATCAGCGCCCCGATGCGCTCCTTGGAGAGGATGGCACAGCTGTCGCAGATGGCGTTGATGGTCTTGATCATCTGCTTGCTCTCCTGCTCGCCGCCGTTCATGTTGGGGGCCAGCACCGAGAGATTGGAGAGGGAGGAACGCCCCACCTGCTCCAGCACCTTGCGCAGTTCCGGTTGGAACAGCACCAGCAGCACCAGTGCCCCGTACCGGATCACCATCTCCATAACGGTGCGCAGGGTGTACAGTTCCAGCACGTAGGCGAAGAAGTAAAGCAGCAGGATGACCAGCACGCCCTTGATCAGCTGGCCCGCCCGGGTCTCCTTCATCAGGGTGACGAGGTGATAGATGATAAACGCCATGATGACGATGTCAAAGGCGTCCTGGATGCGGAAGGTGCTGATGGCCCCGTTCACCATCTCGTGCAGGGTCAGCAGAATATCTCCTATCACGGCCTGTACAGGTGACATCAGTCCCACCACTCCTCTCCAAATCGGGTCACAGCCACTTTAAGAGCCTTCTACAAATGGCGTCCCCAATCACCCGGAGCAGGCTTTTCCTGCCCGGGGCCTTCTTTGTCTGGGGCCGCCTTACCGGCGTATCTTTACCTTGACCCGCCCGGTCTCCGGCTGGCCGGGGTCCTGGGGAAAAAAACGGACTTCATGCTCGTCCTTTTTGGGGGCGGGAGCAGCGGCGGCAGGGGCTGGCTCCGGCTCCGGGGCAGGTTTTACCGCCTTGGTCCCCTTCTCCTCGTCCAGCTTGGAGATAGCCCCCTCGAACTGGGTCAGTGTCTTGCCCACCGACTCCCGGATGCGGGAAAGCTCCTCCTTCAGCCGGGCCACCTCGGCGGTGTGGTCCGCCTCCTTGGCGGCGGCCTCGGCCCGGATGGCCTTGGCGTCCCGGCGGGCCCGCTCCAGCAGCAGGGTGGCCTGGGCCTTGGCCTCCTCCAGCAGTTCCTGGGCGGTGATGCCGCTGTTCTGCGCCTCCAGCAACTCCTGGGTCAGGGCACCCACCCGGTTTTCCAACTCGCTGTTGCGGTTTTGCAGCTGCTTGTTCAGTTCCAGCTGGATCTGCAATTCCTTATCCTTGTTCCGGGCCACCTGGACCAGCTGGTCGGTGTCGGATTTCAGCTTTTCGTAGCTGGAGCGGATGCCTGCCGCTGTCTCCTTCTCGCTGTACAGCTGGGCCTTGATGATCTCGCACTGGGCGCTCAACTCCTCCACCGAACCCTGGAGTTCGGCGATCTGCTCCTCCAGCTGGGTGGCGTGCTGCTCCAACTCCGCCTCCTTGGCCTTGGCGGCAGTATCCTGTTCATATATGTAGTCCAAAACGACCTTTTTGTCAAAGCCAAAACATGCCGTGGGGAAAACCTTCTGCTGCTCCATAAAATACCTCCTGAAAGAAAATAGTGGGGTGGAAAATATCAAAAATGTTAGGACTTGTCCAGGTTCTAAAACATTATAGCACCCTCTTGGGAAAAAAACAAACTATTTCCTGTCGGATTTTAAGGTTTTGGATGGATTTTCCACGGTTTTTTCCCACGGCCCCGGAAAAAGGCTGTCAGCCCTTCTGGTAGTAGGCCCGCAGCAGCGGCTCCAACTCCCTCCACTTGATCTCGTACTGCTGGCGGTAATCCTCCACCGTATGGGTGGGCTGGATCAGCTGCTCCTTCCCCCGGTATTTTATGGTGTGGGGCTTGAAAGCATCGGAATCCGGGTCCAGGCCGTAAAAGCCATCAAAGAGGTCTCTCCCCTCCTCCAGATTCCGCAGGAGGATGCAGGTGGTGGTGGGCAGCTTCTCCGGCGGCTCATGGTCGTGGATATCCACCCCGTGGGCCAGCAGCTCGTCCAGCACCGCCCGGAGCATCTCCCGAAGCTGGCGGTTTATCTGCTTGGTCTGTTCCACATAGTAGCTGGGGTAGGAGGAGCGGGCGTGCTGCTCGTAGTCATCCAGGGCCACCTGCCAGGCGTTGCGCTCCAAACGGTCGGTGGTGAATTTCTGGTTGGGGTCCATCCCCATCTCCAGCAGCCGGCGCAGCAGCAGGAAGTACCCCTTGCTCCGCTCCTTGGCCTGGTCAGAGACGATGTTCCCCGCCCGCATAAAGCACTGGCCTACGGCGTTGTACCAGATGGGGGCGGATTCGTTGCCGGGCTGGGTGGGGGCGTCCCGAAAGTTCACGTCCGCCCCACGGTCCAACAGCAGGTGGGCCACCTCCAGGTTGTCGCTTTTGATGGCCACCATCAGCGGCGACTGGCCGTCGTCCTTTTTGGGCGGGGCGGTGGCGGTACAGGCGATGAGCGCCGGATTTTTGTCCAATATTTTGGCAACCTCCTCCAGCTTTCCCTGGCGGATCATGGTGAACAGCTTTTTCATGGGATGCCCTTCCTTTCAAGGTGATACAAAAAATATATCATAAGCAGCGTTAAAAAGCAACGAAAAGCCTGCCCCCGGAAAAGGGGCAGGCAGCAGAGAAAACTGGCTTATACCTTGTGGATGACGTGGACCGGGCAGACCTCGACGCAGGCGCCGCAGTTGGTGCACTTTTCCGGGTCGATGTGGGCCAGGTTGCCGGTGACGGTGATGGCGCCGTATTCGCAGGTCTTTTGGCACTTCATGCAGCCGATACACCCGGCCTGGCACACCTTGCGGGTGTAGGCCCCCTTGTCGTGGGAGGCGCAGCCCACCCAGACCATGCTGGTGTCGGGGATCATCTCGAACAGATGGTTGGGGCAGACCTTGGCGCAGGCGCCGCAGCCGGTGCAAAGGTCCCTGTTGACCACGGCCAGGCCGTTCTGGATGGTAAGGGCGCCGAATTTGCAGGCTTCGGCACAGTCGCCGTAGCCCAGGCAGCCGTGGGAGCAGCTGCGGCGGCCCTGGTAGAAGGCGTTGCAGGCCTTGCAGGTCTTGGGGCCCTCGTAGTCCATAACGTAGACGCTGGTATCGAAGTCGCCGCTGCACCGGATCACCGACTTCACCGCCTTCACCCCCTCAAAGGGGATGCCCAGCACCTCGCAGATGCCCTTGGCAGCGGCCTCGCCGCCGGGGGTGCAGAGGTTGGGCTTGACGGTCCCGTCCCGCTTGGAAAGGGCGTCGGCGTAACCGTCGCACCCGGCGAAGCCGCAGGCGCCGCAGTTGGCCCCGGGCAGGCAGGCCCGGACCTTCTCGGCGGTCTCGTCCACCGGCACGAACATGAACTTGGAAGCGATGACAAGGAGGACACCGGCAGCCAAGCCAACGCCGGAGACGACCAAAATTCCCTGAAGCATCTCTGTTCCTCCTTACTTAAACATATTCTCCACCATGCCGGTGAAGCCCATGAAGGACACCGACATGATAGACGCCGCCACCAGGGTGATGGGGATGCCCTTGAAGCACTCCGGCACATCGGCGGTGTCCACCCGGGAGCGGACGCCGGAGAACAGCACCATGGCCAGCAGGTAGCCCAGACCGGCGCCCAGGGAGTTGACCATCGACTGGGAGAAGGTGTAGGTCTTGGTGATGTTCAGCACCACCACGCCCAGGATGGCGCAGTTGGTGGTGATCAAGGGCAGGAACACCCCCAGGGAGCGGTAGAGGGGCGGGACGAACTTTTTCAGCACCATCTCCACCAGCTGCACCAGGGCGGCGATGACCAGGATAAAGATCACCGTCTGCATGTACCCCAGTTCCATGGGGTCAAGGATATAGTGATAGATGGGCCAGGTGGCCGCGGTGGCCATCAGCATGACGAAGATGACGGCGGCGCTCATCCCCACGGCGGCGTCCAGCTTCTTGGACACCCCCAGGAAGGAGCAGATGGCCAGGAACTTCATCAGGACATAGTTCTCTACCAGGATGGCGGTAAAGAGGATCACAAGCATTTCTTTCATTATCTACCGCACCCTCCTTTCAGCGCGCCGCTGCACCCCGCGTGGGAGGGGCAGGATTCGCAGTCAAAACTCTTGCGCTTGACGGCCTTGCCGTGGGAGAACTTGTTCAGCATGGCGATGATGAAGCCATAGACGAAGAACCCGCCGGGGGCCTGGGCCAGGATGGCGATGGGCTGGGAGGAGAGACCGGGGATGGGGATGTTGCAGAAGGTGCCCACCCCGAATATCTCACGGAAGGCGCCCATGAGGAAGAGGGCCAGGGTAAAGCCGATGCCCATCCCCACGCCGTCCAGGAAGGAGTCGTAGACGCTGTTCTTGTTGGCGAACATCTCGGCGCGGCCAAGGATGACGCAGTTGACCACGATCAGGGACAGGAAGATGCCCAGGGCGTCGTAAAGGGACTTCATATAGGCCTGCATGATCAGCTGCACGATGGTGACGAAGCCCGCGATGACCACGATGTAGCAGGGGATGCGGACCTTGTCGGGGATGACCTTTTTCAGCAGCGAGATGACCACGTTGGAGCAGATGAGGACGAAGGTGGCGGCAAGGCCCATCCCAACGCCGTTGATGGTGGAGTTGGTCACCGCCAGGGCCGGGCAGGTGCCCAGCACCAGCACCAGCACAGGGTTTTCCTTGATGATGCCGTTTGTCAGGATCTTCAGCTTATTCATTCCTTACGCTCCTTTCGAAGCAGTGTAGGCGGCAAGGGCATTGTCCATGGCCTCCTTGACCGCCTCGGGGGCGACGGAGGACAGGTCGGTGGTCCCGTCGGCAGGGGCGACAGCGGTGACCTTTCCGGCGGCGTCGATCTCCACCCGCAGGCCGGCGATGACGGCGCTGGCGGAGCCATCCTCAGCCACGGTGAGGTCCACCTTGGGGGTGGTGTCGCCGATGAGGGCGGGGGCCAGTTCCATGGCGGCCCGGACCAGCTTCTTGACGCCCACCGAGGTCTCGGTAGCGCCGGAGATGTTGTCGATGCCGTCGGGGGAGGTCTTGCCGGTATAGGCCTTCAGGTATTCGGGCTCCAGAGCCTGGGAACCGATGCCGGCGGTCTCGGAGTTGGTACCGGCGGCGACACCGGCGATCTTGCCGTCCATGCCAACGCCTACATAGATCTCCATGGGACCGGCGGCGTGGCTGTAGCCCTGGCCCTCCATGACGATGACATAACCGGCGTCACCGGCCTTGATGGCCTTCTTGGCGCCGTCCAGAGCCACCTCGGTGAAGTCGGTGACATCGGGGAAGATGATGGTCTCGGGAGGGGTCATCTCGGGGCCGGCGACCTCAACGCCCGCCAGGGCGCCGTAAGCCTGGAAGATGTTGCCAACAGCGGCCTCAAAGGCCTTGGAGGAGACGGTGGCGCCGGAGATGGCGGTAACGCCGTCCAGGGTGCTGTCCTTGCCCTTGTACTGGCTGGTGTAGCTGTCCTCGCCGGTCTTGGAGCCGATGCCCTGGGTCTCGTTGTTGTCCATCAGCTTGACACCGGCGATCTTGCCGTCCTTGTCGATGCCGGCCATGACCTGGAGGTCACCGCCGTAGCCCTTGGACTTGCCGGTGATGACATAGCCGGCGCCGTTGCCGGCCTCATAGGCTTCCACGATGTTATCCACGCCGGAGACAGTGACCTCCTTGAAGTCCTTGCCGCCGGGGAGGACCACCACGCGGGAGGCGTCGGCCTCGGCCCGCTTGGCGGCTTCGATGACGGGCTCGGTGACCTGGTAGGTCCCGGCCAGGGCAGCGGAGACCACCAGACAGATCACGGTGAGTACCACTGCGGGCACTACGAATTGTTTGACTGCATTCATTTCACAACACCTCCGAAAGGCTTCTTTCTGGTCAGATTATCAATGTGCGGGGTCATGATGTTCATCAGCAGAATGGAGAAGGAGACGCCCTCCGGGTAGGAACCGAAGGCCCGGATGAGCATAGTGATGATACCGCAGCCCAGCGCGAAGATGACCTTGCCGGATTCGGTGACCGGGGAGGTGGCGTAGTCGGTGGCCATAAAGAAGGCACCCAGCACCGCGCCGCCGGCCACCAGCTCATAGGCCGGGTTGAGGCCGAAGCAGAGGGAAAGGACCACGATGGTGAGCAGGAACACCACAGGGGTGGTGGCGGTGATGACCTTTTTCCAGATCAGGAAGATACCGCCGATGACCAGGGCGATGATGCAGGTCTCCCCCACGCTGCCGCCCCGGATACCCAGCAGCATGTTCAGCATGTCGGGCAGTTCCTTGAGGGGGGCGCCGCTTTTCAGCACCGCCAGGGGGGTGGCGCCGGAGACGGCGTCCACGCCGAGGTAGCCCTGGGGGGCCGCCCAGCTGGTCATCTGGCCGCCAAAGGAGACCAGCAGGAAGATGCGGCCCACGATGGCGGGGTTGGCAAAGTTCTGGCCGATGCCGCCGAACAGCTGCTTGGTGACGATGATGGCCACGGCGCAGCCCAGGACAGCCATCCACAGGGGGATGCCCACCGGCAGGTTAAAGGCCAGCAGCAGGCCGGTGACGATGGCGCTGCAATCCCGGACGGTGTTGTCCCGCTTGCACATGATGACCCGGAACAGGTACTCAAAGAGCACCGACGCCGCGACGCAGACGGCCTCCAGCACCAGTGCCCGGGGCCCAAAGACCAGGAAGGACACCACCATGGCGGGGATGAGGGCGGCGACCACGCTGAGCATGATGGAACCGGTAGTCTCCCCGCTCCGAAAATGCGGAGAGGGAGCGACAACTTTCAAATTAGACAATTCTTCACACCCCCTACTTCGCTTCTCTGAGCAGACGCTTGCCCAGCTTGTTGTACATGGCCAACTCCCGGTGGGCGGGGCAGACATAGGAACAGCTGCCGCACTCCATGCAGAGGTTCACCTTCAACTCCCGGAGTTTATCCACGTTGCCCATGTGGTAGGCTTTGTCCATGGCGGCGGGGGCCAGGTCGAAGGGGCAGGCCCGCAGGCAGCGGCCGCAGCGGATGCAGGCGGTCTCCTTGACGGTCCTGCACTGGGCCTCGTCAAAGGCCAGGATGGCGTTGTTGTTCTTCAGCAGGGGGAAGTCGTCGCTCATGACGCAGATGCCCATCATGGGGCCGCCCATGAGCAGCTTCTTGGGCTCCGACTTGTAGCCGCCGCAGAAGGCCACCATGTCCTTGATGAGGGTGCCGATGGGGGCGATGATGTTCTTTGGCTCGGCGATGGAGCCGCCGTCGATGGTGAGCATCTTCTCCACCAGGGGCATCCCGGTCTGGAGGTAGTCGTAAAGCTTGCTGATGGTGGCCACGTTCATGGCGATGACACCGGCATCGGCGGGGAGTTTGCCCTCCTCCACCACCCGGCCGGTGGCCTCGTAGATGATGACCTTCTCGGCGCCCTTGGGGTAGCTGGACTTCATGGTCAGCACGCTGACCCCCGGGAGCCCCTCTACCGCCTTGGTCATGGCCTCAATGGCCTCCGGCTTGTTGCTCTCGATGCCGATGACGCAGGTCTTGAGTTCCAGGTACTTCATCACCGTCTTGATGCCGCCCACGATGCTTTCGGTGCGGTCCAGCATCAGCCGCATGTCGCAGGTGATGAAGGGCTCGCACTCGGCGCCGTTGACCACCAGGGTGTCCACCTCGCTGAGGTTTTTGGGGTTCAGCTTGATGTGGGTGGGGAACCCGGCCCCGCCCAGACCCACCAGGCCGCAGTTGCGGGCGGCCTTGATCAGGTCCTCCCGGCTGTTCACCACCGGGGGCGCCACGTCGGGGCAGACGGTCTGCTGCCCGTCGGTAGTGATGGTGATGCTCTTGCACTTATCCCCGCCGGCGGTGATGAACTCATCGATGGCGGTAACGGTGCCGGAGACGCTGGAATGGATCGGCGCGGACAGGAAAGCGTCGGAATCCCCCAGCAGTTGCCCCACCGTCACGGTGTCCTTCACCTTGACCAGGGGTTCACAAGGGGCGCCCATATGCTGGAGCATGGGAATGACGACCTTCTCCGGCACAGGCATCCTGACAGCCGCGCTACCTGCGGTGTTTTTACAGTGCTTGACACTGACACCATTTAACGCTTTGCTGAATAATGATGGCACTTGCACATCCCTCCCGATTTGTTGTTGCGCTATAAAAATAACCGTTGGATATAGGGCATCACCACCCGGAGCATCACCCCGGTAACGATCCCCATGATGACACCGGATACCACCAGCACCGGCAGGTAGTAGAACATCACCGTGCTGGTGTAGGCCACCGAGGCCAGCAGCTGCCCCAGGTTGTGGGCCAGCGCCCCAATGACGCTGAGGAGCATATAATCCTTCCCCAGCCACTTGACCCGGGAACAGAGGGCCATGCAGAGGACCGAGAGCAGCCCCCCGCAAAGGCTCATGAACGCCGCCATGGGCGCCCGGGTCAGCAGCACGAAAAAGGACTTGAGCACCGCGATGGCGAACCCCTTGCGGGTGCCCAGGACGAACAGCGCGTACATGGTGACGATGTTGGACAGCCCCAGCTTGAACCCCGGCGGCAGCATAGGCAGCACCGGGAGGAGCGATTCCGCAAAACTCAGGGCCATCGCCATGGCAAAGAGCATCCCCATCAGGGCCGCTTCCTTGGCCGGGCTGGTCTTTTTCCCCGTCACTTGCTCACACTCCCCATTAGATGCCACGCCGGGCCTGTCTCATTCCCCCGCAAAAAAGGGGACGCCTTCCGCTGTTCTTTGTACAGATACCGGGCGGCTGTCCATTCGCTGTCCAGCCGCCCATAGTATCCTGGTGGGATCGTGTTACTCCTCGTCCCCGTGGTGGTGGCCGCAGTCGCAGCCATCCCCTTCCTCAAAGTCGAACTCCAGCTTTTCGCCGCAGTTGGGACAGTCGATCTCCCCTTCGTCCAGCATCCCCTCGTCCAGGCAGATGATATCCCCGCAGCTGGGGCACTCCACCTCGTACAGGGTGTCGTCGAAGTCCTCGTCGTCGTCCTCGTCATCGCAGTCGCACTCGTCGCCGTACAGGTCCTCCTCCACGGAGCCCAGATCGTCGTCGATCTCGTCCACCTGGGCGGAGAGTTCCGCGACGCTGTCCTCCATGTCGGACACGGTGAGGGCCATATCCTCCAGGGTGTCGATCACGGCCAGCAGCAGCTTGCCCTCGTTGGTCTCGGCGCTCAGCTTCATGCCGTCGGCCAGACCCTTCAGGTAGGCGACCTTCTCGGTAATGGTCATCATCTCTGAAAACCTCCTTTATTGTTTACTTCCTGTTTATCGTCAGGCCCGCTCCATGTATTCCCCGGTGCGGGTATCCACACGGATGCGGTCGCCCTCGTTGACAAAGAGCGGGACCTTGATCTCCGCCCCGGTCTCCAGGGTGGCGGGCTTGGTGGCGTTGGTGGCGGTGTTGCCGGCAAAGCCGGGGTCGGTCTTGGTGACCACCAGTTCCATGAAGTTGGGGGGCTCCACCCCAAAGACAGAGCCCTTGTAGGAGAGCACCTTCACCACCGTGTTCTCCTTGACGAACTTAAAGTTGTCCCCCAGCACCGAGGCGTTGATGGGCAGGTTCTCGTAGGTCTCGCTGTCCATGAAGTAGTAGAGGTCGCCGTCATTGTACAGGTACTCCATGTCTTTGCGCTCGATCATCGCCACCGGGTACTTCTCGGTGGGGCTGAAGGTCCTTTCTGTCACTGCGCCGGTAATGACGTTGCGGATCTTGGTGCGGACAAAGGCGGCCCCCTTGCCCGGTTTTACGTGCTGGAATTCGATGATGGAATAAACGTTGCCGTCCATATCAAAGGTGGCTCCGTTGCGAAACTCGCCAGCAGAGATCATAGTCGCTGTTACCTCCTCATGAAATATAGTTACTCTACTTTGGCTATTCTACCATATATGGACATGGGGATGCAAGTCCATTCTTCATCTTCCCTTTCTTTTTTACAAAAATGTGTCCGCCAGGGCGGGAAAAAAAGAAAAAACCGGCGGGTCCTTCCCCACCGGTCTTGTTTTTTCACTGCTGCCGGCGGGTCAAAGCTGCTCCGCCAGACGGGCCCCCAGGGCTTTTGCCTTCTCCAGGTCCTCCTGGGTGGGGACGAAGGTGGCCCGCAGCGGCTCCTCCACCAGGGCGCACTTGAGGGACTGGAGACGCGCCGCCACATTGGCGCACCCTTCCCCGCTCCAGCCGAAGGAGCCAAAGACGGCGCAGGGGCGCTTCACGCTGTTGATGGCGTCCATCCCCGCCAGCAGTTCCCACACCGGGGGCACCGCGTCCCGGTTGATGGTGGGGGTGCCGATGGCGAAGGCGTCGCACTCGTTGAGCAGCTGCCGCATCTCGGCCATGGGATAGTCGATGATGTCGCAGAGCCGGACCTCCACCGCCTTGCCGCTTTCACGGATGCCCTGCATCACCTCCACCGCCAGCCGCCTGGTGTTGCCGTAGGCGCTGGTGTAAAAGATTGCCGCCAGCTTCTTCTCCCGCTGGACCGGGGCGCTCCAGGTCCGGTACCGGGCGATGGCGGTCTCCAGCATGGTGCCGGTGGTGAGCACCGGGCCGTGGCTGGGCAGCACCATGTCAAAGTCCAGGGCGTCCAGCTTCTGCAGCCCCGCCTGTACGTACTTGGGGAAGGGCCCGAAGATGGCGTCGTAGTAGTTGTGCAGCGCCTTTTCGTACTTCTCCGGGTAGGCCATGTTGTAGTCGAAGGTGTAGGGCTCGGCGTAGTGGGCCCCCAGGAAGTCGCAGGTAAAGACCACCTTATCCTCCGGCAGGTAGGTGAAGATGGAATCCGGCCAGTGGAGGAAGGGGGCGGAGATGAATCTCAATGTCTTGCCCCCCAGGTCCAGGGTCTCCCCGTCCTTCACCACATGGAGGTTCAGATCGGCGCGGTTGGTGATGCCCTTGATGTAGATGGACCCCGCCTGGGAGGTGTAGATGGTGACATCCTCCCTCAACTCCGGCAGCAGTTCCGCCAGGGCGCCGGTGTGGTCCGGCTCGTTGTGGTTGAGGACGATATAGCTGATGCTCTTGGGGTCGCAGACCTCCCGGATGTTCTGGAGGTAGGGCTCAAAAAAGCTGCGGTGGCATACGTCGATGAGGGCGGTCTTTTCGCTCCCCTTTACCAGGTAGGAGTTGTAGGAGGTGCCGTAGTCGGTGGTCATCACGATGTCGAACACCCTCATGGCGGGGTTCAGCGCCCCCACCTCATAGATCCCTTGGCTGACCTGCTTCATAGATAAAACGCTCCTTTTCTGTCTTAAGGCGCCGCCCCAGGGAAAACCCCAGGCGGCGCCTTGTCTCATTCTTACTCCTGCTCGAACATGTCCTTGCCTACGCCGCAGAGGGGGCAGGTGAAGTCGTCGGGGACGTCCACCCACTTGGTGCCGGGGGCGATGCCCCCGTCGGGGTAGCCCTCCGCCTCGTCATAAACAAAGCCGCAGACAGTGCAAACATATTTCGCCATAACAGTATCCTCCTTCATTCGATATCCCTGGCCGGGGTGATGCTTTACGAAATTATACCACGATGGTATAGATTTGTAAAGTGGGTCACAGAAAATTTTTCCTTTTTATAGACCAAAGTATTTTTTCAGGTACTGGCCGGTGTAGGACTGGGGGCAGGCGGCCACCTCCTCCGGGGTGCCGCAGCAGACCAGGGTCCCGCCCTTGTCCCCGCCCTCCGGCCCCAGGTCGATGATGTGGTCGGCGGTTTTGATCACATCCATATTATGCTCGATGACGATGACAGTATTACCCGAATCCACAAATTTTTGCAGCACCTCCACCAGCTTCTGAACATCGGCAGCGTGGAGGCCGGTGGTGGGCTCGTCCAGGATGTACACCGTCTTGCCGGTGGGGCGCTTGGAAAGCTCGGTGGCCAGCTTCACCCGCTGGGCCTCCCCGCCGGAGAGGGTGGTGGCGGGCTGGCCGATCTTCAGGTACCCCAGCCCCACGTCGTAAAGGGTCTGCAGCTTCCGCTTGATCTTGGGGTGGTTCTCAAAGAAGGCCAGCCCCTCCTCCACCGTCATCTCCAGCACATCGTAGATGTTCTTTCCTTTATAATGTACCTCCAGCGTCTCCCGGTTGTACCGGTGGCCCTTGCAGACCTCGCAGGGGACAAAGATATCGGGGAGGAAGTGCATCTCGATCTTGATGATGCCGTCCCCTTCGCAGGCTTCGCACCGTCCCCCCTTGACGTTAAAGGAAAAACGGTTGCTCTTGTACCCCCGCAGCTTGGCGTCGTTGGTGGAGGCGAACACCTCCCGGATATCGGTGAAGGTGCCGGTATAGGTGGCGGGGTTGGAGCGGGGGGTCCGCCCGATGGGGGACTGGTCGATGTTGATGACCTTGTCCAGGTGGTCCACCCCCTGTATCTCCCGATGGGCCCCGGACCGGGCCCGGCTGCGGTTGAGGGTGGCGGAAAGGCTCTTATATAGTATCTCGTTGACCAGGCTGCTTTTGCCGGAGCCGGACACCCCGGTGACGGCGATAAAGCAGCCCAGGGGGAAAGCGACATCCAGCTGCTTCAGGTTGTGCTCGGCGGCGCCCAGCACCCGGAGGAAGCTGCCGTTGCCCTTCCGCCGGACCTCCGGCACCGGCACCCGCCTGGCCCCGCTGAGGAACTGCCCGGTCACCGACTCCTTGCAGCTTTCGATCTGGCTGGGGGGACCGGCAAAAACGATGTTCCCCCCGTGGACCCCCGCCCCGGGTCCCACGTCCACGATGAAGTCGGAGGCCCGCATGGTGTCCTCGTCATGCTCCACCACGATGACGGTGTTGCCCTGGTCCCGCAGCCGCTTCAGCGTCTCGATGAGCCGGTCGTTGTCCCGCTGGTGCAGGCCGATGCTGGGCTCGTCCAGGATGTACAGCACCCCCATCAGGCTGGAGCCGATCTGGGTGGCCAGGCGGATGCGCTGGCTCTCCCCGCCGGAAAGTGTCCCGGCGGAGCGGGAAAGGGTGAGGTAATCCAGCCCCACATTCACCAGGAAGCCCAGCCGGGACCGGATCTCCTTGAGTATCTGCCCGGCGATCAACTCCTGCTGCCGGGTGAGTTTCAGTTCCTCCACGAACCGCAGGGCCTGCTTCACCGACATTTTGCAGAAGTCGGCGATGTTCTTCTCCCCCACCGTCACCGCCAGGATGATCTTTTTCAGCCGGTCCCCGTGGCAGACGGGGCACACCACCGCCGTCATGTAGCTTTGCAGCTCGTTGCGCATATATTCGCTGCTGGTCTCCCTGTAGCGGCGCTCCAGGTTGTTGATGATTCCCTCAAAGTCGGTGTAGTAGCTGCCGGTCATGGTGCCGGTCTCCCGCTGCATGCGGAACTTTTCCCCCTGGCTGCCGTAGAGGATGATGTTCAGCTTTTCCTGGGGCAGGTCCTTCACCGGAACGTCCAACGGGATATCGAAGTGGGCGGAAAGGCCGTCGAAGTACATCTTGGCGATGCCCCCGTCCTGGTAGTTCCACCCCGAGACCTTCACCGCCCCCTGGGCCAGGGTGAGGTCCTGGTTGCCCACCACCAGGTCCGGGTCCACCCGCTGGAAGGTCCCCAGGCCGGTGCACTTCTCGCAGGCGCCGTAGGGGTTGTTGAAGGAGAACATGCTGGGGGCCAGTTCCTCGATGGAGATATCGTGGTCGGGGCAGGAGTAGTTCTGGGAGAACAGGATCTCATCCCCGTCCACCACGTCCACCAGGGCAAGGCCCCCGGTGAGGGCGGAGGCGGTCTCGATGGAATCGGCGAGACGGGAGCGTATCTCCGGCTTGATCACCAGCCGGTCCACCACCACCTCGATGGTGTGCTTCTTGTTCTTGTCCAGCTGGATGGTCTCGGTGAGGTCGTAGAGGCTGCCGTCCACCCGCACCCGGACGTAGCCGGAGCGGCGGGCGTTGTCGAACTCCTTCTGGTGCTCCCCCTTGCGGCGGCGCACCACCGGGGCCATCACCTGGATACGGGTCCCCTCTGGCAGCGCCATCACCTTGTCCACGATCTGGTCCACCGTCTGCTGGGTGATCTCCCGGCCGCAGACGGGACAGTGGGGGGTGCCGATGCGGGCGTACAGCAGCCGGAGGTAGTCGTACACCTCGGTGACGGTGCCCACGGTGGAGCGGGGGTTTTTGGAGGTGGTCTTTTGGTCAATGGAGATAGCCGGGGAAAGCCCCTCGATGGAATCCACGTCCGGCTTGTCCATCTGGCCCAGGAACATCCGGGCGTAGGAGGAAAGGCTCTCCACATACCGCCGCTGGCCGTCGGCGTAGATGGTATCGAAGGCCAGGGAGGTCTTGCCGGAGCCGGAAAGGCCGGTAAAGACGATGAGTTTGTCCCGGGGGATGGAAAGGTCCACGTTTTTCAGATTGTTCTCCCGGGCGCCTTTGATGATGATCCTGTCGGTTGCCAAAGTAAAAATCCTCCTATGCTACTTTTCGTCCCGCAGCTTCTGTATTTTGTCCCGCAGGTAGGCGGCGTGTTCGAACTCCAGTATCTTGGCGGCGTCCCGCATCTCGGCGGTGAGTTTGGCGATCATCGCCTCCCGCTCCCTGGGGTTCATCTTCTTTTTCAGCTTCCGGTCCACCGTCTCGTTGGTGGAGATCTCCAGTATCTCCCGGATCTCCTTTTTGATGCTTTGGGGGGTGATGCCGTGCTCCTCGTTGTACTTCTGCTGGATGCCCCGGCGGCGGTAGGTCTCGCTGATGGCCCGCTCCATGGAATCGGTGACCGAATCGGCGTACATGATGACCTTGCCCTCCACGTTCCGGGCGGCCCGGCCGATGGTCTGGACCAGGCTGGTCTCGCTGCGGAGGAAGCCCTCCTTGTCGGCGTCCAGGATGGCCACCAGTGAGACCTCCGGGATGTCCAGCCCCTCCCGCAACAGGTTGATGCCGATGAGGACGTCAAACTCCCCTTTGCGCAGGTCCCGTATGATCTCCATCCGCTCAATGGTGTCCACGTCGTGGTGCATGTACCGCACCCGGACCCCCTTTTTCTCCATAAAGGTGGTAAGGTCCTCCGCCATCTTTTTGGTCAGGGTGGTCACCAGCACCCGCTCCCCCCTGGCGGAACGGCTGTTGCATTCGCTGAGCAGGTCGTCGATCTGCCCCTCCACCGGCCGCACCACGATCTCCGGGTCCAGCAGGCCGGTGGGGCGGATGACCTGCTCCACCACCGGGGCGCCGTCCTGGCGCTCCAGGGTGCCGGGGGTGGCGCTGACATACACCACCTGGTGTATCTTCTGGCCAAATTCCTCAAAGTTCAGCGGCCGGTTGTCCAGGGCGGAGGGCAGCCGGAAGCCGAATTGGATGAGGTTCTCCTTCCGGGAGCGGTCCCCGCCGAACATCCCCCGCACCTGGGGCAGGGTGACGTGGGATTCGTCGATGAACATCAGGAAATCTTCCGGGAAGTAATCCATCAGGGTGCAGGGGGTGCTCCCCGGCTCCCGCCCCGCCAGCACCCGGGAGTAGTTCTCGATGCCCTTGCAGAAGCCGATCTCCAGCAGCATCTCCATGTCGTAGCCGGTGCGCTCGGCGATGCGCTGGGCCTCGATGAGTTTGCCGTTCTGGCGGAAGAACTCCACCCGCTGGTCGCACTCCCGGCGTATCTCCTGCACCGCCTCCATGATCCTCTCCCGTGGGACGATGTAGTGGGAGGCCGGGTAGATGGCCAGGTGGCTGATGAAGTTCTTCACCTCCCCGGTAACGGTGTTAATCTCGGCGATGCGGTCGATC
>CAJUFR010000029.1 GCA_910585525.1 uncultured Angelakisella sp.
GTTGCGCCCGCTCCCTCCTTGAAGTTGGCCTGATAAGGTGCCTCCGGCGGATTTTTAGTTCCCTGCGGGGGGAGTTTTTTGGGGGGTATTCTCTATCTTACCCCCACCTCCGGGGTCTCCATCCGATGGAAGTCGTCCACCGTCTCCCAGCTTCCGGCACCGGCGCCTTCTACCCAGCAGCTTTTGATGGCGCCGCCCTCCGCCAGGCCGCAGAAGCTGCCGACGCAGCGGGAGGGGGCTTTGGTGAACACCTGGACGGAGGTGACGCAGTCGTTGGCCACGCCCTGTACGCTGTGGCCCATCATCCCGCCGATGTTTCCTGGCATCCCCTCGCCGGTCCCGGAGAGGGGGGCGGCGGTCACCGTCCCGGCGGCGGTGCAGCCCTCCAGCGTCCCGTAGTGGAGGGTCCCGGCGATGCCCCCTACGCCGCCGTTGCCGGTGACATCCACCTTGGCGGTGCAGTTTTTGGCAACGCCCCCGGCGGAAAGGTCCTCGTTGGGACCCAGGGTGCCCACCAGGCCGGCGGCGCTGACCCCCTGGACGGTGCCCTGGACCTGGACGTTCTCGATGCGGCCGCAGCAGCTCACCGCCAGCAGGGCGGCTTGGTTGCTGGTGTCCCTGCCCTGCTCCAGGGGCAGCAGCACCGTGGCGTTCTCCAGCTTCAGGTCCTTCACCACCCCCTGCTCCCCGATGCGGTAGAAGAGGGCGGCCCCCGCCAGCTTGCGGTCGGGGTGGTCCTTTTCCCCGGTCTCCAGCAGCGCCCTGCCCCGCTCCAGGGGGATGCTGAGGTTGGAGATGGTGTGGCCCTGGCCGTCAAAGGTGCCGTTGAAGCCCTGGAGGTTGGGGTCCCGCTGGTCCTCCCAGCCGAAGTCCAGCAGCTGGTTGCCCATCCCCATGGGGGTCCACTCCACCCCCGCCAGGTCGATGTCGGCGGTGAGGAGGTAGGTGTCGAAGCGGTCCTGATACCGGGCCTGGTTGATCCGCTCCGCCGCCGCCACCAGTTCCTCCGCCGTGGCGATGGTGATGGTCTGGGGCTCCCCCTCCGGCAGCAGGTCGGGGCGCTGGGCCACGCCAAGGATGCGGTAAAGGGTGTCCCCCGGCCGGTGAAGGGCGGACAACACCTCTGGCACCTGTTCCAGCCGGAAGGGGTAGAAGGTGTAGGTCACCGGGTAGAGGTCCCCCTCCGGGTGCTCCCGGCGGTAGGTGACCTCAATGGTCCCGTCCGGCTGCCGGGCCGCTTCCAGGAGGGCCAGGCTGTACCGGGATTCCCGGTTGTCGTGGTAGAAATAGAACCGTTCCTCCTTTTCCTCCAGGGAGAGGGGCTGGACCCAAGGGAAAAAGAGGCTGTTTATCTCCTCCAGCAGGCCGTAGGAGACGGACCCGCTGGTCTCGTCATCCCAGTCAAAGACGTCCCCCAGGCCGTTTTCCATCAGGTAGGCGATGGCCATCCAGCTGGTGGCCTCCACCGTTTCCCCCTGGTCAAGGCTGCGGCCGCCGCAGTACCTCTCGTAGCAAAAGGCCAGCCCCTCCAGCTGCTCCAACTCCTCCGGGGAGAGGGTCTCCCCCGGGGCCTCCTCCGCCCCCTGGGAGGCGGATACGCTCTCCGCCGGCAAAGAACCGCTGCTCTCCGCCGGTCCCCCGCACCCCGCCAGCAGGGCAAGCGTCAACATCAGGGCGATGGTCTCTTTTATCTTCATGGTTCCTCTCCTTTCCAAAACAGCTCCCAGGCTTCCTCCCAGTTCAGCCCCCGGAACCGGCTTGCGTAGACCAGCAGCTTTTCCAGCCATCCCTCCGGCTCCGGCCGGGGCCGGTCATCCTCCGGCGGGGGCGGCTCCCCGTCGCTGCTGCTGCCGGAGGAACTGTCCGGGGGGTCGTCCTCCGGCTGGCTGGAGCCGCTTTGCTCCGGCTCCCCCTCCCCGTCCAGGTCGGGGAGGGGCGGGGCCTCCTCATCCTCGCCGCCGCTTTCCTCTTCCTCCGGGGGCAGGTCCCCTTCCTCAAAGACGGGGTCGGATTGGGGCGGGCCCATCTCCTCCTTCCGCCCCTGTCCAAACAGCCAGTATTGGCTGTACCGCTCCCGCCATTCCCGGGCGAAGGCGGCGTCGCATTCCGGCTGGGGCCAGCTGTCCTCCCCCGCCCTGCGGGTGACCGAAAAGACCGGCTCCGGCTCCTCCTCGCTGCCCTTGTCCGGGACCTGCTGCAGCCGGATGGTGAGGTCGAACTCCTTGCCGTCGAAGAACTCCCCGGCGATGGCCCGGTAGAGGTAGTCGGAGTGGCCGTAGATCTCCTCCGGGGAGAGGGCGGCGCAGAGGGCGGCGGCCAGGGCCGGGCCCGGCTCCTCCTGGTCCTTCCCCGGGTCCCAGCTGCCGGTGACGGTGGCCTCGCTCTCCCCGGTCCGCTCCACCCGGTAGCTGAGGCCGGCGGTCCCCTGCCCGCCGGCCAGGGCCTGCTCCACCCCCAGCTGCCGGGGCTGGGCGAACCGCTCCAGCAGGGCCCACCCCGCCACGGCGCAGACCACCACCGCCCCCACCGCCCAAAGGTTGATGCCGGTGAGGAACCAGCGGAAAAATCCCCCCGCTGTCCCAAAGGGCAGCCGCAGCCGCGGCAGCAGCCACATGGAGACAGGGACGGGGGAAGGCCGCCGCCTTCTCTTTTTTCTTTTTGGCTCCTGCTGTTCCGGCACCCTGTTCCCCTCCCTTCGGCAAGATACGACACCTATTATAGCATAGCCCCGAACAAGACACCAGCCGGGCGGGAAAATTTCTTGGAAAAACGCGAAAAAAACACTTGCAATCGGTCCCGGGACATGGTATTATACTAGGGCGTGACTGCACAAGATATGCGATGATGCGGGAGGTGGCCGCTTCTCCGCCGCCAGCCAAGGCGGTGGAGAGCCCTGCGACGGCAGGGTATGCGGGGAATTTCCGCGGAGTATGTCCGATTTGAAACCGGGCGGCTTGGAATACTGGCAAGACGCGGACGAGGCCGGAAGGCGCCGTGCCCTGCGTGTATGAGTTCCCGGCGGAACTGCGCCCCCAAGGGGGAAGGCGGTTTCCCGGATTTTCTTATGCGGGGGGACGGAACACCCGGCGGGGTTTGCGGCAAAAACAGTAGAGAGCGTCGCCAAAGTCAAAATTTTTAGGAGGCGATGAATAAGTGGCAGTCAAAGAAAAGATCAGGATCCGACTCAAAAGCTACGACCATCAGCTGGTGGATACCGCGGCGGAGAAGATCGTCGAGACCGCAAAGCGCACCGGCGCCAGGGTCTCCGGTCCCATCCCCCTGCCCACCGAGCGGGAGATCGTGACCATCCTGCGGGCCGTGCACAAGTACAAGGACAGCCGCGAGCAGTTCGAGATGCGCACCCACAAGCGGCTCATCGACATCCTGCGCCCCTCCAACAAGACGGTGGACGCCCTGAAGGGCCTGGAACTCCCCGCCGGTGTGGAGATCGAGATCAAGCTGTAAGAGTCCCCTGATCCAAAAAGTCCCTGAACGCCGGGGGGTCCCGGCAAGGTCATGTTGGCTCTCCCTGAAAAGAGTCAACCAATAACCGAAACAGGAGGAAGAAACATGAAAAAGTGCATCATCGGCAAAAAGATCGGCATGACCCAGCTTTTTGACGAGAACGGGAACATCGTCCCCGTCACCGTGGTGGAGGCCGGCCCCTGCGTGGTGGTCCAGCGCAAGACCACCGAGAGCGACGGCTATGAGGCCGTCCAGATCGGCTTCGGCGCCGTCAGCGACAAGAAGCTCACCAAGGCCCTGAAGGGCCACTTCGCCAAGGCGGACGTGGCCGCCAAGCGGGTGCTGCGGGAGTTCCGGCTGGAGGACCTTTCCGCCATCGCCGTGGGGGACATCATCAAGGCCGACACCTTCGCCCCCGGGGATAAGGTGGACGTCTGCGGCACCTCCAAGGGCAAGGGCTACGCCGGCACCATCAAGCGCTGGCACAACCACCGCCTCAAGGAGACCCACGGTTCCGGCCCGGTCCACCGCCACGCCGGTTCCAACGGCGCCTGCTCCAGCCCCAGCCGCGTCTTTAAGGGCAAGCGGCTGCCCGGCCACATGGGTTCCCAGCGGGTCACCGTCCAGAACCTGGACATCGTCAAGGTGGACGCCGAGAACAACCTCATCGCCATCCGGGGCGCCGTGCCCGGCCCCAAGAACGGTTTCGTCTACATCACCGACAGCGTGAAGGCGTAAGGAAGGAGGAAGTTTACAATGCCAAAAGTCACGATTTATGATATGACCGGCAAGAGCGTTGGAGAAAGAGACCTTTCGGATGCCATCTTCGGGATCGTC
The DNA here is from genome assembly GCA_910585525.1 of uncultured Angelakisella sp. GTDB lineage: Bacteria > Bacillota > Clostridia > Oscillospirales > Ruminococcaceae > Angelakisella. The sequence continues at coordinate 4,303 of CAJUFR010000029.1, forward strand.
CCCAACAAGGTGGTCCTCCACGCCGTGATCAAGAACTACCTGGCCAACCAGCGCCAGGGCACCCAGTCCACCCTGACCCGCACCGAGGTCTCCGGCGGCGGCAAGAAGCCCTGGCGCCAGAAGGGCACCGGCCACGCCCGGCAGGGCAGCACCCGGGCCCCCCAGTGGACCCACGGCGGCGTCGCCCTGGGCCCCAAGCCCCGCAGCTACCGCTACACCCTCAACCGCAAGATGCGGGTGCTGGCCCTCAAGTCCGCCCTCTCCGCCAAGGTGCTGGAGCAGGAGCTGGTGCTGGTGGACGACATCAAGGTGGAAGGCTTCAAGACCAAGGCTGTCGTTGAGATGCTGAAGGCCCTGGGGGTGGACCGCAAGGCCCTGATCGTCACCGCCGATGTGGACCGGATGCTGGTGAAGAGCGCCGGCAACATCCCCGGTGTCAAGACCACCATCGTGGGCTCCCTGAACAGCTACGACATCCTGAACGCTGGCAAGATGGTGGTCTCCGCCTCCGCCATCGACAAGATCGAGGAGGTGTACAGCAAATGAAAACTCCGTATGACGTGATCCTGGCCCCTGTCATCACCGAGAACTCCATGGAAGCGATGGCCCAGCGGAAGTACACCTTCCGGGTGGCCAAGGACGCCGGCAAGATCGAGATCGGCCGCGCGGTGGAGGCGCTGTTCCCCGGCACCAAGGTGGCCGCCGTGAACACCATGAACTGCCGCGGCCGGCTGAAGAGGATGGGCCGCAACCAGGGCTACACCCCCGCCTGGAAGAAGGCCATCGTCACCCTCACCGCCGACAGCAAGGGCATCGAGTTCTTTGAATCGATGCAATGATCGGAGGATAAGGACGAGTAGGGAAAGACCCCGAGCCGGGAAGCACAAAACACGCTTTGAGATATTTGGAGGATGGTAACCGGGAAGGCAGCAAGGAATTTTCCCCACGCCCTTCCCATCACCCCCTAAAGATCACGAAGCGGAGCGAAGTGATCTTTCCCGCCTGTCGGGGCGGCCCGACTTGAAAAGACATTGGGAATGAAAAGGCCCAAGGGTATGGGGTGTTCCGAGCCCCGCTAACTTCAACAAGGAGAGTGAAACCGTAATGGCTATCAAAGCATACAAGCCCACGACACCCGGCCGCCGCGGCATGACCGTGACCGACTACTCCGGGCTGTCCAAGGTGGCCCCCGAAAAGAGCCTGCTGCGGCCCATCAAGAAGAACGCCGGCCGCAACAACACCGGCCGCATCACCGTCCGCCACCACGGCGGCGGCAACCGCCAGAAGTACCGCATCATCGACTTTAAGCGTGACAAGGCGGATATGCCGGCCAAGGTCCTGACCCTGGAGTACGACCCCAACCGCAGCGCCCACATCGCCCTGGTGCAGTACGAGGACGGCGAGAAGCGTTACATCGTCGCCCCCCACGGCCTCAAGGTAGGGGATACTGTGGTCAGCGGCACCGGCGCCGACATCAAGCCCGGCAACGCCCTGCCCCTTTCCAGCATCCCGGTGGGTACCTTCATCCACAACATCGAGCTTTACCCCGGCAAGGGGGCCCAGCTGGCCCGGGCCGCCGGCATCCAGGCCCAGCTGATGGCCAAGGAGAACGGCTACGCCATGGTCCGCCTCCCCTCCGGCGAGCAGCGCAACATCCCCGACAAGTGCATGGCCACTATTGGCCAGGTGGGGAACATCGACCACGAGAACGTCAACATCGGTAAGGCCGGCCGCACCCGCCACATGGGCATCCGCCCCACCGTCCGCGGCTCGGTGATGAACCCCTGCGACCACCCCCACGGCGGCGGCGAGGGCAAGTCCCCTGTGGGCCGTCCCGGCCCTGTCACCCCCTGGGGCAAGCCGGCGCTGGGCTACAAGACCCGTGCCAAGCACCGCAGCTCCGACAAGTTCATCGTCAAGCGTCGCAACAGAAAGTAAATGGAAGGAGGCAGATGAAACATGGGTAGAAGCGTTAAAAAGGGACCGTTCGTCCAGCCCAAGCTGCTGGAGAGAGTCCAGAAGCTGAATGAGGAAGGCAAAAAGGTCGTCCTCAAGACCTGGAGCCGCGCCTCCACCATCTTCCCGGATTTTGTGGGACACACCTTCGCCGTCCATGACGGCCGCAAGCACGTCCCCGTCTATGTCACCGAGGACATGGTCGGCCACAAGCTGGGGGAATTCGCCCCCACCCGGACCTTCCGGGGCCACGCCGGCGCCAAAAAGACCAAGTAACCAGGACCGAAAGGAGGAGAAACACATGACGGAAGCAAGGGCTTACCTGAGACATGCCCGTATCTCGCCCCGCAAGGTCCAGATCGTTTTGGACCTGATCCGCAACAAGCCGGTGAACGAAGCGGCGGCGATCCTGAAATACACCCCCAAGGCCGCCTGCGAGCCCCTTGGCAAGCTGCTGGCCAGCGCCGTTGCCAACGGCGTCAACGACCCCGCCAAGAACATGGACAAGGATAGGATGTACGTTGCAGAGTGTTTTGTCTGCCCCGGTCCTACCATGAAGCGTATCCGCCCCCGCGCCCAGGGCCGTGCGTTCTCTGTGCTGAAGAGGACCTCCCACGTCACCCTGGTGCTGCGGGAAAAGGAATAAGCTGAAAGGAGAGTGTGACAATGGGACAAAAAGTCAATCCCCACGGCCTTCGCGTGGGAGTCATCAAGGATTGGGATTCCCGCTGGTTTGCTCGCGATGACGCTTTCGGCGACATCCTGGTGGAGGACTACAACCTGCGGAAGTTCCTGAAGAAGAGCCTGTACGCCGCCGGCGTGCCCAAGATCGAGATCGAGCGCACCCCCACTACCGTGCGCATCCACATCCACTGCGCCCGCCCCGGCGTCGTCATCGGCAAGGGCGGCACCGAGATCGAGAAGCTGCGCCAGACCTGCGAGAAGATGGTCAACAAGGGCAAGGAGCAGAAGGTCACCGTCAACGTCAACGTGGTGGAGGTCAAGCAGCCCGATAAGAACGCCCAGCTGGTGGCCGAGTCCATCGCCCAGCAGCTGGAGGGCCGTGTCTCCTTCCGCCGGGCCATGAAGAAGGCCATCGGCAACGCCATGCGCTTCGGGGCCAAGGGCATCAAGACCCAGGTCTCCGGCCGTCTGGGCGGCGCCGAGATCGCCCGGACCGAGCATTACCACGAGGGCACCATCCCCCTGCAGACCCTCCGCGCCGACATCGACTACGGCTTCGCCGAAGCCGCCACCCAGTACGGCCGCATCGGCGTCAAGGTGTGGATCTACGCCGGCGAGGTGCTCCAGGACAAGAAACCTCACAGAGAAGGAGGTAGCAAATAATGCTTCTGCCCAAGAGAGTGAAGTACCGCCGGGTACACCGGGGCCGCATGACCGGCAAGGCCACCCGGGGCACCCAGGTGAACTACGGTGAATATGGCCTCCAGGCTCTGGAGCCCGCCTGGGTCACCTCCAACCAGATCGAGGCCGCCCGTATCGCCATGACCCGCTACATCAAGAGAGGCGGGCAGGTCTGGATCAAGATATTCCCCGACAAGCCCATCACCGAAAAGCCGGCCGAGACCCGAATGGGTTCCGGTAAAGGCTCCCCCGAATACTGGGTGGCGGTGGTCAAGCCCGGCCGGGTGATGTTCGAGATCGGCGGCGTCGCCGAGGAGACCGCCCGGGAGGCCATGCGCCTTGCCGCCTACAAGCTGCCTGTCAAGTGCAAGTTCATCAAAAAAGAAGGGAGTGCTGAGGAATGAAACCAGCCGAGATCAGAGAACTTTCCGTGGCGGAATTGAACCAGAAACTCACCGACCTCAAGGCCGAGTTGTTCAACCTCCGCTTCCAGCACGCCATCAACCAGCTTGACAACCCCCTTCGCCTCCAGGTCGTCCGCAAGGACATCGCCCGGGTGAAGACGGTGATCCGCGAAAAAGAGCTGAAGGCTCAGTAAGGAAGGGAGGACGCAACTGTGAGCGAAGCGAGGAACCTGCGTAAGACCAGGGTGGGCATCGTGGTCAGCGACAAGATGGACAAGACCGTCGTCGTCGCCATCAAGGACAACGTCAAGCACCCCCTGTACAAAAAGATCATCAAGCGCACCGTGAAATTCAAGGCGCACGACGAGGAGAACGCTTGCGGCGTCGGTGACAAGGTGCTGATCATGGAGACCCGCCCCCTCTCCCGCGATAAGCGTTGGCGGGTGGCCCAGATCATCGAGAAAGCGAAGTAAAGGAGGAACGCTCTGTGATCCAGATGCAGACCTATCTGAAGGTCGCCGACAACACTGGTGCAAAGGAACTGATGTGCATCCGCGTGCTGGGCGGCTCCAGAAAGAGATACGCCAACATCGGCGACGTGGTGGTTGCTTCCGTCAAGAAAGCTGCCCCCGGCGGCCAGGTGAAGAAGGGCGAAGTTGTAAAGGCCGTGATCGTGCGTTCCGCCAAGGGGCTGCGCCGGGAGGATGGCACCTACATCCGCTTCGACGAAAACGCCGCGGTCATCATCAAGGAAGACAAGAACCCCAAGGGTACCCGTATCTTTGGGCCCGTTGCCCGGGAGCTGCGCGAGAAGGAATACATGAAGATCCTCTCCCTGGCCCCGGAAGTGCTGTAAGGGAGGTGTCGCAAGGAAATGGCTAAGCTGCATGTAAAAACTGGCGACACGGTCGTCATTCTCTCCGGCAAGGACAAGGGCCAGAAGGGCAAGGTCCTGGAGACCAGCCCCAAGGAGGGCAAGGTCATCGTCGAGGGCCGCAACATGGTCACCAAGCATGTGAAGCCCCGGCGCCAGGGCCAGGCCGGCGGCATCGTCAAGGCCGAGGGCGCCCTGTACGCCTGCAAGGTCCAGGCCGTTTGCCCCAAGTGCCAGAAGGCCACCCGTCCTGCCCACAAGGTGGCGGACGGCAAAAAGGTCCGTGTCTGCAAGCACTGCGGCGCAGAATACTAAGGTAAGGAGGATTTGGAACATGGCTCGACTGAAGGATACCTACAAAAGCGAGATCGCGCCTGCTCTGATGAGCAAGTTCGGTTATAAGAGCGTCATGCAGATCCCCAAGCTGGAAAAGATCGTCATCAACTGCGGCTGCAGCGAACTGCGGGAAAACCCCAAGGTCCTGGATTCCATCATGGGGGACCTGATGAAGATCACCGGCCAGCGGCCCGTCGCCACCAAGGCCCGCAAGTCTGTGGCGAACTTCAAGCTGCGGGAAGGGATGGTCATCGGCGCCAAGGTCACCCTGCGGGGGGACCAGATGTACGAGTTCACCGACCGCCTCTTCAACGTGGCGCTGCCCCGTGTCCGTGACTTCCGCGGCATCAACGCCAACGGCTTTGACGGCAAGGGCAACTTCAACATGGGCATCAAGGAGCAGCTGATCTTCCCGGAGATCGACTACGATAAGATCGACAAGGTCCGGGGCATGAACATCACCTTCGTCACCACCGCCCGGACCGATGAGGAAGCCAAGGAACTCATCACCCTGTTGGGCGCACCGTTCGAAAAGTAAGGAGGTAGGGATAGAATGGCTAAAATGTCTATGAAGCTCAAGCAGCAGGCCCCCGCGAAGTTCTCTACCAGGGCTTACAACCGGTGCAAGATCTGCGGCCGGCCCCACGCGTACCTTCGCAAGTACGGCATCTGCCGCATCTGCTTCCGTGAACTGGCCTACAAGGGCCAGATCCCCGGCGTCAGAAAAGCCAGCTGGTAACGAGAATAGCAAAAGGAGGTTCCGCAAATGCATATCACCGATACCATCGCCGATATGTTGACCCGCATCCGCAACGCGAATTCGGCCAAACACGATACGGTCGATATCCCCGCGTCTAAGATGAAGACTGCTATTGCTCAGATTCTTCTTGACGAAGGGTATATCAAAGGCTTCACCGTCCAGGAGGACGGCAAGCAGGGGGTCATCCACATGACCCTCAAGTACGGCCCCGGCAAGGCCCCCGTCATCCAGGGCCTGCGCCGGGTCAGCAAACCCGGTCTGCGCATCTACACCAGCTGTGAGGATATGCCCAGAGTGCTGAAGGGGCTCGGCGTAGCTATCCTCTCCACCTCCAAGGGCGTCATCACCGACAAGCGGGCCCGCAAGGAAAACGTCGGCGGCGAAGTGCTGGCGTTCATCTGGTAAGGGGGGAGTAGAAGATGAGTAGAATTGGTAACAAGCATATCGACGTCCCCGCCGGTGTGGAGGTCAAGATCGACGGCCACACCGTCACCGCCAAGGGCCCCAACGGCACCCTGACCCGCACCTTCGACAGCCGGATGGAGATCCAGCTGGAGGGCGCCGTCATCACCGTCAAGCGCCCCGACGACAGCAAGGAGTGCCGCAGCCTTCACGGCCTGACCCGGACCCTGATCGCCAACATGGTGGAAGGGGTGCACAAGAACTTCACCAAGGAACTGGAGATCAACGGCGTGGGTTACCGTGCCGCCAAGCAGGGCTCCAACCTGGTGATGAACCTGGGCTTTTCCCATCAGGTCATCATGCCCGAGATCCCCGGCATCAAGATCGAGGTCCCCCAGCCCAACCGCATCACCATCATCGGGCCGGACAAGGAAAAGGTGGGCCAGTTCGCCGCCGAGGTCCGTGAGAAGCGTCCCCCCGAGCCCTACAAGGGCAAGGGCATCAAGTATGTCGGCGAAGTGATCATCCGCAAGGAAGGCAAAGCCGGCAAGGGCAAGAAGTAAGGGAAGGAGGAGTATTTAAGTGGTAAAGAAACAGAACACCAAGGAAGCCCGCAAGAAGATCCGCGCCCGCATCCGGGCCAAGATCTCCGGGACTGCGGCCCGGCCCCGTCTGGCCGTTTTCCGCTCCGCCAACCACATCTATGCCCAACTCATCGATGACACCGCCGGCGTCACCCTGGCTGCCGCCTCCACCCTGGACAAGGGCTTTGATGGGGCGGGCGGCAACAAGGAGGCCGCCCGCAAGGTGGGCCTGATGATCGCCGAGCGCGCCAAGGCCAAGGAGATCGAGGAAGTGGTATTCGACCGCGGCGGCTTCGTCTACCACGGCCGGGTCAAGGAACTGGCCGAGGGCGCCCGCGAAGGCGGACTCAAGTTCTAACGAAGGAGGGATACTTTTGGCAAGGATAGACGCATCGAAAATGGATCTGAACGAAAAGGTCGTAGCCATCAACCGTGTCAGCAAGACGGTGAAGGGCGGCCGTATCTTCAAGTTCGCTGCCCTGGTGGTCGTCGGCGACGGCAACGGCCTGGTGGGCTTCGGGCTTGGCAAGGCCTCCGAAGTTCCCGACGCCATTCGCAAGGGCATTGAGGACGCCAAAAAGCATATGATCAAGATCTCCCTGAAGGGGACCTCCATCCCCCACGAGGTCATCGGCAAATTCGGCGCCGGCGAGGTGCTGATGATGCCCGCCCCGGAGGGTACCGGGGTCATCGCCGGCGGCCCTGTCCGCGCGGTGATGGAAGTCGCCGGCATCCGGGACATCCGCGCCAAGTGCCTGCGCTCCAACAACCCCTGCAACGTGGTCACCGCCACTGTCAAGGGCCTGGCCTCCCTGCGGGATGCCGAGCAGGTGGCTGCCATCCGTGGCCGGACCGCCAAAGAGATTTTAGGATAAGGAGGCAGCGACATGGCACAGCTCAAGATCAAACTGGCGAAGAGCCTTAACGGCAGGAAGAAGAACCACATCGCGACTGCCTACTCCCTGGGCCTGCGCAAGATCGGCCAGAGCACCGTCCAGCCGGACAATGCTGCCACCCGGGGCAAGATCGCCACCATCTCCCACCTGGTCGTGGTGGAGAACGCGTAATGTAAGGAGGTGCAGGTAACCATGAAACTGAGTGAACTTTCCCCCGCCCCCGGTTCGGTCAAGAAGCGGTTCCGCGTTGGCCGCGGCAACGGGTCCGGCGCGGGCAAGACCGCGGGCAAGGGCCACAAGGGCCAGAACGCCCGCAGCGGCGGCGGTGTCCGCCCCGGCTTTGAAGGCGGCCAGATGCCCCTGCAGCGCCGTATCCCCAAGAGAGGGTTCGTGAACATCTTCGCCACCCGGTACGAGGCCATCAACGTGGACCAGCTGGACCGCTTTGAGGACGGCGCGGTGGTGGACGAAGCAGCCATCGTAGCGGCCGGCCTGGTCAAGAACACTCGTGACGGCATCAAGATTCTTGGCAGAGGCGAGATCACCAAGAAGCTGACCGTTAAAGTAGCGGCTTTCTCCGAAGGCGCTAAGAGCAAGATCGAGGCGGCCGGCGGAAAGGCCGAGGTGGTATAAATGTTTGAAACGCTGAGGAACGCCTGGAAGATAGAGGACCTGCGCAAAAAGCTGATCTACACCATGCTCATCCTGCTGGTGGTACGCATCGGCTCCGCCATCCCGGTCCCCTTCATCGACCCCAGCTTCCTGAAGTTGATGGTGAGCGGCGGCGGCCTGCTGGGCTACCTGGATATGCTCACCGGCGGCGCGTTCTCCAACGCCACCCTCTTCGCCCTCTCCATCTCCCCCTATATCACCGCCTCCATCGTCATCCAGCTGCTGACCGTGGCCATCCCGGCCCTGGAGCGGATGGCAAAGGAGGGGCCGGAGGGACAGGAGCGGCTGAAGAAGATCACCCGCTACACCACCGTTGCCCTGGCAGTGCTCCAGGCGGCGGCCTACTACACCATGTTCCGCAACACCAGCGGCGCGGTGGCCTACACCACCGGCGCCTTCGGCGCCCTGGCGGCGGTGACCATCATCTCCGCCTTTACCGCCGGCGCCATGCTGGTGGTCTGGCTGGGTGAGCGCATCGACGAAAAGGGCATCGGCAACGGCATCTCCCTCATCCTCTTCGCCGGCATCGTCTCCCGGGTCCCCGCCTCTATCGGCGATATGATCTGGAACATGATCCAGCAGGGGGGCATCATGTGGCTGTGGGGCCCGCTGATCGGCATCGTCTTCCTGGCGGAGGTCGCCTTCATCGTCCTGATGAACAACGCCGAGCGGCGCATCCCGGTCCAGTACGCCAAGCGGGTGGTGGGCCGCAAGATGTACGGCGGCCAGAGCTCCTTTATGCCCATCAAGGTGAACATGAGCGGCGTGCTGCCGGTCATCTTTGCCTCCACCTTCCTGGCCATCCCCGGCACCATCGGCGGCTTCCTGAACCTGGACCCCATAGCGCATCCCTACTGGACCGCCTTCTTCAACATGTTCAGCTACCGCTCCCTGCTGTACGCGGTGCTTTACTTCCTGCTGATCATCGGCTTCAACTACTTCTATATCGCCATCCAGTATAACCCCATCGAGATGGCCAATAATCTGCGGAAGAACAACGGCGCCATCCCCGGCATCCGGCCCGGCAAGCCCACCTCGGACTTCATCACCAAGGTCATCGCCAAGATCACCCTGGTGGGGGCGCTGATGCTGGCGGCTATCGCCATCCTCCCCATCCTCATCGCCGCCATGACCGGCATCAACGTGGCCCTGGGCGGTACCTCGGTCATCATTCTGGTGGGCGTCGCCCTGGATACGGTGCGCAGCCTGGAAAGCCAGATGATGATGCGCCACTACAAGGGCTTCCTGGAATAAGGAGGACATGATGAACCTGATCCTATTAGGAGCCCCCGGCGCGGGAAAGGGCACCCAGGGTGAGATCATCCGGGAGCGCCTGGACATCCCCGCCATCTCCACCGGCGTCATGCTGCGGGAGGCCATCAAGGCCGGCACCCAGCTGGGCATGCAGGCCAAGGCCATCATCGACCAAGGGGGCCTGGTCCCCGACGAGGTGGTCAACGGCATCGTCAAGGAACGGCTGGCCCAGGATGACTGCAAAAACGGCTTCATCCTGGACGGCTTCCCCCGGACGCTGCCCCAGGCCCAGGCCCTGGACGCCATGGGTGTGGAGATCCACAAGGTACTGTATATCCAGGTGCCGGACCAGATCATCGAGGAACGGCTGGGCAACCGCCGTGTCTGCGAGGGCTGCGGCGCCACCTACCACCTGATCAACCAGCCCTCCTCCGCGGGGGACCTGTGCGAACGGTGCGGCGGCCGCCTTGCTGTCCGCAAGGACGACAAGCCGGAGACCATCCGGGAACGGCTGGCCACCTACCATCAACTCACCGAGCCCCTGGTGGACTACTACCGCGGCCAGGGCAAGCTGTGCGAGATCGACGGCAGCACCACCATCGAAGCCTCCACCGAAGCGACCCTCCGGGTGCTGGAGGAGCAGGGATGATCGTGCTCAAGACCAGCCGCGAACTGGAACTGATGCGGGAGGCGGGACGGATCTCCCACCTGGCGCTGATGGCGGGGGTCAAAGCGGTGCAGCCCGGCAATACCACCATGGACGTGGAACGGGCGGTCCGCCAGACCATCGCCGCCCTGGGGGGCAAACCGGCCTTCCTGGGTTACGGCGGCTTCCCCGCCGCCGCCTGCGTGTCGGTGAACGAGGAGGTCATCCACGGCATCCCCAGCAAACGGCGCAGGATCCAGGAGGGGGACATCGTCAGCATCGACACCGGGGCCATCTACAAGGGCTTTTACGGTGACAACGCCTTTACCGTGGCGGCCGGCGCCACCAGCGACCGGTGCCGGGAACTGCTGGAAGTGACCCAAAAATGTCTGGAACTGGCCATCCAGGCCGCCCAGCCGGGGAACCGGCTGGGGGATATCGGATCGGCGGTGGAGCAGTACGCCCGCAGCCACGGCTTCGGCGTGGTGAAGGAGTACGTGGGCCACGGCATCGGCAGCCAGATGCACCAGGAACCGGAGGTGCCCAACTACGGCAAGGCCGGCCACGGCCAGCGGCTGCGCCCTGGCATGACATTGGCCATCGAGCCGATGATCAACCTGCGGGGCGACGACGTGGTGAAGGACAGCCGGGACGGCTGGACCATCCGCACCGCCACCGGGACACCCTCCGCCCACTTTGAGAACACGGTAGCCATCACCGAAAACGGCCCGGTGATCCTCACCAGGCCGTAGGGGAGGGCGCTATGTTGCAAAAAGGACAGGTGGTGTATTCCGCCGCCGGCCACGACAAGGACAGCTTCTACGTGGTGGTGGAGGTGGACCGGGACGGCTGCTGCCGCATCGCCGACGGGCGGCGGCGGGGCCTGGGGTCCCCCAAGCGCAAAAACCCCAAGCACCTGCGGGCCACCCGCGGCGTCATCCAGCTGGCACAGATCGGCTCCGACAGAGCCCTGCGCCGCGCCCTGGCGGCGCTGCGCCCGGAAGAGATGGTAGTAGAGTAAGGGAGGCATTTGCAAATGTCGAAACAAGACGTCATCGAAGTCGAGGGCATAGTTGTGGACGCCCTCCCCAACGCGCACTTTCAGGTGGAGCTGCCCAACGGGCACCAGATCCTGGCGCATATCTCTGGCAAGCTGCGGATGAACTATATCCGCATCCTGCCCGGCGACAAAGTGACGGTGGAGATCTCACCCTATGATCTCACCAAAGGCCGCATCACTTGGAGAACGAAGTAAACAGCAGTAAAGGGAATCCCCAAAGGAGGTAACCCACAATGAAAGTAAGACCTTCGGTGAAACCCATGTGCGAAAAGTGCAAAGTCATCAAGCGCAAAGGCCGCATCATGGTCATCTGCGACAACCCGAAGCACAAGCAGCGTCAGGGTTAAACGATAACGTAGGAGGTGCAATTTTATGGCTCGTATTGCTGGTATCGACCTGCCCAGAGAGAAGCGGGTAGAGATCGGCCTGACCTATATCTTCGGCATCGGCCGCCGGACCGCCACCGAGATCCTGGCCGCCACCGGCGTTGACCCCGATACCCGGGTCAAGGACCTGACCGAGGATGACGAGGCGAAGATCCGTGAGTACATCGACCACCACCTGACGGTGGAGGGCGACCTGAAGCGCAACGTCGCCCTGAACATCAAGCGTCTGGTGGAGATCGGCTGCTACCGCGGCGTGCGTCACCGCAAGGGCCTGCCTGTCCGGGGCCAGCGGACCAAGACCAACGCCCGCACCCGTAAGGGCCCCGCCAAGACCATCGCCAACAAGAAGAAGTAAGGAGGGACAGGAGAATGGCGAAAACTGCCGCAAAGAAAACAGTCATCCGCAAAAGACGGGAGCGCAAGAACATCGAGCGCGGCGCCGCTCACATCCAGTCCACGTTCAACAACACCATCGTCACCATCACCGACACCCAGGGCAACGCCCTTTCCTGGGCCAGTTCCGGCGGGCTGGGATTCCGGGGCTCCCGGAAGTCCACCCCCTACGCCGCCCAGACCGCTGCCGAGGTAGCCGCCAAGGCCGCCATGGAGCACGGCCTCAAGACCGTCGAGGTGTACGTCAAGGGCCCCGGCGCCGGCCGTGAAGCCGCTATCCGCGCCCTGCAGGGGGCCGGACTGGAGGTCACCATGATCAAGGACGTGACCCCCATCCCCCACAACGGCTGCCGTCCGCCCAAGCGCCGCAGAGTATAAACAGGAGGTGTTTTAACTATGGCAAGATATACCGGACCCAGTTGCAGACTTTGCCGCCGGGAGGGCAAAAAGCTGTTCCTGAAAGGCGAAAGATGCTATTCCGATAAGTGCGCCGTCACCCGCCGCGAGGCCGTCCCCGGCCAGCACGGCAAGGCCCGGATGCGCAAGCAGTCCGAGTACGGCATGCAGCTGCGCGCCAAGCAGTCCACCCGCCGCTACTACGGCGTGCTGGAGGGCCAGTTCCGGGAGTACTTCGAGGAAGCCTCCCGCAAGCCCGGCATGGCCGGTGAGAACCTGATGCGTATGCTGGAGAGCCGCCTGGACAACATCGCCTACCGCTGCGGCTTTGCCAGCAGCCGGAAGGAAGCCCGCCAGCTGGTGCGGCACAACCACTTCCGTCTGAACGGCCACAAGGCCAACATCCCCTCCATCCAGCTGCGGGCCGGCGACGTCCTCACCATCGCCGAGGGCAGCCGTTCCTCCGACAAGATCAAGGCCGTGGTAGAGGCCAACGCCTCCCGCCCCACCCCCAAGTGGCTGGATGTGGACGCCGCCAAGATGGAGGCCCGGGTGCTGAACCTTCCCGACCGCGGGGACATCGACTTTGATGTTGCCGAGCACCTCATCGTCGAGCTTTACAGCAAGTGATCCACTGTGGGACAGCCATCGCGGCCCGTCCCCCGGCTGGGGGAGGGGCAACATCAGCTATGGGAAGAAAGACGACGTCTGACAAGGAGGGTCAATTTACATGGTAAAGATCATCGAGCCAAGGATCGAGACGACAGAGCTCAAGCCCGACGGCACCTATGGCAGGTTCGTGGCGGAGCCCCTGGACCGAGGCTTTGGCATTACCTTGGGCAATAGCCTGAGAAGGGTGCTGCTCTCCTCACTTCCTGGCGTGGCCGTGTCTTCGGTGAAGATCGACGGTATCCAGCACGAGTTTTCCACCATCCCCGGTGTTAAGGAGGATGTCACCGAGATCATCCTCAACATCAAGGGCCTTACCGCCAAGCTGTACTGCGACGAGCCCGTTCGGGTGAAGATCGCCGCGGAAGGGGAATGCCAGGTCACCGCCGGTTCCATCTCCGGTTCCTCCGAGGTGGAGGTGCTGGACCCCGGTATGCACATCGCCACCCTGGCGGAGGGCGCCAAGCTGTCGATGGAATTGGTGCTGCAAAAGGGCCAGGGCTATGTCTCCTCCGACCGCAACAAGCAGCTGGACGGGGACAAAGCGCCCATCGGCACCATCTTTGTGGACAGCATCTACACCCCGGTGCTGAAGGTGAACTACAGCGTGGAGAACACCCGCGTGGAACAGATCACAGACTACGACAAGCTGACCCTGGAGGTATGGACCGACGGGACCATCTCCGCCAAGGAAGCAGTCAGCCTTGCCGCCAAGATCCTCAATAGACAGCTCAACCACTTTGTGGAGCTTTCCGACGAGGTGGGTTCTACCGAGATCATGGAGAAGAAAGAGGACACCGGTAGGGACAAGGTCCTTGAGATGACCATTGAAGAACTTGACCTGTCTGTTCGCGCCTTCAACTGCCTCAAGCGTGCCGGGGTCAACTCGGTAGGGGACCTGATCAACAAGTCCCCGGACGAGATGATGAAGGTCCGCAACCTGGGCAAAAAGTCCCTGGAGGAGGTCATCAGCAAGCTGGAGGCGTTAGGCTTCAACCTGAACACCGAGGAGGAGTGAGGGGGCGACCCCCTGCCCCCGGTGTCCGGGACCCCGGGGCCGACGGGCCCCACCCCAAAACAGGACTAAGGAGTGATTACAGTGCCAGGAGTCAGAAAGCTGGGAAGAACCTCTGACCACAGAAAGGCCATGCTGAGAGCCATGGTGACCTTCCTGATGGAGAACGGCAAGATAGAGACCACCGTGACCCGTGCCAAGGAAGTCCGGTCCATGGCCGAAAAGATGATCACCGTCGCCAAGAAAGGCGACCTGCACTCCAAGCGCCAGGTCTATTCCTACATCACCAAGGAGACCGTGGCCAAGAAGGTCATCGACGAGTTGGCCCCCAAGTACAAGGAGACCAACGGCGGTTACACCCGGATCATCAAGACCGGCCCCCGCCGCGGCGACGCCGCCGAGATGGCGATCATCGAACTGATCTGAGCCGCCGGATAGGCAAAAATAAAAAGCGCCTGGGGACCAACGGGACCCTGGGCGCTTTTTGTCTAATCCATCAAAGTCAAAAATTCAGATGGCGTCATGATGCGTGGCTTTTTTACATCCGATTCCAGAAAGTCCTTGTCAGCGGTAAGAAAGATATCGGTGTTTGCCGCAAGGGCGGCCCGGAGAAGGGGGCGGTCCTTGGGGTCCCGAATCAGACCTTCCTCCGGCAGTTCGTCCTCCGGGACCGGCACCAGTTCCAAGGACAACAGCGCGACCGAAAGAAATTTTTCCAGAGACGCCATGCGGTGAGGGAACTTTTTGTGGAAGATCCGCCGCAACTCCTCCACGTTCTGCTCGCAGATCAATCCCCGGTTCGGGTTCAAGGCGGCTTTCTGATATGCTTTGCAGGGGACCCCGTTGGGGTCCAGGGCGGCGGAGATAAGAACATTGGTGTCGATGAGGACCCTCACTGTGTATCCTCCTCGCTGCGCAGTTCCCGCACAAGTTCCATGACGTCATCATCAGAGGAAAGACCCGCCCGCTGGGCTTCTCCGCTCATCTCCTGCTGGAGCAGCTGCATGGCGTAAACAGCGGAATTGATGAGCCGCACCGTGTTCCCCTCCACGATAAAGGAGACACGGTCGCCGCTGGACACCCCCAGCACCCTGCGGATATCCTTTGGGATGGTCACCTGACCCTTTGCCATCACTTTGGCGTTATCAACAAAAGCCTTTGCCAACATAGCATCATTCCTCCCAAAAATCAAGAAAGTAGGGATTTTCCTACTTCTAGTATATACAAAAGCGGGGAAAAAATCAATCGAAAAGCGGAGATGGTTGAAATAAAACGCCCTTCTCCGACGTTATATGAATAAAACCAACATTAGGAGGTCTGTTTGTTATGGGAAAAAATGTCCAAAAGATATCTGCCCTGCTGCTGGCCATAGCCCTGGCGGCCCTCTGCGCCTGCGCCCCGGGGCAGCCCCAGGCCCCGGCGGGGAGCCAAAGCCCCAGCCAGCCGGAGCCGTCCTCCGCCAGCCAGCCCGCCCCGGAGGCGGACCCCGACGCCCCCCGGGCTGTCACCCATCCCGTCCAGCTGCTGGGGGAGCCGGACCGCATCCTGGTGGCCAGCCGGGCCGGGGAGACCGCCCTGGATAAAAACGCCCCGGAGTACCGGGAGATATTGGACCTGCTGGCGGGGCGGTTCCAGCGGGAGGAACTGAAGGCTGCCGCCTGTGCCTTTGAGTGGGTCACCCCGGAGGGGGAGACCGACTGGGCCGGGATGGCGGAGGAGTTCGAGTACATCCGGCTCTGCTACGACCAGGAGCAGAGGGTGAGCATCCAGTGTATGGCGGCGCCGGAGGGTACCGCCAAGGAGGAGCGGCTTGCCGCCTTTTCCGACATGGTGTTCCCCCTGGGGGAGGAGAAAACCAGCTTTTTGCTGGACCGGGAGACCTACGGGGTGCTGGAAAACTCCCCCGAGACGATGGACAAACTCCAGGGATACCTAAAGCGGGACCCGGTGGCGGCCATCATGAACAGCTACTACCTGGACGGCGCCCCGGAACTCAAGGGCACCGATATCATCGATGTTCCGGGGGTGACCGGGGACAACACCCGGCTGGTCCCCAGGTACACCACCGGCACCAGCGGCCGGGAGGAGATGCAGGCGCTGCTGGAAAAACTCCTGGCCGGGGAGAAGCTGGGGGATCATCTCCTGTTTGACAAGAGATATTATTTCCTGGCCTACGACAGCGACGGGAAGATCGCCGGCCACGGGGATACCAACGAGGACTTTGAGATGGGCTCTTTTTCTGCGTTCATCCAGGAGTCCGCCGGTCTCTACCGCCAGGACTTCCGTTACCCGGAACTGCTGGAGACCGCCATCCAGGAAGGGAAGATCGACCCGGCCACCGCCGGACTGAAATACTGTGACATTGTGGATTTCGCCACCGGGGCGCTGCTTTACGACGACACCCGGGAGTATTTTATCCCTACAGTCGGGGACGCCATGCACACGGTGGAGTTCGAGGTGGGGACCCTCTACCCCGTTCCCGAACTGGCCGCTATGCTGAATGACCGTATGGACGAACTGTTCGACTACCCGCCGGTGAACAACGCCTGACCAAAAGGAGGTAGACCATGAAAAGATGCTTCAGTCTGCTGGTAGCCATGGCCCTGGCGGCCCTCTGCGCCTGCGCCCCGGGGCAGCCACAGGCCCCGGCGGGGAGCCAAAGCCCCAGCCAGCCGGAGCCGTCCTCCGCCAGCCAGCCCGACCTTGACCCCGACCTGGCGGCGGTGGCGGCGGAGTACCCCATCCGGGTGGAGGTGCCGGAAAGGCTGGGGTGGTTTGTCCAGCCTGTCACCGGGGACCGGGAGGGCTTTCTGCTGATGAGTTACACCTCCCCCAACAGGTCAGACGGGGAGATCAATGCCCCCCAACTCTACTACTGCCAGGGGAGGACCGGGGAGCGCACCCTCCTGTTGGAAGGGGCCGACCCCTGGCGCACCCAGGCGGAGAAACTGGCAGACGGGATGCTGCGGGTCACCGACGGCAAGACGGTCCACCGCTGGAGGATGGGGACCCCCGGGGAGGAGTGGGAGCAGCTGGACCCGGAGAAGGACCCGGAGTGGGCCCGGGCGTCGGAAAGCGACCTTGCGTGGTACAGCTATGACCTGGCCCGGGACACCGCCTGCTGGCAGGACGGCCAGGGGCGTATCCTCTACGGCGCCGCCGACGGCAGCCGGGGGGAGGTCATCTGGGACTGCCAGTGGCCGGAGCCCCCCTACCATACCCCAGGCGTCGACGGGGGCAACCCCATCGAAAAATGGGCCAACGGCGTGGACTTCAGCCCGTCGGGGCGGCTGGCCTTCTTCAGCGAGATGAACCACCTCTACCAGTTCCACCCGGTCCTCTACGACCTGGACACCGGGGAATACCGGGAGGCGGAGGGGGAGTACTGGCTGGAAAACCAGATGGCCGAGGCGCTCCTCACCGATGAGATGGCGGTCATCGCCGGCCATCGCCTCACCGAGGAGGAGCCGGTCTCCGACCAGCTGCTGCTGCTGTCCATGGAGGGCCCCCGGGAGGTGGAGCTGGATATCTCCTATGTCCGGGCCGAGGTGACGGCGGGGCGGCTGCTGCTGGAGACGGAAAACGGGGACCGGTATGAATGGGACCCGGCGGCGGAAGAGTGTGTCCCCCGGGGCAGCACCGGCTTTGTCTGGAACGGCAACGTCAAGGTGGAGCAGCTGCTGGTGGAGGACGGCTACGAGGCCATCCGCCTGACCCTGGGGAGCGTCAGCGCCCTGGTGCTCCAGCCCCGCTGACCCTATATTTTGTGTACCCCGCCGGGCACCCACAAGATATACTGGCATCTTAAATAAAATATGAAATTTTTATGAAAAGAAACTAGACCTATTGACAAAGCGGGAAAGCTGTGGTATCCTATAGTCAAGGAAACAGAAAGGAAACGAGAGAAGCCAAGAAAGCCGAAAGGAAGGACTGGTTCCCATGTACTCCTCAGTTTCTGAACAGATGGCAGAGTCCAAGGAAAGGGAAACTCCGATGTACTAGGTACTTGACGCCGGGAAGAAAAAGCGAAAGGACCAGATCCCAATGTACTAGGCAGACCCGGCAGCGACCCAATGCCATGAGATGACAAAGAAAGGGGTGAGTCCAGTGGACACGGCGACGCAACAGGGCTTTGTGACCGGTCACAGCCGGTCCCGGGCCGCCATCCCATCCGATAATGCCTGAAAACCCAGCGCCAGAAGCAGGACCCGCGCCCAGGCGGAGGGGAGACCTCCGGGAGACGGCAAAAGCCGCCATGCTGGACGGGCCTGACCGGAGAGCCTGGAGGAAGCGGGAACGAACTCCCGCATGGATGAAAAAGGGCGGACGCAAAGCCAGAGAAGCGGTAGGACCGCAGACCATAGATCGCGTACAGGCCCCGGAAATCCAAAGACCGGAAGTCAGACGAACGAATCTAGGCCAAAAGTGAATAAAAACAGGACCCGGGCCGAAAAGGCCCGGGTCTTTGCGCGGTCGGGGGGATTGATCGTTAGATGACAGGGGCGGGGTCGGTGACAACGCGGCCGTAGATGATCTCGTCCCGGTACTCCCCCTTCACCAGGGCGGACTGGCGGGTAAGGCCCTCCCGGACCATGCCGCACTTCTCCATGATCCTGCCCACGGCGGGGTTCTCGGGGCTGTGGTAGCCCTCCATCCGGTGCAGCCCCAGCTTCTGGAAACTCAGTTCGATGATGAGTTCCAGGGCCTGGGTCATGTACCCGCGCCCCCAGTAGGGCCGGGCCAGGCAGAAGCCGAAGCTGGCGTAGTTGTGCTTCTCCACGATGCGGATGTCGATGGAACCGATGCACTTGTCGCTTTCCGGCAGGGTGATGGCGTACATGTAGGGGTTGTTGAGGAACAGCTTCTTCATGATGCTGATGGTGTCCTCGATGTGCCCGTGGGGGGCCCAGGTGAGGTGCTCGGTGACCTCCGGGTCGCTGGCGTACTCAAAGACGTCCCCGGCGTCCCCCAGGGTGAAGCGCCGCAGCACGATGTCCTTGCCCTCCAGGCGGGGGTAGTTGCGCAGTTCAAATTCGTAGTCCATCTTTGTTGATACCTCGTGATGATTTTTTTCCTCATTATTATCGTCCTTGGAGGGGCGGTTGTCAAGGGGAACTTGTCCCGGTTGCCCCGCCCCGCCGCCCTGTGCTATACTATTACCATTATTATCTTATATCATCTTACAGAAAGGGAGGTGCTCCCCATGCCCGGCGCCTACACCTTTGAGGAGATCCCTCCCTTCCGCCTCTGTGTCAGCCGGGAGCACCGGTTCGGCACCGACGCCTTTCTCCTGGCCGGGTTTTCCCGGCCCCGGCAGGGGGAGAAGGTCTGCGACCTCTGCTCCGGCTGCGGCATCATCCCCCTGCTCTGGCTCCGCCGGGAGCGGCGGCCCTGGGTGGCCTACGGGGTGGAACTGCTGGAGCAGGCGGTGGAGCAGATGGACCTTACCGTCCGGGAGAACCGGCTGGAGGGGGTGCTGGTGCCGGTGCACCGGGACCTGCGGCAGCTGGAGGCCGGGGACATCCCCCCCGCCTCCCTGGACCTGGTCAGCTGCAACCCGCCCTACTACCGCCCCGGCACCGGGGCCCCCGCCCAGTCCCCCCACCGGCTGGCGGCCCGGCACCAGGTGGAATGCGACCTCCCCGCCGTGGCGGGGGCGGCGGCCCGGCTGCTGCGGTACGGGGGGCGGTTCTGCCTCTGCGGCCGGCCGGGGCAGCTGCCCGACGCTATGGAGGCGCTGCGGGGGGCGGGGCTGGAGCCCAAGCGGCTGCGCCTGGTCCAGAAGCTGGCAAACACCCCGCCCTGGCTCTTCCTGCTGGAGGGGAGGAAGGGGGGCAAGCCCTTCCTCCAGGTGGAGGCCCCGCTGCTGATGGAGGACCCCGGCGGCGGCTTTACCCGGGAGGTGCTGGCCATCTATGGAAAGGAGGAGAGCCTGTGAACCGCATTCGGCTGGCGGTCCCCGATGACGCCGGGGGGATGCTGGACATCTACGCCCCCTTTGTCCGGGATACCGTGGTCACCTTTGAGTATGAGGTCCCCTCCCTGGAACAGTTCCGGGAGCGGATCGAGACCACCCTGCCCCGCTACCCCTGGCTGGCCCTGGAACAGGAGGGACAGGTCACCGGCTACGCCTACGCCGGGCGGTACCAGAGCCGGGCGGCCTACCAGTGGGACGCGGAGAGTTCCATCTACCTGGCCCCCGCCGCCCGGGGGAAAGGGCTGGCGGCCCCCCTCTACCGCTGCCTGATGGCGCTGCTGGAGGCCCAGGGGGTTCGGAACCTTTACGGCTGCATCGCCCACCCCAACCCCGCCAGCGAGAGGTTCCACCGGAAGCTGGGGTTCCGGGACCTGGCTGTCTATCCCCAGGCGGGGTACAAGCAGGGAGAGTGGCGGGACATCCTGTGGAACTGGCTGCCCCTGGGGGAGAAGGAGGAGATACCCCCTCCTCTCCGGCCCTTCGGGAAGCTGGAGCCGGAGCAGGTGGCGGCTATCCTGGAGAGATACCATTATGAACCCGTTGGGGAAAGGATGAGATAGATGTCAGTGCTGTACATCGTGGGCACACCCATCGGCAACCTGGGGGACATGAGCCCCCGGGCGCTGGAGGTGCTGGAGCAGGTGGACTTTATCGCCGCCGAGGATACCCGGGTCAGCGTCAAGCTGCTGAACCACTTCGGCATCAAAAAACCGATGGTGAGTTACTACCAGCACAACCTCCGGGAGCGGGGGGAGCAGATACTCCGCCGCATCCAGGGGGGAGAAAGCTGCGCCATCGTCACCGACGCCGGGATGCCCTGCGTCAGCGACCCCGGGGAGGAGTTGGTGGCCCTCTGCCACGGCGCCGGGATACCGGTGCGGGTGGTGCCGGGGCCAACCGCCGCCCTCTCCGCCCTGGCGGCGTCGGGGCTGCCCACCGGGCGGTTCGCCTTTGAAGGGTTCCTCTCGGTGAAGCCGGCCAGCCGCCGGGAGCGGCTGGAGGAGGTGAAGGAGGACCCCCGTACCCTGATCTTCTACGAGGCCCCCCACAAGCTGCGGGCCACCCTGGCGGATATGGCGGCGGCCTTTGGCGGGGAGCGCCGGGTCACCCTCTGCCGGGAGATCACCAAGATTTATGAGGAGTACATCCGCACCACCCTGGCCCAGGCTATCGAGATGTACCGGGAGAAGGAGCCCAAGGGGGAATTCGTCCTCATCCTGGAGGGCGCCCCGCCCAAGGAGGGGCCGGCCCTCAGCTTCCAGGAGGCGGTGGCGTTGGTGGTGCAGACCAGCGCCTGCGGGGTCTCCCTCTCCGACGCCGCCAAAAGCGTGGCGGCGGATTCGGGGTACAAAAAAGGGGAGTTGTACAAGGCGGCGCTGGAGAAGCGGTAAACAGGAGGTATCGTTATGTTGAATATTGTATTCAGTGATAGCGCCCTGGGCAGCCTGAAGGTGGCCCAGTCCTGCCGGGAGGGGGGTGTGATCGGCGGGGCTACCAGTGTGATCCTCCTCCGGGAGGACGGCAGCCCCGGCACCCCGGAGGAGTTGGAAAGGGCTGCCAGAGAATACGAGGAGCGGGAACGCCGGGCCTGGGAGAAGGCGGTCCCCATGGATGGCAGCCCCGGGGACAGCTACGGCTTTTCCCTTGGTCTCAGCCAGGGGGCCATCCCCCAGGGGGCGGATATTTGGGAGGACCGGCGGCAGATGCTGGGGCGGCAGTTTTCCATCTACCCCAACGGCGGGGAGGTGATGGAGGAACTGATCTCCCGGGGGAAGGAGACCACCGATACCCTGCTCCGTCGGATCGAAGCGGGGGAGCCGGCGCGGGTCTGGTACAGCGACGAACCCGAGGAGCGCAGCGGCCTCTGCTGGTTCATGTCCCTGCTGACCCGGCTGCCAAGCCACGGGGAGGTGTGGCTGGTGAAGCTGCCCGGCTGGGAGGCCGGGGAGGAGCCGGGAACATTGGTGCAGCATGACAGCGGCTGGGGGGAGATTGATCCCGCCCGGTGGGGGCGGTACCTGTCCCTGGGGGAGCAGGCGGAGGAGATCCTTTGCAGGGCCCTGGCCCGGGAATGGGAGGAGACCAGAGAAGCCCCGCTGCGGGCGGTGATCAACGGCCGTCTTCGTGGGGTGGGGGAGGACTTCTATGACCCCTGGATATTGGATACATTGGAAAAAGCCCCGGAGGAGTTCCACCAGGCCAGGCTCATCGGCGAGATATTGGGCCGGCACCGCCTGGGCATCTCCGACGCCTGGGTGGCGCTGCGGATGGAGGAGATGATCAGACAGGGGATGCTGGAGCCAACGAGCCAGCCGCCGGAGGACGGCCCGGTGTATCACCGGTGGCTAAGGAAGCGGGAAAGGCTATGAGATTTGCGGGTAGATACGATAAAAGCGGGAGCGAAGCTGTGGTTTTTACGAAAAGACTGTCCGGCGACAAATTTTTTGAAAAAAATCAAAAAAGGTGTTGACAACCCCATATAGGGTGTGGTATTATAACTAAGCTGTTTCGAGCCCGCCGGGCGAGGAACCGC
>CAJUFR010000030.1 GCA_910585525.1 uncultured Angelakisella sp.
CGACCTTATCACCTTTTCCAAGGACGCGGCGGAGCTCTTGGGGGATTTGCAGTCAAGGAATGAGCGGATGAAGAACAGATCAATCCCCATCCGTTTTCCCCCTTAGTATGTCATAGTTGCTTTTTAAAAGCCGGAAACTTTCATCACTGATGGCGTGTTCAATCCGGCAGGCATCTTGCTCGGCAACTTCCTTTGATACGCCCGCATCGGTCAGCATCTCTGTAAAAAAGCAATGCCGGTCATAGATTTTTTCGGCAACTGCCGTTCCTATGTCGGTCAAACTAAGAAAACCATCTGCATCGACAAGCAAAAAGCCGCCTTCCCGCAAGATGCTGACCGCATGACTGACGCTGGGCTTGGAGAAACCCATGTGTCCGGCAAGGTCAACGGAACGCACCATACCTTTTTGCTTTTTGACTACCAGCACAGCTTCCAAATAATCTTCACCCGACGCATGGATTTTTTCATAGCCACCTCTTAAACGGCCCAGCCAAGACTTTCCTGCTGGATGTGGTATAGCTTCTGGTAAAGGCCCTTTTTCGCCATCAGTTCTTCATGGGTTCCGCTTTCTGCCAGACTTCCATTCTCCAGGACAAGAATCTGATCTGCATCGACCACTGTACGCAGGCGGTGGGCGATCATAATGACCGTCTTGCCCTCTACCAATTTCGCAATCGCTTTTTGAACCAGAACCTCGTTTTCGGGGTCAAGGGAGGCCGTAGCCTCGTCAAGAAGAATGATGGGGGCATCCTTCAGCAGCGCACGGGCAATAGAAATACGCTGCCGCTCACCGCCCGACAAGGTACTGCCATTTTCTCCAAGAAGCGTTTGATAGCCGTCTGGCATTTCTCGTACAAACTCGTCACAGTACGCCGCCTTTGCTGCCGCCATGATCTGCTCATCCGTTGCGTTTGGATTTCCAAGGCGAATATTGTTTATGACGGTATCGTTGAACAGCGTAACATCCTGGAAAACGAAGGAGATATATTTCATCAGGTTTTACGTCCTTTTGACTTCTCATCGTCCCGGGCAGATCGTTCAGAGACTTTCATCGCTTTGCAGGCAGTAAGGATAGGACTAAAATAATTCCGTTTGACAGCCTGCAAAAAAGTTTCATAATGCCCCAGACAGGATTTATAGTTCGGATTTGGACCGCCAAACCGCGCCGGCAGGAGCGCCCCTCACCTCCCACGCCGTTCCGCCAGCAGCAGGTCCACCATCCGGCCATAGGTAGCCACCCCCTGGGGCTGGCTGTTCACCTTCAGGTAAGTATCATTCACTTTAGTAGAAAACTCCCCAAAGGAAGTATGATGAGCCTGATAATAAGCCGAACTGGCCTCCAGGTCCTGGCGCACCCCCTCGCTGAGGCCCTCCGCCACGGAGCGCCACCGCTCCGGGTCCTTGGCGTAAAGGGCGTTCCCGGCGTGTATGTAGGCGGTGAGAGCCCCGCTGTACCGGAAGAACCGGTCCTCCGACGCCCGGCAGGCGGCGTAGGCCAGGAAGTTGGCCTCGTCCTCCCGCATGAAGCCGCTGATGTGGGCCAACTCGTGGCAGGCAGCAAAGGGGATGT
Source organism: uncultured Angelakisella sp. (assembly GCA_910585525.1). Taxonomy (GTDB): domain Bacteria; phylum Bacillota; class Clostridia; order Oscillospirales; family Ruminococcaceae; genus Angelakisella. The sequence goes on from CAJUFR010000030.1 coordinate 1,571, forward strand.
CAAAATCGGTGGTGTGGACGTTGACGTTGGCCTCGTCGGTGTAGGGGAAGAACACTCCCACGATCTCCATGTAGGACATGGCCTCGGAGAAAAACACCGCCTTGGGCAGGCAGCGGGTGCTGAGTTGGAAGTAGTCCCACCCCGGCTGATCCTCCATCAGCCGCTGGTAGCTGGCAGCGGCGGTGCGGGCCATCTCCTGATGAGACTGGGCCAGAAGGGTCACCCCGGCGGCGTCCTCCGGCAGCCCCTCCCGCAGGGCGTTGGCGTCAGCGGCCAGCTCCCGGCAGAGGCTTTCCAGTTCCTCCAGGGGGGAGGCCACAGGGGCGAGGCCACTCATCTGGGTGAAGGTGTGGCGGTAGTAGTTGAAGCCACCCCCCAGCAGGAAAAGGGTGAGCACCACCGAGCAGGCGCCGCCCCCCCAAAGCAGGTAGTCCCTGGCGATGCCCCACCGGGGCCTGTCCCCCTTCCAAAGGGCCCGGGCAAAGCTGACCAGCCACCACACCGCCAGCAGGGCCGCCCCGATGACCAGGACCTCCGCCAGGGAGAAGGGCAGGGGACTGGTGACGGTGATGAGGGCCCGAGCCCATACCGGGTAGAAGCCCTGGCTGTACCACCGCTCCACCCCGTCGGGGCTGCGCCGGGCCAGCAGCACCAGCAGCCCCCACACCGGCAGCAGCCCGCAGAGGACGGCGCAGACGGCGTTGACCTTCTTCTTCATGGCGCATCCCCCCTCCCTGTCACAGCACGACGATGGTGATACCGTGGTTTTGGCGGCTGTAGTCCCGGTCCTTGGCCAGGTCCGGGTGGCGGGACAGGGCCTTGCGGGTGTCCTCGTCAAAGGGGGAAAACTCCTCCCCGGGGATGAAGGCGGTGATCTGCCCCCGGCGCTTGCGGTCGGCCAGTTCCCGGCGCACCGCCCCCCGGATGGCCCCGCCCTTGCCGGTGGAGCCGTAGCCGTGGATCAGCTTCACCAGGCGGGTGCCATTGGCCTTGGCGGTGCGCAGCGATTGGCTCAAAAGGCTTTGGGCGGTGGCCACGGTGGGCATCCCCGCCTCCAGGTTCACGACGGTCATCTTCCCCATCCCCCTACGTCAAAACAAAAATGAATGGCAGCTACCGGGCCGCCCTGGTCAAGAACCTGTTCAGTATCTAGACGTGCGGATAGATGCTGAACGGGTTCTAAGACTCCAGGCACCCGCTATCGTCCTGCACCCACATAAGGCCCCGCAGGGGCCGTGTAGAGCATGACAGCGGCGGCACGCCGCCTGCCATTCATTATATCATATCTTTGGTTTTGCCGCTATCCTTCCGCCCCCTCCCCGACGGTGGGAAAGTCTGCCACCTCCGGCTGAGGGGAGGGGAGGAACAGCCGGCCGATGGCTTTCGCCTGGCTCCGTTGGAGGTTCCAGTTCATTATGCTGTCCCCGGTGGGGTCCCCCCAGGCCCGCAGGTACCCCGCCTTCTCCAGCAGTTCCTCCAGCCGGGGGAGGACAGGGGACTCTGCCTTGGCCGATTCCCTCTGCCACAGGGCGTAGAGGTCCGAGGCCCCGGCGCTGGCGCTGGCGGACAGGTCCACGTAGGAGATGGCGTGGGGGTCCCCCGTCACCTCGTACCGCCAGATGGCGTTTTTCACCACCAGGCCGTCCACGTCCATCCAGCAGAGGATCAGGAACAGGGCGCAGAAGCTGGCGGCGGCCCACCGCGCCAGGGGGATCTCCCGGAACTGGGAGAGGAGCATCAGCCCGAACACCACCGCCAACAGCACCATAAACCAGGTGGTACAGACCCGGAGCCAGGTGACCCCGCAATAGCGGATGTACAGTCCCATCTTGCAGAGGGCCAGGGCGATGAGGAGCAGCGTTTGGCAGCAGAGAAGGCTATCGAAGATCCGTGTTGCCACGGTGGGCCGTTGGGGGGAGGTCTTTTGGAACAGCCGCAGTCCCCACAGCACCAGCAGGTTCACCACCGACACCCGGCAGAGTTCAAAGAAGCCGTCCCGGGCAAAGCCGGCGTACTCCCAGGGGGTGTGGACCGACCGGGCAAAGGAGAGCATCCCCGCCGCCCCCACCAGGAAAAAGAGGGTGTAGACAAGGCAGAGGAGGGTGAGAAGGGTGTAGGCTGCCGCCGGGGGCAGGATATGGCGCTTCTGGGCGGCCTGGTCCAGCTGTTCCGCCGTAAGGGTGGCGGTGTACCGCCGGTGCTGGCTGCCGTACAGCAGGCCGTAGAGGTAGAAGGCCACCGGCACCACCAGTACCGTGGTCACCGAGAGGATGTTCTCCAGGCTCAACAGGCGGGACAGTTCCTCCAGCAGCCGGGAGAAGCCGCCGTCCACCCGGGACAGCTGCAAGCAGACGTACCACAGCAGCGGGACCGAGCAGAGGCAGGAGAGGAGCACGATGCCCAACTCCCGGCCCAGCTTGGTCTTGGACAGGGCCTTCTTCGCCACCGCTGTCAGGCAGCCGAAGTTCTGGAAGGGGACCACAAAGAGGTGGTTCACCAGGTCGGCGGCAAGGTGCTCCCCCAGCCGGTCCCGGATGCGGGTGCCGTTCACCACAGCCACCCAGTAGGCGGTGACCGCCACCAGGAACAGAAGGTCCAGCCAGGCAAGAAGGCCGTTGTCCACCACGGTGAAATTCAGGGCGGAAAGGGCCATCACCCCCAGCCAGGGCATGCCGCTTTTTGGGACGGCCAGCCCCGCCCCCCGGCGGTAGCAGAGGACGGCGGCAACAAAGGCGGCGGTGAACAGTGTCACCCCCAGCCCCAGCCAGCCGGTGAGACAGAGGTGGCAGAACCACCAGGCCAGGGGGAGGATGGCCAGCGCCATCACCCCGTCGGCCATGGCAGCGGGCACCGGCTGCCGGGGAACGGGGGGCGGGGCGAACTGCCAGGGCTCCCCCGGGCGGTTGACGGGATAGACGGGGGTTGGGGCGTTTTGGGGCGCGCCGGTGGCAGCGGGCGCAGGGGCGCCCGGGACGGATGGGGTGTTGTTCATTTTTTGATACCTCGCTTCTCTAATCGGGTCTATACTCCAAAATATCGGCGGGCTGGCAGTCCAGCGCCTTGCAGATCATCTCCAGGGTGGAAAAGCGGATGGCCTTTGCCTTGTTGTTTTTGAGGATGGAGAGGTTGGCGGGGGTGATGCCGATGCGCTCGGCCAGTTCCCCGGCGGAGACCTTCCGCTTCGCCATCATCACGTCCAGATTCACCAGGATGGCCAATGGGAAGCCCCCTTTCATATGGTATAGTCGTTCTCTTCCTTCAGAGCCATGGCCTGCTGAAAGACGTTTTTCACCACCCGCAGGATCAGGCCGATAAAGGCTGCCGCCGCCGCCACCAGCAGGAAGTAGAACAGGGCGACGGTGAACCCCAGACAGACCGCCGCCACCACCATGCAGCACCAGGAACAGCGGCGGAGAAGGGCGATGTTGCCGGCGGTGAACACCTCCCCCCGGGAGAGGGCGGCCAGCAGCCGGTCCAGGGACCAGAGCAGCACCGCCGCCGGCCCGGCGCAGCAGTAGAAGGCGGCGCAGATGCGCCCGGTGAACACCGGCCGGCCCCCGGTGGACTGGATGAACCACCCCACCACCTGGGGGGCCAGGAACAGCCCCGCCGCCAACAGCACCAGGAACAGCCGGGTGAAAAAGACCGAAAGCCGAATGGAATAATCCTTCGTCCACATACAAAAACACTCCTCTTGTCTCCTTGTTGTTTTTATCATACCACAAGGGAAATCGAAAATCAATATATTTTTATCGAAAAACAATAAATATTTTCCCCAAAACAGAAAGCGACACCATCCGATGGAGGAGGGGCCGGGGTGTTTGGCGCAAAAAACGAAAAGTTGAGTTAAAATTAGGACAAAAGACCTTTCAAAACGCGTAAAAATCTGGTAAACTATTAAATAAAGCATGATAAGGGGGAAGCAGGCTATGATACGAGCCGTCATCTTCGATATGGACGGGCTGATGCTGGACACCGAACGCACCAGCGGGGAGTTCCAGCGCCAAGCCAGTGAGGAGCGGGGCATCCCGTACCAGGACCTGAAGCCCCTCATCATGGGGCGGGCGGTGCAGGAGGTGCGCCGCATCCACCTGGAGCATTACGGGCCGGACTATCCCTTTGAGGAGATACGGGCCCGGGCCCGGGAGTTGTGGGACCAGTACCTGCTGGACCACCCGGTGCCGGTGAAGCCGGGGCTGTTCCCCCTGCTGGAGTACCTGGACCGGCAGGACATCCCGGCGGCGGTGGCCACCTCCACCGCCCGGGATTCGGCGCTGAAACTGTTGGATAAGGCGGGCATCGCCCCCTACCTTACCGCCATGGTGTTCGGGGACATGGTGGAGCGGTCCAAGCCGGAGCCGGATATCTTCCTCCGGGCGGCGGAACTGCTGGGGGCGCCTCCCCGGTGCTGCATGGTGCTGGAGGACAGCCCCAACGGCATCCGGGCGGCCCACCGGGCGGGGATGCTGCCGGTAATGGTGCCGGACCTGGTCCAGCCGGACCAAGAACTGCAAAAACTCCTGTACCGCCGCCTGGAGCGGCTGGATCAGGCGATCAATATCATAGATGAAATGGAGGACTCATGATGGAGTACAAAGGGAATCCGGTATCAGAAGGGATCGCGGTAGGCAAGGCGTATCTGTACCAGCCTTATGTACCGCAGGTGACGGAGGGAGAGATCCCGGAGGACCAGGCCCCGGCGGCAGTGGCCCGGTACGAGAAACTGCTGGAGGGGGCCAAACAGGAATTGGCCGCCATCCGGGACCGGCTGGAGAAGGCCGGTGACGGCGACAAGGCGAAGATATTCACCGCCCATCAGGATATCCTCTTTGACGTGGCGATGGATGAGGAGATCCGGGACAAGATCACCTACGACTTCATGACCCCGGAGTGGGCCATCCACAAGGTGTACGAGAAGTTCATCAAGATACTGAACAAGGCCAAGGACGACCTGATCCGGGAGCGGGTGGCGGACATGCGGGACGTGAAGAACCGCCTGCTGCGCATCGCCGCCGGCGTGCCGGAGAAAAACCTGGCCGCCCTGGGGGAGCCGGTAATCGTGGTGGCCCACGACCTGCTGCCCTCCGATACCGCCACCCTGGACCGGAAGAACGTCCTGGCCCTGGTCACCGAGATTGGCGGCGCCACCTCCCACAGCGCCATCATCGCCCGCAGCTACGAGATACCCGCCCTGCTGGGGGTGGACGGGGCGATGGAAAACCTGAGCCACGGCCAGGAGATCGCGGTGGACGCGGTGGAAGGGCTGCTGGTGGCCGACCCCTCCGGGGAGGTGAAGGCGGACTTTGCCAAAAAGCGGGAAGCCTTCCTCAAGCGCCGGGAGGAGGAGAAGAAGTTCCTGGGGGTGGAGCCCAGGATGGCCGACGGCACCCTGCTGCCGGTGCACCTCAACGTGGGCAGCGCCAACGACCAGGAACTGGCCGCCGAAAAATACACCGACGGGGTGGGCCTGTTCCGCACCGAGTTCATCTACATGGGCAAGGAGCAGCTGCCCACCGAGGATGAGCAGTACGAGATATACAAGAAGGTGCTCACCGCCTTTGGGGACCGGCCGGTGACCATCCGCACCCTGGACATCGGCGGGGACAAGAAGCTCCAGTGCATGGAACTGCCGGTGGAGGAAAACCCCTTCCTGGGCAACCGGGCGCTGCGCCTCTGCTTCTCGATGCCGGAGGTGTTCCTCACCCAGCTGCGGGCGGCGCTCCGGGCCTCGGTCCACGGCAACCTGTGGATCATGTTCCCCATGGTGGGCAGCATGGACGACATCCGCCGGGCCAAGGCTTTTGTCCAGCAGGCCAAGGACCAGCTGGACGCCCAGGGCGTCCCCTACTCCCCCAACGTCAAGCTGGGCATCATGGTGGAGATCCCCTCCATCGCCTTGGTGGCCGACCTGGCCGCCAAGGAGGTGGACTTTGCCAGCATCGGCACCAACGACCTGACCCAGTATTCCACCGCCGTGGACCGGATGAACCCGGCGCTGCGGGAATACTACCAAAGCTACCACCCCGCCCTCTTCCGCCTGATCGGGTACGTGGTGGAATCCTTCGCCAAGGAGGGCAAGCCGGTGAGCGTCTGCGGGGAGATGGGGGGCGACCCCTACGCCGCCGCCGTGCTGGCGGGCCTTGGGATGAGCAAGCTGAGCATGGGCTCCGCCTCGGTGGCCCGCATCAAGAAGATGCTCTCCGGCCTTACCATGGAGAAGGCCAGGGAACTGGCGGCCAAGGCCCGCAGCCTGCCCACCAACGATGAGGTGGAAAGCTACCTGAAAGCCGAGCTGGCGGCGCTGTTGTAAGAACCTGTTTAGTATCTAGACGCGCGGCGGATGGCAAGGGATTTTTCCGTCAGGCGCAGACAAATTTTTGCAGCAATACTGTATGTATTGCAAAAAAATTTGGCAAAGCATGGCGGAAAAAGACCTGCCAGTCGGCGTGCGGATAGATGCTGAACAGGTTCTCAGATACCGCCGGCAACGCCATAGATCAAACTGAAAAGTAATGGAGGAGAACGCCCATGTACAGCAAACGCACCGTCATCAAGAACAAGACCGGCCTGCACGCCCGCCCTGCTTCCGAGTTCATCGCCATGGCCAGCAAGTTCCAGTCCCGCATCACCATCAAGAAGCTGAGCGAGGACGAGGATGCCAACGCCAAGTCCATCGTGATGCTCCTTTCCCTGGGTCTTGCCCAGGGCGAAGAGGTGGAGATCGTCGCCAAGGGCGAGGACGAGGTGGAGGCTGTGGATAAGCTGATCGCCCTCATCGACAGCAAGTTCGGGGAGGAGTAAGCCGCTCCCTTCGGTATCATGGCAAAGGCCGCCCGTCTGCCGGTATGGCAGGCGGGCGATTTTTACAGCTGCCAGCCAACTTTTGCCAAAGCCCCCCTTTGCAAACCTCTTAAATTTTGCTATAATATCTAATTAAAGATGTGAGATGGACCTTTTACCAAGCCATCATCCCGCAAAGTAAAATTTACAGGACAAAGCAGGTGTTTTTATGGACTTGAAAATTTCCCAGCGAATGGCCGCTATGCAGCCCTCCGCCATTCGGGAGATCTTCAAAAACATGAGCGACCCTTCCATCATCCCCTTTGCCGGGGGCAACCCCTCCCAGGACGCCTTCCCGGTGAAGGAACTGGAGAACATCGCTCGCATCATCTTTGAAAACAACCCCACCGCCGCCCTCCAGTATTCGGTTACCGAGGGCTACCCCCAGCTGCGGGAGGCCGCCAAGCAATTCGCCGACCGGCGGGAGCCCGGCCTGGTGAAGGAGGGGGACGGCTGCGTCATCACCAGCGGGGCCCAGCAGGCCATCCAGCTGGCTGCCCAGTGCCTGGTGGACGAGGGGGATACCGTCCTCTGCGAAAATCCCACCTTCATCGGGGCCCTCAACGCCTTCCGCACCTGCCGGGCCAAGCTGGTGGGCATCGACATGGAGGAGGACGGCATCTCCATCGACGGGCTGGAGGCCGCCATCCGGGATGAGCCCCGGGCAAAACTCCTCTACCTCATCCCCAACTTCCAGAACCCCACCGGCGTCACTATGTCCCTGGAGAAGCGCCAGGAGGTGTACCGCGTCTGCAAAAAAGCGGGCATCGTGATCCTGGAGGACAACCCCTACGGGGACCTGCGGTTCGCCGGCACCCACATCCCCGCCATCAAGACCATGGACACCGAGGGCATCGTCTGCTACTGCGGCACCTTCTCCAAGATCATCTCCCCCGGTCTCCGGGTGGGGTACGCCATCGGCCCCCAGCAGCTGCTGGACAAGATGGTGGTGGCCAAGCAGTGCAGCGACGTCCACACTACCATCCTCAGTCAGATCATCTGCTGCCAGTTCCTGCAATCCTGCAACATCGGCAGCCACCTGTCGGTGCTGAAGAAGCTGTACCGGGGTAAATGTGGCCTGATGCTCCAGGCCATGCGCCAGCAGATGGACCGGGCGGTGTTCACCGCCCCGGAGGGGGGCTTCTTCGTCTGGTGCGTCCTCCCCGACCGGGTGGGATTGATGGACTTTGTCCGGGCCGCCGGGGAGGCCAAGGTGGCCGTGGTCCCCGGCACCACCTTCCTGCCGGATACCGCCGCCCCCTGCTCGGCGGTGCGGCTCAACTTCTCCGCCCCGTCCAACCAGCAGATCACCGACGGCATCGAGCGCCTGGGCAAGGTGCTGGACCGTTTTCTCCGCTGAATCCAACCAAAGGAGGTACACCGCCATGGCGGAAACCACAGCCACCCCGGCTCCCCAGGGGGAGCGTAAAAAGATCATCTTCTCCGGCATCCAGCCCACCGGCGTCTTTACCCTGGGCAACTACATCGGGGCCGTCCGCCACTGGGGGCCCCTCCAGGAGCAGTACCGCTGCATCTACAGCGTAGTGGACCTCCATTCTATCACCGTCCGCCAGGACCCCGCCGTCCTTCGGAAGCGCACCCTGGAGGCTTACGCCCTGCTGATGGCCTGCGGTATGGACCCGGAAAAGAGCATCCTCTTTATCCAGAGCCATAACCCCCACCACACCGAATGCTCCTGGGTCCTCAACTGCTCCACCCAGTTCGGGGAGTTGAGCCGGATGACCCAGTTCAAGGACAAGGCCGCCCGGTACGCCGACAACATCAACGCCGGGCTGTTCACCTACCCGGTGCTGATGGCCGCCGATATCCTCCTTTACCAGACCGACCTGGTGCCGGTGGGGGAGGACCAGCGGCAGCATGTGGAGATCACCCGGGACATCGCCGGACGGTTCAACGGCGCCTACGGCACCACCTTCACCATGCCGGAGGCCCTGATCTCCCGGGCCGAGGAGGGGGCCCGGATCATGTCCCTCCAGGACCCCACGAAGAAGATGTCCAAGTCCGACCCCAACCCCAAGGGCTGCGTCTCCATCCTGGACGAGCCGGGGGTCATCATAAAGAAGTTCCGCAGCGCCGTCACCGACAGCGACGCCCAGGTGGTCTACGCCCCGGGCAAGGACGGCATCAACAACCTGATGCGCATTTACGCCGCCTTCACCGGCAAGAGCCTGGAGGCCATCCAGGAGGAGTTTGCCGGCAAGGGCTACGGCGACTTTAAGACCGCAGTGGGGGAGGCGGTGGTCCAGGGCCTCGCCCCCATCCAGGCCCGGTACAAGGAACTGATGGATGACAAAGCCTATCTGGAGACGTGCTACCGCCAAGGGGCCCAGCAGGCCATGCGTCTCAGCGGCAGGACGCTGGAGAAGGTCTACAAGCGGGTGGGATTCCTGCACGAATAAAAAAGAGGGCGTAAGCCCTCTTTTTTATTCGTCACCGCCCTCCCGGAGCCACCGGGAGCCGGGCATCAGCTGGCCGTGGAGCAGGAAATATTCCACGATCCGGGCCGCCAGGTCCAGGTCCTCCAGCGCCCACTTTTTGGCCACCGGGGACTGGCCCCCGATCTCGATGGGGCAAAGTTCCTCTACCGTGTCATAGTCGGTGTTGTGGCTCATGTAGCTGACCCCGTTCTCCATATCGTCATACCAGAGGGCGGCCCAGCCCGGGGCAAACTCCCCGCCCAGGAACATCTCCTCCCCCCAGGGCTCAAAGGAGAGGGAAAGGCTTTCCACCTTCTCACGGCGGATGGCATCCGCCAGCCGGGCGGCCAGGGTCTCCCGCTGCTCCTGGGTCAGGTTTTTCCAGTTGTCCTCCTGGTACTCGCCGTAAGAGAAGTCCTTCCACCCGGCGGGGGGCGCGCCGCAGAACTCCACCAAGACGCACCGCACCCCGTCGTAGCCCTCATACCGGTAGTCGATGGTGATATCCTCGCCGTCCAGTTCCTCCATGTCCTCATAGTCCACATCCTTGTAGAAGGGCTGTTCCTCCACCAGGGCAGGGGTCTCCTTCTGGAGAGGGAGACTGTCCAGCACCTCGGTGTGTTTCAGCTTCCGCCGGGGCGGCAGATAGACCTTTTCCAGGGCGGGGAGTTCCGCCAGCAGGCGGCAGTCGGTGAAGTCGCTTTCGGAAAGTTCCAGCATCCGCAGCTTTTTGCATTGGGTCAGGAAGGACCAGTCCCCGATCTCGGTCTTGGTCAGCTTCAGGTACTCCAGGTTCTTCATCTCCCCGATGAGGGAAAAGTCGCCCTTCTCCTCCCGGAGCCAGGCGGGGGTGCGGTAGCCGTCGGTGCTCTGGGACCGGTTCACCTTCCACCGGTCCAGCCGCTTGATCCTCAGCAGGTCCCCCGGGGTCTGGGGGCAGCCCTGCATGTTATTTTTGATCCAGGTAAGGAGCCGGGGGTCTACTTTGTATTCTTTGTCCATGATGTGGTCTCCTGTCATTGGGTTTGGGCCGCTATTTCTCCAGCAGGTCGGAATGGGTCCCGGTGCGGGAAGCGGTCAGGATAAGGGTGTCATTTTGGACGGCATAGATAAAAAGCCAGTCCGGCTGGATATGACATTCCCGGAAGCCGGCATAATTGCCCGTCAACGGGTGGTCCCGGAACTGCTTATCCAGCGGTTTTTCCTCCAGCAGGGTGTCGATGACCCGCTCCAGGCGGGACAGGTCATAGCCGCGTTTTTTGATGCGCTTGTAGTCCTTGCGGAACTGGCTGGTGGTCACTAGCGTCAGCATCCGGCACCATCCGCTTCCTGGTCCAGTTCCGCAAACAGCGCCCCGGCGGAGGGGTACCCCTTGGCGGGAAGCTGGCCGGTCATGATGGCTCTGGCCTCCCGGAAGGCTTGCTCAGTCTCGGGGGTATAGCGGGGAAGTTTCATTTCAAAGGGGATGCCTCCCTCCATTACCGCCTGGTGCAGGAAAATGTTTACCGCATCGGTGATGGTGATGCCAAACCGGGCAAAAAGCTGCTCCGCCCCGGCCTTGGTCTCCGGGTCGATGCGGATGTTGAGGTTGGCTGTCTTTGCCATGGTCATCGCCTCCTTCCTGGTTTAGTATATCACGTTGTGATGGCAATATCAATACATTGTAAAAGCCCCCTCCGCCCGGGAAGGACAGAGGGGGTCTTTTCATCCTTGCAAATAAGGCAGCGGATTGGTGTGCTTGCCGTTGACCCGGATCTCGAAGTGGAGGTGGGGGCCGGTGGACCAGCCGGTGCTGCCCACGTTGGCGATGTTCTCCCCCTTGCGGACCTCGTCCCCAACGCTGACGTTGATGCTGGACAGGTGGGCGTAAAGGGTGGAATAACCGCCGCCGTGGTCCAGGATCAGGTACTTGCCGTACCCCACCCCGGCGATGTAGGTGCTCTTGGTAAAGGTGACGGTGCCGGCGTTGGCGGCCACCACCTTCTTGCCGTTGACATTGGAGCCGGTGAAGTCCACCCCGGTGTGGAAGTCGGTACCGTTGAACCGCCAGCCGTAGTAGGAACTGATGTAGGTGTAGCCCGGCACCGGGTACATGAAGGTGCCCCCCACGAACTCCCCGCTCTCCTCCATGGCGGCGTAGATGCGGTCGATCTCATCCTGGGTCTCCTTCATCTCCTTTTGCTTGGCGGCGATGTCGGCTAAAAACTCCTTTTCCATCTGGTCGATGCTCTGTATCTGGGCCACAGTGGAACTGAGTTTCTGGTCCAGCTGCCACTTCATGGCCTCCACCTCGGTCTTGGTGGAGGCCAGTTCCTCCCGGTCGGCTTCCACGGCGGCCTTGGCGGTCTCCACGTCCTCCAGCGTCTGCTTCAGGTCGTCCAAAATGTCCTGGTCGTGCTGGGCCACCCGGCGGAGATACTCGCTGGTGGTGAGGAAGTCCCCGAAGCTGTCCGCCCCCAGCACCAGGGAGAGCATGGAGGTGTTTTCCGCCATGTACATGGCCCGCATCCGGCGCTTGAAGAGGTCGTAGTTCTCGTCGATGCTCTCCTCCAGGCCGTCGATCTCCTCCTCCTTGCGGGCGATCTCCTCCTCCAGGGCGGTGATCTTCTGCTCCAGCACCGCAATCTGGCTGCGGATGATGCCGATCTCCTGGGTGGTCTTTTCCTTGATGGCCTCCTGCTTGGCCCGCTCGGTCTTGGCGTTGTCCACCTTGGCCTGGAGGGCATCGGCCTCGGCCTGCAGCTGCTTGTAGCGGTCGTTGAGGTCGTCGATGGATTCCTCCGCAAAGGCGGCGGGGGCAGAGACGAGCAGCATCCCCCCGCAGAGGGCGAGGGCGAGCAGCCTTTTGAAAAACCGTTTCATAGCGGGATAAAGAACTCCTTTCCTGGAACGAATGGGAGCCGGCGGCTCCCATCAAAAGATGCTATACTTTTAGGTACCGGCCCACGAAGAACAGGCTCCCCGCGATGCCGAACACCACCCCGGCGCCGCAGAACCCCGCCAGCATCCGGTAGGCGATGTCCTCGAACTGGATGAGGTTCTGGTAGGCCAGCTGGAGCCAGGAGGAGGTGCCGGTGCTCATCCAGTCCAGCAGGTAGTAGTACCCAACCCACAACAGGCCGAAGGCCAGCAGCGCAGAGCAAAGGCCGATAATGACCCCCTCCACCAGGAAGGGGAGCCGGATGAAGGAATCGGTGGCCCCCACGTACTTCATGATGCTGATCTCCCGCCGCCGGTTAAAGACGGTGAGTTTGATGGTGTTGCTGACGATGAGGATGGATACCGCCCCCAGGATGGCCACGATGGCCAGCCCCCCCAGGTTCACCGCCTTTTTGATCCCCACTAGGGTGGCGGCCATGTCGGTGGGGGAGTTGACATCCAGCACCAGGTCCAGGTCCTGGATCTCCTCCACCGTGGCGGACAGCAGTTCCAGGTCCTTCACCTTGACGTAGTAGGTGGCGGGAAGGGGGTTGTCCTCCATCAGGGCGTCCATCAGGTAGGAGGAATTTCCCAGCTTCTCCATCTGCCCCTCCAGCGCCTCTTTCTTGGAGATATACCGCACCGAGGCGACGTTGTCCACCTCCATCAGCGTATCCCCCAGGCCCTCCGCCTCCTTGTCGCTGGCCTTGTCCTTGACGAATACCACCACGTCGTTCTGGCTCTCGATGTAGCCCATAACGGCGTCGGCGTTCAGGGAAAAGAGCACCGCCGCCCCGATGAGGAGCATGCAGGCCACCAGCACGCCGATGGAGGCGATGGACATCTGGCGGTTGGCCCGAATGTTCCGGGCCCCTTCCCCCACCAGGTATTTGATGCTGCCAAGGCTCATTCCGTTACCGCCCCTTCTTGTCCAGGGTGATGCGGCCCTTTTCGATGCCGATCACCCGGTGGTCGAACTGGGACACCAGGCCGTGCTCGTGGGTGACCATGAGGATGGTGGTGCCGCATTTGTTGATCTCGTTGAGCAGGTCCACGATCTCGTAGGACAGCTCCGGGTCGATGTTGCCGGTGGGCTCGTCCGCGATGATGAGGGAGGGGTTGTTCACCAGCGCCCGGGCCAGGGCCACCCGCTGTTGCTCCCCGCCGCTGATCTCCGCCGGGAAGTTCCGGGCCTTTTTGGCAAGGCCCAAAAGGTCCAGGATGTAGGGCACCCGGCGGCGTATGTATTTGCTGGAGACGTTGGTCACCTGCAAAGCGAAAGCCACGTTGTCATAGACGGTCATGGTGGGGATAAGGCGGAAGTCCTGAAACACCACCCCGATGGTCCGGCGGAAGGCGGGTATCTGCCGCCGCTTCATCGCCCCCAGGTTGCGGCCGTTCACCAGCACCACCCCCTTGGTGGGGGTCTCCTCCCGGAGCAGCATTTTGATGAGGGTGCTTTTCCCCGCCCCGGAGGGTCCCACGATAAAGACGAACTCGCCCTTTTCGATGTGGAGGGAGACATGGTGCAGGGCGTGGGTGCCGGTCTCGTAGGTCTTGGATACGTCCTTAAAGGTGATCAACCGTCCCTCTCCTTTCCGTGGGCGATGATGTTTGGGCTGCCGGTGTCCGGGGGGTGTCTTTGCCGTGTCGGGCGGTCCCCCTGACGGCTGAAAACCTGTTTCGTATCCAGGGGCTGGGAGGCTCGATGGATATGGAACAGGTTCCCGGCGGATGGCAGGATCACTTTAGAAGCTATACCAATAGCCGAAGTGCGCAGATTGGCGAGCAAATTTTTCGTATGCCGACGCCAAAAAAGCGCAGGAATACTTGGTGTATTTCAAGTTTTTTTGGCAAAGGCAGGCGGAAAATCTGCCGTCAAGATGCGTACAGCGGCTATCGGTACAGCTTCTAATATTCTACAATGCGTAGATGCTGGTGTCAATACTTGATGGGGTTGGCGGTAAGGTACTTCTTCACCATCAGCGCCACCTTGAAGATGATGGCGTGGTCAAACTCCCGCAGGTCCAGGCCGGTGAGTTTTTTGATCTTCTCCAGCCGGTAGACCAGGGTGTTGCGGTGGACGAACAGCTTGCGGCTGGTCTCCGAAACGTTGAGGTTGTTCTCAAAGAACTTCTGGATGGTGAACAGCGTCTCCTGGTCCAGACTCTCGATGGAGCCCTTCTTGAACACCTCCCGGAGGAACATCTCGCAGAGGGTGGTGGGCAGCTGGTAGATGATGCGGGCGATGCCCAGGTTGTCGTAGCTGACGATGAGTTTTTCGGTGTCGAACACCTTGCCCACCTCCAGGGCGGCCTGGGCCTCCCGGAAGGACCGGGCCAGGTCCTTGATGCCGGTGACCACCGTGCCGATGCCCACCACCACCTTGGTGTAAAATTCGCTGCCCAGGGTGTCCACGATGGACCGGGCCAGCTTTTCCAGGTCCCGGGTCTCGATGTTGCTTTTGATCTCCTTCACCAGCACGATGTCGCTTTCGCTGATGTTAAAGACAAAGTCCTTCTGCTTATCCGGGAAGAGGTTCTGGATAACGTCGAAGGCGGAGATGTCGTTGGCCGAGACGATGCGGATGAGCAGCACCACCCGGCTCACCTCGGAACTGAAGTGCAGTTCCCGGGCCTTGACGAAGATATCGCCGGGGAGGATGTTGTCCAGGATGACGTTTTTGATGAAGTTGGAGCGGTCGTATTTCTCGTCGTAATACTGCTTGATGTTCTGGAGGGAGATGGTGAGGACGCCGCAGATCTTGGCCGCCAACTCGTCGGTGCCGGAGACAAAGACGGCGTACTCCGCCTTCATCTTGGAGCCAAAGGGCTTGTAGGTGACGCCGTCCCGGATGAACAGATCGTTGTTTTCCCCCAGGTCCATGGCCAGAAAGTCGTTGGGCTCCCCGATCTTGGTCAGATCGCTGCAAGCGATGATGGTCGCGTTTTCGTCCACGACGCCGATGGTCCGGTTGATGGTGTCCCTCATCTGGTACACAAGGCCCTGGAACAATCTGTTCGACATGGTTCTGCCCCCTCTTTTTATACTGGTGTCATTATGGCTGATTTGACGTAAAGCTGTCGTAGCTTTATTGTACAATTTTTTTTGTGCAATTGCAACATATTTCTTTTAGAAATTTCTTCTTACACGAAAAAAGATTGGAAGTTATGTTCAGCCGGGGGGCAAAAAAGCCGCAACTATCACAAAACACGACTGCCCTTTCCCCAAAAGCCCCATAAAACTGCCAAAACCGGGGGCAGGGAAGCCGCCCAAAAAGGGGAAAGGTCTCCTTTGGCGAAATTGACAACAAATGTTCGCCAGTTCAACACCAAACGGTCACGCCGGGTCGGTCTGCTGGAGGAGGATCAGTTCCCGGGGGGTCAGTTCCCGGCAGCCACCGGGACCCAGGGTGCCGTCAAGGACCAGCCCCCCCATGGACACCCGCCGCAGTTCCAGCACCTTGGCGCCATAGGAGGCGAACATCCGCTTGATCTGGTGGTACATCCCCTCCCGGAGGGTGACCCGGGCCAGGTCCAGGTCCAGCGCCACCAACTCCGCTGGCAGGGTGACCCCCTCCTCCCCCACGGGGATGCCCTGGGCGAAGCCCTGGATCATAGCGTTGGTGATAAAGCTGTCAATATGGGCAAGGTAAACTTTTGGGACATGGCTTTTGGGGGAGAGGATGCGGTGGGCCAACGCCCCGTCGTCGGTGATGATGACCATGCCGGTGGTGTCCTTGTCCAGCCGCCCGGCGGGGAACAGCCCCGGCCTTTTTAACTCCGGCGGCACCAGGTCCACCACGGTGGGGCAGCCGTCGTCCCGGCTGGCCGACACCACCCCGGCGGGCTTGTCCATCATCAGGTAGAGGTTGCGCCGCAGGGTGATCTCCCTGCCCTTCACCGCCACCCGGTCGGTCTCCTGGATGATCTTCTGCCCCGGGTCCCGGACAGGGGCGCCGTTTACCGTCACCAGCCCCCCCTTGATCCAGTCCCGCACCTCCCGCCGTGACCAGGTGGATTGCCCCGCCAGCACCTTATCCAGCCGCTCCGGTCTCATGGGCTTTGCCCTCCTTTTTTGTGGTGGTACTTATTATAACATATGCCGGGGTGCGGGGGATAGAGGGAGCCTTGCTCTCCCCGCAGGTCTCAGCCGCTTTTGCAAATACACAAACAAAGACCCGGAGCCATAAAAGGCTCCGGGTCTATCTGGTCTGAGTGAGGTGACTTGAACACCCGGCCTCTACCACCCCAAGGTAGCGCGCTACCAACTGCGCCACACCCAGAAACAGCTTAATTATAATAGCACATCCTTTTGGAAAATGCAAGAGGTGTTTTGCAGAAATTTGAAAAATCTTTGGTTTTCTGTTTCGGGGCCGGTGGTCTAACGGTCCTCCTTCTGGAAAACCGCCACCATGTTGCTGTTGGGGAACGGGAGCGGGCTGCCGTCGGGGGCGGTGAGGACCACCTTCCCCTCCAGGTGCTGGACATACCCGGGCTGGAGGTACTGGGTGAACTGCCGCAGCCGCAGCCCCGGCCCCCCGGGGGCGGAGAGCCGGTCCGCCAGGGCCCGCCACTCCTTTTCGGCGTAGTAGCCGTACCATTCCTCCACCTCGTAGGGCAACGCTTCCTTGCCCCAGGTGATGGTGTACAGCAGTTCCATGGCGGAGTTTTTGGGCATCCGGTAGCGGTGGGGGGAGCCGGTCTCCTCCGGGCCGGTGGCCTCCAGAGGGAAGCCCCGGAACTGGTCCAGATAGTCCCGGGCCAGCACCTCCAGTTCCTGGTCCAGAAAGAGCAGTTCCACCGGGGAATTGTCATCGTCGGCGACGCCGTCCCGGATGACGATCCGCCCGCCAGGCTCCAGCAGTTCCGCCGCTGTCTCCAGGATGCGGGGGATCACCGCCTTGTTGAACCGCTGCCCCTGGTACTCCCCGTAGGAGAAGATCTCGTGGATGATGGAGCAAAAGAGGATCACATCGAACCGCCCCGTCTCCTCCCGGCGCAGGTCCAGGAACCCGGCGTGGATGATCTGCCAGGGCAGGCCTTCCGCCTCCACCCGGCTGCGGAGCCGGCGGCAGACCTCGGCGGAGATGTCCGCCCCGGCCAGGGCGCACCGGGGAAAGGCGCCGGAGACCAGTTCCATCATCACCCCACCCCCGGGGCCCACATCCAGCACCCGGTCCCCGTCCCGGATGAAGGCCAGCAGCCGGGCTTTATCTCCGGCGGCGGCGTTCATGTCCTGGAGGTACCGGTCCTGGTTCCCCGGCCGGGCAAAGATATCCGGGCGGTAGCCCAGCTGGTCGAACACCGCCAGGATGGCCTTGTCGTGGGTGATATCCGACAGCACCAGCGCCTGGTAGAACTGGTCGATGGCCTCCCCGATGGGGGTGAGGGCGGTGTCCAGGGCGATCTCCCACCCGGACCGGGAAAGGGCGAAGGCGATGTGGCCGGTGGGAGCAAGGCGTCCCCCCTGGATGGCCCGCTCCGCCATGGCCAGGATACAGTGGTCGGTGCGCCGCTCCCCGTCCCGGTAGAAGTAGAGCCGGTCCTGCAAACTCTTGAGGGACAGCATCGGCCCGGGGCGCCAGCCGGGGAAGTCCCGGGGCGGGGCGGCAGGGGCCGTTGTCTCCTCCTCCGGCAGGGAGGCCGCCAGGGCATCCAGCAGGGCGGGGCCTCGCAGCGGCCCCATGGCCCGAAGGACCCCGTCGGCGTACCACAGGTCCCGGGCGGCCAGCAGCCCCTCCGCCCGGGGGGAGAGGACCACCGGCCCCTCCCCGCCGCAGAGCCGCAGGGCCCGCTGGGCAGGGGAAAGAGGCTCCAGCAGTTCCCCTGCGGCCACCGCCGCCAGGGACTGGCGGTGGCGCTCCGCCAAAGCCGGGTCCACCCCCGCCAGCACGCAGGCGGACACCAGGGCCAATTCCCGGCAGAAGCGCCGGAAGGGGTAGCCCTGGGCGTCACACAGCCTTTTCAATTCCTCCCGCCGCCGGGGGGAGGCCAGGGGGAAGGTGCCGCTCTCCGGGGACACCTCCCCCTGGAGGTACTGCCCCAGCGCCCCGTGGAGGCGGATGAGCAGGGAGACCGCCCCCTCCCGGGCGTCGGGCGGGGCGGCAAGGCTCTCCAGGTAGAGGGCGGCGGAGCCCTCGGCGTGGTCCACCAGCGAGATGCCCCGCTCCGCCCAGGCGGCCCGCTCCCGGGGCATGCCCCCCTTAGCGGTCTCGGCCCAGCAGAGGGCCCGGGCGGCGGTGTCCCGCTCCTCCGTCTGCCAGTCCCCCAGTATCCTGTCCAGGTGCTCCAGGGTGCGGCGGGTGTAGGCCAGGCTCTCCCGGGCCGCCACCCCGGTAAGGGAGGGGACCCGGGCCCGGTTGTAGTCGTTCTCCCGGGTGGCCCACAGGTACCGCAGCCAAAGCAGGTCCCGCCGCCCCTGCCAAACCCGCATATCCCCCTGCTCCACCTGCCGGATGGCCTTTAAGAGCCTGGTATGGACATTATCACCCATGGATATCCCCCTCCCCGCCGATAAAACAGACCTGGCAGCCGGGGGCCGCCAGGTCATGGCCGTCTATTTTCTCCGCTTCTTTTTGCCCTTTTTGCCCAGGAACAGCACCGCCACGATGGCCAGCACCGCCACCCCCATCACCACCACCGCAAGGATGACCATGCTGTTGTCCCCGGTGGAGGGGTTGCCCACCTCCTGGGCCCACGCCGGGACCAGGACCAAAACCAAAGCGGCCAGTACCGCCAGTAAAACCTTAACGCGCTTCATCTTGTTGTTCGTTCTCCTTCCCTATGCAGATAGCTGATACGATTATTATACCACCTGGGAGGACCGTGTCAACCGTTCCGCCGGGAAAATACGACTGGCTATAGAAAACCGGGGGGCAGGGGTTGACAAATAGTTTTACATCATGTAGAATATGACCGTCGCGTTGTTCTATGGTGTGTAGAATATCTGAACATCGGAGTGAGGGGTGACGGTATCATGAAGATATCCGATTCGGAGAAGAAGATCATGGACCTGGTGTGGGAAAACGGCGGCCCGGTGACCACGGCGTGGCTCACCCAGCGGCTGGGGGATACCGGCTGGAAGGCCACCACCATCCTCACCTTCCTGTCCCGGCTGGAGGAAAAAGGCTGCCTGACGGTGGAAAAGCAGGGGCGCCAGAACCTCTACCGGGCGGCGGTGAGCCGGGAGGACTACCGCCGGGAGGAGACCCAGAGTTTTTTCCAGCAGATCCATGGCGGTTCCTACCACAGCCTGTTCGCCGCCCTCTGCGCCCCCGGCCAGCTGGACGCCCAAGAGGTGGAGGAGTTGCGCCGCTGGTTTGAAGGAGGTAGTCGATGATGCTGTTGTTACAAGGACTGTTCCGTTTGGTGCTGTCCCTGAGCCTGGCGGGGGGCTTTGCCACCCTGCTGGTGATGGGGGCCAGGGTGCTGGCCCGGGACCGGCTGGGACCCAGGTGGGACCGGTACGGCTGGATGCTGCCCCTGGCCCTCTACCTGGTGCCGGTGATACTGCCCCGGACCGCCCCGGCACAGCAGGGCGCCGCCGTCCAGGCGGCGGGGGATCCCGCAGGGGCGGTCTCTGCTGCCGTAGGTGGACAAGCCCCGGCTATGGCGTCCCTTTGGGAGGGGCTGATGGCCTTCTGGGGCCAGGTGCTGCCGGTGCTGGCCTGGGTCTGGCTGCTGGGGATGGCCTTTGCCGTCGCCCTGCGGCTGGCGGACAGCCACCGTGTGGCTGCCAGCCTGGAAAAGTGCTGCTGTCCCCCGTCGGAGGAGGGCCGGGCCTGGAAGCAGTTCCAGCGGCTGCTGGCGGAGACCGGCATCCCGGCGGGCCGGGTGGAACTTACCATCTGCCCGGGGATCGAGAGCCCTCTTCTCATCGGCCTGCTGCGGCCCCGGGTGGTGCTCCCCCGGGAGGACTACCCCGACCCCCGGCTGGAGATGATGCTCCGCCACGAGTTGGGGCACTACCGCAGCCATGACCTCTGGTACAAGGCGCTGGCCCTGGGGGTGGCCTGCCTCCACTGGTTCAACCCCCTGGCCTGGCGGCTGGTGCGGGAGTTGGACCGTGGGTGTGAACTTTGGTGCGACTACCGCGCCACCAGCGGCATGACCCCCCGGCAGCGGCGGCAGTACGGCCGGATGCTGCTGGATGTGGCCCAGGGAGGGAGCCTCCCCGCCGCCGGTACCGCCCCCCTGGCGCTGGGCAAGGAGGAACTGAAGCGCCGCCTGGCCCAGCTGACCAGAGAAAAGCCCTCCACCCTGCTGGAACGGGCCGCCACCATGGCGGCAGCCATGGCGGTGACGGTGGCGGGGGTGGCGCTGGCCGGGGCGGTAGGCCCCCAGGTGGTGATATTCCAGCAGCCGGACGACACCCCTGTCATCGTGGCCGATGGCGGCGGGGCGGTGCCGGAACTGTGGACCGAGGGCGGGGAGCAGCCCCAGGCCATCCCTCAGCCCGACCCTTCCCGGCCCCCGATCCAGGACCCCATCCAGCAGCGGGTGGTGCTCTCCGACCAGGCCGAGACCTCCCAGCCTTCTGTTCCTGCGGAGGAGGAGACCCCAGCGGAGCCAGAACCTGAGCCTGATCCTGAACCAGAGCCTGCATCTGAAACTGAACCCGAACCAGAGCCGGAACCCGAGCCCGAACCGGAGCCAGAACTGGAACCCGAATACGACCCGGGGCCCAAGCGGGAGGATTTTCAGTACCAGCTTACCGATGAGGAAGAGGACAGCCTCCGCTGGGACGGCAGCTTCATCTGGCCGCTGGACGGCGGGTACATCAACTTCGGCTTTGGGGAGTATTACGGCCACACCGGCACCGACATCATGGCGAATGCCGGCACCGAGATCTATGCTGCCGCCGACGGCATCGTAAGCTACGCCAGCGGCTACTCCATCTGGCCCTACGGTAAACAGGTAGATATCCAGCACGGCGACGGTATGGTGACCCGTTACACCCACTGTTCCCAGGTACTGGTGCAGCCCGGGGAGACGGTGACCCGGGGACAACTCATCGCCCTGGTGGGCCGCACCGGCAACGCCACCGGCAACCACTGCCACTTTGAGGTCCGCCAGGACGGCGTCCCGGTGGACGCGGAGGACTACATCGGCAGCAGCTGCCCCAAAGACACCGACGACGCCACATCCTGAGCCGGTTCTTTGTAAAATCTATGAGTCTATAAAACAGCACCCCCTGGCGTGACTGCCAAGGGGTGCTTTGCTCTGCCTTATTTGCAGTAGTTCTCGATGTAGCTTTCGATGGCGGCGGCGATGGTGGCCACGGCGGAATCCCGGCCGCTGACCTCGTTTACCGCCGTCTCCTTCCCCTCCAGGTTCTTGTAGACCCGGAAGAAGTGGCGCATCTCCTCAAAGATGTGGGGGGGCAGTTCCTTGATGTCGGTGTAGCCGTTGTAGGTGGGGTCGTTCACCGGGATGGCGATGATCTTCTCGTCGTTGCGGCCCGAATCGATCATCGAGATCATCCCGATGGGGTAGCACCGCACCAGGGTCAGGGGCTCCAGGGGCTCGGAACAGAGCACCAGCACGTCCAGGGGGTCCCGGTCGTCGCCGTAGGTCCGGGGGATGAAGCCGTAGTTGGCGGGGTAGTGGGTGGAGGTGTGAAGGATACGGTCCAGGATGATGAGCCCGGTCTCCTTGTCCAGTTCATACTTCTTTTTGCTCCCCTTGGAGATCTCCACCACTGCGATGAATTCCTCCGGGGTGATGCGCTTGGGGGAGATATCGTGCCAGATGTTTACCATTGTCATCTCGTCCTTTCTCTATCGAAATATCTTCTTTAATACTGCCAGCTGCTTTTCCGGGCCGAACTCCCCGGGGGTGCGGGTCATGTTTGCGTTGCCCTCCCACCGGGGCAACAGGGCCTGGAGTTCCCCGTCGGTGAACCGGGGCAGCGGCAGGCCCGCCGTAAAGCCGGCGATGAAGGAGCAGAGCTCCTGCTTGCGCAGCCCCAGCCGGGCCAGCAGGCGGCTGGAAAGCTGGGCCTCCTCCCGCACCGCGTGTTCCACGAACTGGGGCAGGAACACGGCACAGGCTTCCCCGTGGGGGATGCCGTACTGCTCGCTGAGGAGGTACCCCATGGCGTGGGGGAAGCAGAGCCCCGGCCCGTTAAAGGCCAGCCCGGCGTAGATGCTGCCCAGGTAGAGCCTTTCCCGGCCGTCGCCGTCGGGAAGGGTGTCCGGCTGCTGGATGGCCCGCAGGGCGGGGATGAGGAGCAGCAACGCCTCCACGGCGCAGGCCCGGCTGATGGGATCGGTGGTCTTGGCAAAATAGCTTTCCACCGAGTGGGCCACGGCGTCCAGGGCGGTGCTGATGGTGAACCGGCGGGGGAGACTGGCGGTGTACCGCCTGGGGTCCCCCAGGGATATCCTTGCGTAGAGGTCAGGGCCGGAGATGCTTTTCTTCCGCCCGGTCCCGTCGTGGGTCAGGACCGAGACCCTGGTGACCTCGCTCCCTGTCCCGGCGGTGGTACCGATGAGGGCGAAGGGGAGGGCGGGGTTTTTCCACCCGCCGTAGACATCCGGGGGTGTGAGTTCCGGGTTGGCGGCGTAGACGGCGGCGGCCTTCACCCCGTCCAGGGGGGAGCCCCCGCCGATGCCGATGAGAAAGTCCGCCCCGAAGTCCCGGGCGGCGGTCCCGGCGGCGTGGCAGCTGGAGAGCAACGGGTTCTGGCCGATGCCGTCGAACACCTGCCAGGGGACGCCGTGCTCGTCCAGGGCGGCGGTGCAGTCGTCCAGCGCCCCGGAGGTCTTTGCGCTGTTCCTGCCGGTGACGATGAGGCACCGGGAGCCCAGGGCAGCCAGCTGCTGGCTGTTCTGCGCCACCACATGGTCCCCCGTCAGCATTTTGGCAGGCATAAAGAAGCTGAAATCCATGGTTTCCTCCTTGCGATATGTTGTCCGGGTACCATTATAGCACAGAACAGGCCGAGACACTAGGCGCCGGGGGAGATTTTACACAAACAAGGACACAGGCCACTGAAAAGGGAAGGGGGAGTAGGTCGTACCTACTCCCCTGCTGGGCGGGCTTTGGCAGGCGTCCATTTTCCCCTGCATCTCTCGGGTCTCCCCTGTCATACCATCGGCGCGTGGTCTGGACGAAATCTACCACCTCAAAGCCCATCCTTATCCTACCTACATTTTACCAAAGTTATTCCTGTTTGTAAAGGATATTTTTATTTCGGGCCAGTCGCTTGTACTCCTTTTCCCGTACCTCCCACGCCGAGATAATGGAGTTTTTGAAGGATATGTCATCCGCTGTTGTGTGCAGCCGCAAAATGATCTGGATACGTAATTCGCCCTTTTCGATCTTTTTCAGGACCAAGCAGGAGGACGGGTTTTTATCGGCTAGAATGTAATCCGGTGCAGAAAGAGCATCCTGGAAAAAAGGAGCGATCCTTTCAAAGTGACCGGGGTGATGGCTTTCAATATGCTGGATGCGCTCATCTGTAATGACGACCTCAGAAGTGGTGATATTTTCTGCCACGCAAAGGTATTTTTTGATATCGATATAGCCTACTGTCTGCACAGAGGTGCCCTCCGGTTTGACTTTTTGTGTCAAGCATACTACAGAATTTGCCAATCGTCAACCCAAAGAAGGACCCCACCGGAAAGCGGCATATCTGTACAAAACGAAGCAGACAAGGAAAGGAGCCCCCCGCCAGGGGGCTCCTTTCCGCTGGGTATGTATCAGCCCTCTGCGGGGGCGTCATTGGTAGGGGTCTCATCGGCGGAAGGTTCGTCGCCAGAGTTCTCCGGGGGAGGGGCGTCCCCGCCGCCGTCGCCGCTGTTTTCGCCGCCGGTGCTGTCATCGCCACCGGTGCCGTCGTCGCCGCTACCGCTGCCATCGCCGCTTTGGTCGCCGTCCCCGCCGGTGGGACCCTCTGGCTCGGAGGGCTCCGGGTCGGTGGGACCCACCGGGTCAGTGGGCTGGGGGTCGGGCTTGGGATCTGGCTCTTCCGGTTTGGGGTCGGGCTTGGGATCTGGCT
>CAJUFR010000031.1 GCA_910585525.1 uncultured Angelakisella sp.
GTGGAGCGCCGAAAGGCGCTCCACCCCTTTTTCAACAGACAAAGTACCCTTGGAGGAAGACCCGAACGACCAGGAGGGGGAAAAAGTGTGAAAAGGGGGGCCGTAAGGCCCCTCTGTTCGCGTCGAGCGACCGCAGGGAGCGGATGATCCCGCCGCAGCGGGCCTCAGCTTGTCGAAAAGACTTTTTCGACAAGCTGGGGTGGAGCGCCGAAAGGCGCTCCACCCCTTTTAATATTCAGCCGTCAGCCGCCGCTCCTCCTCGGCCCGCTTTTGCCAGATGACACATACCCCGCACAGGGTCAGGTACCCCGCCGACGCCCCGAACACCACCATATGCCGGACCCGGAGGGACCGGACATAGCTTTGGGGGGTGTATCGGGGCTCCACCGTGATGTACTTGTTCTCCCCGTCGATGGACAGCACCCGCCGTTCCACCTGGCGCTTCTCCTGTATGTACTCCTTGCCGGTGGTCTTGTTGATGACGTCCTGGGTGTACTTGTATTTCTTCCCCGGGGAGCGGTAGTCCAGCTTGTAAACGATCCGCTCCACCCGGCGGTGGCCGCTGTACCGGGTCTCGGCGGTGGACCAGACCCGGTAGGCGGTGAAGGTGTACACCCCCTGGTCGGTGTAGTCCTCCGCCGCCCGGATGGAGGAATATCCTTTCACTGCGGCGATGAGCCCTGCCACCGCCAGCGTCAGCATCAGCGGCTTTGCGATGCCCACAAGGCGGCGTGCCAGGGACCGGAGGCGCTTCATCTCTCCCCCTCCCCCCCGCCGGGGATGCCAAACAGCCGCCGGGCGTTGGCGGCGGTGATATCCGCCAGTTCCTGGGGGGCCATCCCCTTCACCTGGGCCAGGCGGGTGACGGTGTAGGGCAGCAGCGTGCTGTCACACCGCCTCCCCCGGAAGGGCTCCGGGGCCATGTAGGGACAGTCGGTCTCCACCAGCAGCCGGTCCGGGGGGATGATGGCGGCGGCCTCCAGGGCCCGGCGGGCGTTCCTGAAGGTCACCACCCCGGTGAAGCCGATATACATCCCCAGGGCCAACACCTCCCTGGCCATCTCCGCCGAGCCGGAGTAGCAGTGGACCACCCCGGCGGGGCGGTATCTTTTCAGCAGTTCCATGGTGTCCCCGTGGGCCTCCCGGTCGTGGATGACCACCGGCTTGTTCAGCCGGGCCGCCAACTCCAGCTGCGCCTCAAAGGCATCCCGCTGGGCCTCCTTCCAGTCGCTGTCGTAGTGGTAGTCGTACCCGATCTCCCCGATGGCCCGCACCCTGGGGTGCCCCGCCAACTCCTCCAGCTGGCCCAGCCAGTCCGGGGGCAGCTCCGCCGCCCCGTGGGGATGCACCCCCGCCGCCGCCCAAACAAAGGGATATCTCTCCGCCAGGGCCACCGCCTTCCGGCTGGTCTCCAGGTCGGCCCCGATGGTCAGCACCGTCTCCACCCCGGCCCCCGCCAGGGAGCCCAGCAGTTCCTCCCGGTCCCCGTCAAAGGCCGGGTCGTCGTAGTGGGCGTGGGAATCAAAGATGCCGGTCAGCCGTTCCATAGGCCAGCCCTCCTATATCATATATTCCTTCACCAGGTGCAGCATCACCACCGGGACGTTGGCCTCCAGCAGCACCCCTTCGGGGCGGTAGTCCCGGGCGAACACCACCCCGTCCCGGGCGATGCGGGCCTCCAGTTCCCCCGCCGTGTAGGGCAGCAGCAGCCGGGCCCGGAGGTGGGCCGGGGGCAGCATTTTGGCGATGGTCTCCAGCAGCAGCGGCAGCCCCGCCCCGGTCCGGGCGGAGACAGGGACACAGTGCTCCTCCAGCCCCTGGGGCAGTTCCGGCACCAGGTCGCATTTGTTCAGCACCGTCACCACCGGGGTCTTTTCCGCCCCCAGCCGGGCCAGGAGGTCCCGGGTCACCTCCAGCTGCTGGGCCATCTCCCCGCTGGCGGCGTCACAGACGTTTAGGATCAGGTCCGCTTGGGCGGCCTCCTCCAGGGTGGAGCGGAACGCCTCCACCAGGTGGTGGGGCAGCCGCCGCACCAGTCCCACCGTGTCGATGAGCATCACCTGGCGGCCGTCCGGCAGGGACAGCGCCCGGGCGGTGGGGTCCAGGGTGGCGAACAGCTTATCCTCCGCCAGCACCCCCGCCTGGGTCAGGGTGTTGAGGAGGGTGGATTTGCCCACGTTGGTGTACCCCACGATGGCGACGGTGGTGGCGCCGTCCTTCTTCCGCCGCTCCCGCAGCCGCTGGCGGCGCTCCCCCAACTCCCGGAGTTCCCGGGAAAGGGCGGTGATCCGCCGCTGGATGTGGCGCCGGTCCTGCTCCTTCTTGCTCTCCCCGGCGCCCCGGCGGGCCCCGCCGCCGCCACCGCCGCCGCCCCCCTGGCGGGAGAGCCGCAGCCCCTGCCCCGCCAGCCGTGGCAGCTGGTACCGCAGCCGGGCCAGTTCCACCTGCAGCTTCCCCTCGGCGCTCACCGCCCGCTGGGCGAAGATATCCAGGATCAGCATCGTCCGGTCGATGACCGGCAGGTCCAGCATCTTCTCCAGGTTGCGGATCTGGAGGGGGGACAGTTCCTGGTCAAAGATCACGGCGCCGGCGCCGGTGTTGCCGGCGAACTCCGCCAGTTCCTCCACCCGGCCCGCCCCCAGACAGGTGGCGTTGTCCGGCTCCTCCCGGCGCTGGGTCACCGTCCCCGCCGTCTGGTACCCCGCCGAGGCCGCCAGTTCCCGCAGTTCCTCCAGGGAGGTCTCCATGTCGTATTCCCCGGTGTCCACCCCCGCCAGCAGGACGACAGGGGGACGCTCTATCTCGTTTTCATACATCATCTTAAAAGTAGGAACGACTCCTCTCACTCGGTGATAAACAGCTGACAGTAATAATATTCCCCGTCCACCTTGCAGATACCGATGCCGATGCCGTCAAATTCCTTCCGCAGCAGGTTCTCGTTGTGGGTGGGGGAATCCTTCCAGGCCTGGACCACCTGCTCCGGGGTGTATCGCTGGTTGACGGCAAAGAGGTTCTCCCCGTAGGCGGCGTACTTCAGGCCGCACTGGGCAAAGACGGTGTTGAAGCTGCTGCCGTCCGGCCGGGTGTGGGACCAGGTGTCGGCGGCCTCCTTGGCCCGGATGGCGGCGGGGACGTCCACCACCGCCACGTGGTCCAGGGTACCCACCCCGTTCTGCTCCCGGTACCGGTTGGTAAGGCGGATGATCTCGGCGGCGTCCTCGGCGTAGGCGGAGGTGTCCACGTCGGGAAGGTCCTCCGGGGTCACCACCACCTGGATGGTAAGGGAGGCGGAGTCCCTGTTCTCCATCGACCCGGTGACCTTGACGGTGCCGCTGCGGTCGGCGGTGATGGTCAACTCCCCGTCGCTGTACTGGGCGGTGATGCCGTCGCTGGGGGTGGCGGTGATCTTGGCCCCCTCCGGCGTGGTGGTGATGGCTACCGTCTCGCTCTCCCCCTCGTCCAGGGTAAGGGTGCCGCTGGAGGCGGTAAGCTTCACCGGTTCCAGCTTGACAGCGGCCTTTACGGTGGCGGAGCCGTCCAGCCAGCCCTCCGCCTTCACCGACAGGGTGACCTTGGCGCTGCCCTCGGTGGCCTCCGCCGCCAGGATGGTGAGGGTGTTGCCGGATATCTCGGTGGTAAAGCCCTCCCCCTCTATGCTGGCGGTGACCTGGGCGTCCTCCGGCCGGGTGGTGAAGGTGACCTTGGCAAAGTCCCCCGGCTCCATGGTGACGCTGTCGGCGCTGGGGATGACGGCGGCGGTGGGCTTTACCACCTTTACCGGGATGGTGACGCTGTTGTCCAGCCAGCCCTCGCCCTTGGCGGTGACGGTCAGGTCACCCTCCCCCAAGGCGGTGGCGGCGATGGTGATGGTGTTCCCTTCGGTCTCCACCTTGGCCCCGATGCCCCCGGCGGAGGTCCCCTTTTTCTCCAGGGAAGCCTCGATCTCCGCCCCCTCCCCGGTGACGGCGGTGAGGGTGACGGTGGAATCCCGGTCCAGTTCCAGGGAACTGATCCCCGCCCCCTGGGCGGTAAGGGTCAGGGGCAGCCGCCCCCGGACCACCGAGAAGGGGATGGAAAGTTCCTTGTCATCGTAGTCCTTGGCCCGGGCGGTGACGGTAAGGAACCCTTCCCCGTACTCCTCCCCCACCGTGATGGTGGCCAGGTCCCCGTCCACCTGGGCGGTGCCCAGTTCGGCGGGAAGGTGGAGGTCAAAGACGGCATTCGACACCTGGGCGGCGGAAAAGGCCAGGGTGAAGGTCTCCCCCACCGTGGCGCCGATGCGGTCCTGGTCCGCCCAGACGGCGGGCTCCTCCCCCTCGGCCAGTTCCTCCTCCACCAGTTCCCAGCTGAGTTCCATGGGCAGCGGCTCCACCCGCACCGGCAGGGTGAGGGTGGTGTCGTGGTACCCCTTGGCCGAGGCCGCCAGGGTCAGCTGCCCCTCCCCCGCCCGGGTGGCGGTGAGCACCAGCCGGTCCTCCTCCACCCGGGCCTCCAGCCCCGGCACGGTGTTGACGGTGACGGTGTAGCTGGGGCTTTTGCCGTCCCCGGGTATCTTCCCCTCCCAGGTCTCCCCGGGGTGGAGAAGGATCTCCGGCTGCCAGGCGGCGAAGGCCTCCATGGCCTTGGGGGAACAGCCCAGCAGTCCCAGGCAGAGGGCGGCGGCCACAGCCAGCAGCCGCATCGCTTTGGTCATCTTCATCGGCGTATACTCCTTTATCATCGGCATCTCCCCGCCTGGCGGGGGACAAGGGGCGGGGCTCGTCTGTCATGTCTATATCTATAAATGTATCATATCTTCCCTTTTTCGGCAAGGTTTTTCTCCATCCCGCCCCCAGGGGATCACTGGGACCGCCGGGATATCCCGCCGGTTTTCCGGCCCTGTTGCTTCCTCCGCTTCCACCGGACCGCCAGCTCCACCAGGCAAAACACCAGGAACAGCCCGGTAAAGTTGATCCAAACATCCCGGTAGGCGGTTTGGGCCAAGGGCTCCCGGAGGCCGGTGAACCAGACGTAGCCAAAGACCAGCAGCTGGCAGGGCAGGTAGGCCAAAAGGTACCGCAGCGCCGGCAGCCCCACCGGCAGGCGGGTGCACAGCCCGTAGGCGGCAAAGCCGATCAGCAGGATAATGGCCCGGTCCAACTCGTGCCAGTTGCCGCTGGGGTCCTCGTAGACGCCGCTGCCAAGGTAGAGGGCGCTGTTCAGCAGCGTGATCGCCGTGTAGATCATGGAATAGGCCGCCACGACCTCCAGCCATTTCTTTTTCATGTTATCCTCCAGTCTCCCGTGGGAATGCCCGCGTACAAGGTCCATTCTATCACCGGCGGTGACAGGGGTCAATGGCCGCCATCCCCTGTACAGCAAAAAAGCATCCCGTCCACCTTCCAAAAGAAAGGCATCCCGGGATGATATTTTAAAAGCGCCTTTTATTTCTTGATATCATTCTTTAAATATCTGCCAAGCAGAAACAAAACAAAAACAGAAACCCCGTATGCAAATAAGCCGCTTGCCAAAATCAAGTATTCCTTTCCCACCTGTACCGGGAAAAAGGCTTGGTCGTACAGAAAAACATAGAGCGCAGAAAGAACGGACAGCAGATGCCCTGTCAGAATAAAATCATAGCGTGTCGTTTTCATGACGGAAAGGACCACTCCGGCAACAAACAACCCCCATATAATGGTAAAAATGGTATTGCGCAGGATTCCACCGCTGTCGGGCGCCGTCCATGTCGTTGCATAAAGTTCCAGCAAAAAGACAGAAAACATCCCGCCCGCCAGAAGCAAATGCCCTGCTTTGTTGTTCCGGCTTTCCCCTGGCAGAAATCGAGGGAAAAAATATCCCCCCGCCCCGAACAACAGCCGCAGCGGCAGCGCAAACCAGATATAATGCGGGCCGCCCCGGTGGTAACAGCGGGAAAACAGCCACCACTCCGCCGCCATATCCAATAGCAGGAGAAAAAGCAGCGGATAAGCCCCAAGGAAGCGGCAGGCTTTTTTGAAAAGTCTCCTGCCCTCCTTTTCCTCCGGCCCGGCCACAGGCTGGCTGCGCTGCCCCTCCAGGAACTCGTCTATCGTTGTCCCCAAAATGCTCGTCAAGGGAACAAAAAGAGAAGCGTCCGGCAGGCACCGCCCGGTCTCCCACTTGGAGACCGCTTTATCCGTCACCCCCAGTTTTTCCGCCAGCTGGGCCTGGGTCAAGCCCTGTTCCCGGCGGCAGGCAGCCATAAAAAAACCGATCTTCTTTTGGTCCAATCGGACCCCCTCCCCTCACATCATGTTGAAATAAAGTATACAAGGCTTTAAAAAAAAGAACACCTACCAGAGGTAGAGTGTGAAAAAAACAGCACATCCACTAAAAAAGGATTGGAAACTTTAGGCAAAACGCGCCTTGCGGCCGGGAAGGATGGAGGGTATAATATAAGCAAGTGCTTACCAGATAAGCAAACGACGAAAAGGGAAGGGGGAGGGCCTGTGACCGAGCGGGAGCAGCAGATCATGGACCTTCTGCGGCAGGACCCTATGCTCTCCCAGGGGGAGATCGCCAAAAGGCTGGGCATCACCCGGTCCTCGGTGGGGGTGCATCTGGCAAATCTTGGCAAAAAGGGCTGGATACTGGGCAAGGGCTACGTCCTGGGGGACCAGGTGGAGCGGTATATCGTGGGCATCGGGGCGGCCAACATCGACCTGATGGGCCGCAGCCGGGCCCCCCTGGTGATGGAGGATTCCAACCCCGGCTTCATCAGTATGTCGGTGGGCGGGGTGACCCATAATATCTGTGAGAACGCCGCCCGTCTGGGGGCGCCGGTGAAGCTGATCACCGCCACCGGGGACGATGTCTACGGCGAAAAGATACGCCGGGAGTGCCAGGCGGCGGGCATCGACACCAGCGGCTTCATGGTGCTGGACGGGGAGACCTCCTCCACCTACCTCTCCCTCCACCACCAGTCGGGGGAGATGGCGGTGGCCCTCTCCGACATGCGGGTGCTGCAAAAGCTGTCCATCGACTTCCTCAAGGGCAAAAACAGCCTTATCCGGGCCGCCAGCGCCATCGTGGTGGACAGCGGCCTGCCGGAGGAGGTGCTGGAGTACGTCGCCGCCACCTACGGGGCGGAGATCCCTGTCTTTGTGGACCCGGTGAGCACCGCCTACGCCCAGAAACTCCGGGGCAGGCTGCGGGGGTACCACACCCTGAAGCCCAACCTGCTGGAGACCGAGATACTGGCCGAAATGGAGATCAAGGACCAGAGCGACCTGCGGGAGGCCGCCCGGCGGCTCATCGGCCAGGGGCTTTGCCAGCTGGTGGTGAGCCTGGGCAAGGAGGGGGTCTACTACCAGGACCGGGACGGGAAAAAGCTGCGGGTCAAGGGCAGGCCCATGGACCAGGTGGTCAACGCCACCGGGGCGGGGGACGCCTTTATGGGGGGGCTGGTCTACTCCCACCTACAGGGGTACCCGCCGGAAAAGGCCCTCCCCTTCGCGGTGGCGGCGTCCCGAATGGCCATCGCCCACCAGAACACCATCAACCCCAACATCAGCGCCGACAATGTCCTGGCGGTGATGGAGCAGGACCAGATCACAGTCAAGCAGGTGTAAACCATCATCAACATAACGAAAGGAAGAAGTACCATGAACATCCAGAAGTATCTTTCCGTCGCCCCCGAGATCGCCGAGGCCATCCAGGCCGGCAAGCCTGTGGTGGCGCTGGAGTCCACCATCCTCTCCCACGGGATGCCCTACCCGGAGAACTGGGAGTTCTCCCACAAGGTGGAGGAGATCATCCGGGGGGAGGGGGCCATCCCCGCCACCACCGCCATCATCGGCGGCAAGCTGAAGGTGGGGCTTTCCGCCGAGGAACTGGAACTGATGTGCAAGGACCCCACCGTGGGCAAGGTGAGCCGCCGGGACGTGGCGGTCTACCTGGCCACCGGCAAGACCGGCGCCACCACCGTGGCCACCACCATGATGCTGGCCGAGATGGCGGGGATCAAGGTGTTCGCCACCGGCGGCATCGGCGGGGTGCACCGGGGGGCGGAGACCACCTTTGATATCTCCGCCGACCTCCAGGAGTTGGCCAACACCGGGGTGGCGGTGGTCTGCGCCGGGGCCAAGTCGCTGCTGGATATCCCCAAGACCCTGGAGTACCTGGAGACCATGGGGGTCCCGGTGCTGGGGATGGGCACCGACGACTTCCCGGCCTTCTACTGCCGCAAGAGCGGTTGCAAGGTGGACGCCAACGTCCCCGACGCCGCCACCGCCGCCAAGATCCTGCGGACCAAGTGGGACCTGGGGCTGAAGGGTGGATTCGTCATCGCCAACCCCATCCCCGCCGAGTACGAACTGGACTTCAATGAGATGGAGGGGGTCATCAACAAGGCCCTGGAGGCCGCCAAGGCGGAGGGCATCCACGGCAAGGACACCACCCCCTTCCTGCTGGCCCACATCAAGGACTACACCAAGGGTGTCTCCCTGGCCTCCAATCTCCAGCTGGCCTACAACAACGCCCGGACAGCGGCCAGGATCGCCATCGAGTACAGCAAACTTTGATAGAAAGCCTTGATAGATAGAAAGGAGACGCCCCCATGACCGCCACTGACCATCCCGATACCGCCCGGGCCGTGGTGCTTGGGGGCGGCGGTTCCAAAGGGGCCTACCAGATCGGCGTCTGGCAGGCCCTGCGGGAGTTGGGGCTGGGGTACCGGGTGGTCACCGGTACCTCGGTGGGGGCCCTTAACGGGGCCCTTATGGCCCAGGAGGAGTTCGACGCCGCCTACGACCTGTGGTGGAACATGGACAACGCCCGGGTGATGGAGGGCATCCCCTCCGCCGCCGGCACCCTGGACAGCCGCCTTGCCGTCTACCGGGCCTTCGTCCGGGAGATGGTGACCAAGGGGGGGCTGGATATCTCCCCCCTGGAGGAGACCATCCGGGGCATCCTGGACGAGGAGAAGCTGCGGAAAAGCGGGATCAAGTACGGCATCGTCACGGTGGACATGACCTCCTTGAAGCCTGCCCGGCTGTTCCTGGACCAGATGCCGGAGGGGTCGGCGGCGGACTACATGATCGCCTCCGCCTCCTGCTTCCCCGCCTTCAAGCCCCGGACCATCGAAAAGGCCCGGTTCATCGACGGGGGGTACTACGACAACCTGCCGGTGGAGATGGCCGCCCGGGCCGGGGCGGAACTGAAGGAGATATGGGCGGTGGACGTGGACGGCATCGGGATAAAGCGGGATTACAAGCCGGATATCCCCCTGCGCACCGTCCGCTGCTGCTGGGACCTGGGCAACTTCCTGATCTTTGAAAAGGACCAGTGCCGCCGGAACATCCGGCTGGGGTACCTGGACGCCATGAAGGAGGCCGGGGCGCTGGACGGACGGGCCTACGCCTTCCCCGCCGGGGAGGCGGAGCGGTTCCGGCTGCGGTACGGCGGCGCCATGGAGGAACTGGCCCGGCGGCTGCTGGAGCCCATGGAGAACAAGGCCCGGGGGGCGGTGGAGGCCCTGGTCCGGGCCCGGGTGCGGGGGGACCTGCGCCGCCGCCGGTTGGGGGACGACCTGCTGATGGCCGCCGCCGAGACGGCGGGGGAACTGCTGGGGCTGGACCCCACCCGCCGCTACACCCTGGAGGAGTTCCGGGACGCCCTGGGACAGCGTGTCCAGGTGGAGCGGGGCCGCGGGGGGGAGCGGGACATCACCCCGGACACCCTGCCGGAGGAGGGGGCCGGGCTGGGGGAGGCCCTGGCGGGGCTGGGCAAGGAGCTGGCCCTCCTCACCGCCATGGAGAACCTGGCCCAGCAGCTGGAAGGGGGCGAGCCGCTGCTCCGCCCCGAACTGCTGGCGGCGGCGCTGCCCAAGCAGCTGCTGGCAAGCCTGTTTTTGCTAATTTTATAAGGAGATGACAGCCATGATCTTATCAAATCCCTACCCCGTCTGCGAGTTCGACAGCTGCCGGGAACCGCTGATCACCCCCGGCGGCTTTATGGCGGAGCAGCCCGCCCTGCCGCCCCGGTGCGTCATCACCTTCTTCCGGCGGGAACTGCTGGCGCTGGCGGAGGAAAAAAAGCTGCCGGTGACGGGCTGGCTCCACTCCGAGGTGCTGGATAACCCCATCTACCGGTACCGCCGGGAGGACGGGGAGGATATCTGCATCACCATGCCCTTTTTGGCCGCCCCGGGGGCGGCCTGCACCATCGAGGAACTCCACGCCCTGGGCTGCCGGGGGTTCGTCATCTGCGGCGGGGCGGGGGCGCTCTGCAAGGGCTCCACCCTGGGGGAGGTCATCCTCCCCACCGCCGCCCTGCGGGACGAGGGGACCTCCTACCACTACCTGCCCCCCGCCCGGGAGGTGGCCTGCCACCCGGAGGCGGCCGCCTTTGCCGCCGCCGGGCTGGAGCGGCTGGGCATCCCCTACACCACCGGCAAGACCTGGACCACCGACGCCATCTACCGGGAGACCCCCGCCCTGGTGGAGGCCAGGCGGGATGAGGGCTGCCTTACGGTGGAGATGGAGGCGGCCGCCTTCTTTGCGGTCTCCCAATACCACGGCATCCCCCTGGCCCAGCTGCTGTACGCCGGGGACGACGTCAGCGGCGAAAGCTGGGACTCCCGGCGGTGGGACAGCCAGCGGGGCGTCCGCTGGGACCTGATCCAAACAGCCATCCGGCTGACAGAAGATTTCCCCATCAAACAACAAGGAGAATGAGACATGTCTGACAAAATGAAGGTCATCCTGGACTGTGACACCGGTTCCGACGACGCCGTCGCCATCCTCACCGCCATCCTCTCCCCCCGCATCGAGTTACTGGGGGTCACCACCGTGGCGGGGAACAAGGAGATCAATTTCACCACCGACAACACCCTGCGGGTGGTGGACATGCTGCGCAGCGACGTTCCGGTCTACCGGGGCTGCGCCACCTCCATGGTGGCCAAGCTGCTGCCCAACCGCCACGGGGACTACACCGGCATGACCGGGGTGAAGCAGGACAAGCTGGACGACAAGGGGGAGGTCATCAGCTACCACCATGACTGCCTGCCCATGCCCGCCCCCACCAGCAAGGAGCGGCCGGAGCACGGGGTGTGGTGGCTCATCGACACCCTGATGAAGTCGGAGGGGGACATCACCCTCATCCCCACCGGGCCGCTGACCAACATCGGCATGGCACTGCGGCTGGAGCCCCGCATCGCCGGCAAGATCAAGCAGATCATCTTCATGGGGGGCGGCTTCAAGGTGTTCAACGCCACCGCCGCCTCCGAATTCAACATCTGGGCCGACCCGGAGGCCGCCCAGATCGTCCTTACCAGCGGGGTCAAGACCATCACCATGGTGCCCCTGGACGCCACCCACCAGGCCAACTTCACCCGGGAGGACGAGGCGGAGCTGCGGGCCATCGGCACCCCCCTGGCCATCGCCGTGGCCGACCTGGTGGACGAGCGGATCGTGGCCTACAACGCCTACCAGCCCCAGGAGTTGGCCGATTCCGCCCCCATCCACGACGCCCTCTGCGTGGCCTACCTGCTGGACCCGGAGGTGCTCACCGACATCCGCCACATGCGGGTGGACGTGGACATCAGCGGCGGCTTCGCCGACGGCCAGACCATCTGCGACACCCGGGCCTACCCCGACCGGCCGGAGAACTGCTACGTCGCCCTGGGGGCTGACCGGCTGCGGTTCTCCCGGATGGTGATCGAGTTGATACGGAGTTTCCGGTAACACCGCAAAAGAAGGCCCCCTTCCCCCTGTGTGATACCAGGGGGAGGGGATGCTGTATCTGGACAAATGAAAGGAGGCGGATGGGATGAAAAGATGGCTGTGCCTGGTGCTGGCGATCGTTTTGATGCTGGCGGGGTGCCAGCAGGACCAGGGACCCGCACCGTCGGGAAACACTTCCCCAGAGGAGACGGAACCCTCCAGTGACCCGGCGTCTGACTGGTCCCAGGGAAGCTGGGAAGAGGCTGTGGCGCATTACCACCAGTACAGGGAAAGCGCCGCAAGGTCGGAGGAGGAGATGTTTTCCGGGGGCCTGCCGCATCCTCCGGCCCCGGGAACAGCCCCGGCCCCTGACCCGGAGGGCGGGGAGCCTGTCCGGGTGGTGATGCAGGTCCAGGAGTACCACAGCGGTAAGGACGGAGCCGGTAACGAGGACACATGCCAGGTGGAGATCCCCCGCCTGGAGGGGGGCGTCCCCGGAAGCGCTCAGATGGAATGGCTCAACCGCCCCTTTGTCTGGCTGGCGGAGGATTGGGAGCGATCTCTCGGCGCCTCCCACGGAGAGGGGCCGGGAATGGCGGTCCACAGCTACCCCTACTGCAACAGCCGGTGGGCCCAGGTGGTGGTCCACCGCCAGGTCTGGCCCTCCTACGGTTACAGCGGCGATATGTGCTCCGCCAACTACGACCTGGAGGAGCGCCGGGCGGTGACCCCGAAGGAGATGCTGGAACGGCTGGGCATCACCGGGGAGGAACTTCTCCAGCAGGTGTCCGGGGCCGGTACCGCCCGGCTGCTGGGCCTCCACGACCCGGACGATCTCCTGGTGGCGGTGGATTGCCGGGCCTTCCGGGGACGGGAGGACGGTTCGGCTGTTTTTTACCTTTTGGCCATCCACCATAACGCCCTGTTCCTTGCCGACGCCCCGCCCCGGCTGCTGGCCTATGACAGCCGGGATGGCAGCGTCACCCGGATATGGGACAAGCTGGGAGGCGGCGAGGAGCAGCCCGACCCCATGGACCCACCGCTGGCAAACGCAGAGGTCAACTGACCCGTGACATGAAAAGGCCCCCCGCTTTCTCCAGAGGGAGAAGCGGAGGGCCCTTTTTATCACCCGTGCAGGCCGCTGGACTGGCGGTCCATGTTTTCCACCACGATGTCGTGGATGTCCCCCAGGGAGGCGCCGTACTCCAGCACCTTCCAGGGGAGGTTGGTGTGGTAGTGGATCTTGATGAGGTCCTCGTCCCCCACCGCGATGAGACAGTCGCCGGGGATGTTCTGGGCCAGGTAGTCGTGGATGGCGTCCTCGTCCAGGTCGTGGCCCTCGATGAGCAGCTGGGTGTCGAAGCGGTATTCCAACATGATAAAAACCTCCTTGTATTTAACGGCGCACCTGGGAGGTGCCCTTTTCCCGCAGGTAGCTGGACTCCAGGTCCGATAGGTGCAGCTTCACCGCCAGGGGGTATTTTTCAAACGCCTGACTGAGGGCGAAGCAGCCGCCCCGGGCGGCGTCGTCAAAGCCCCCCATGTGCCAGCGGATGGCGGTGGCCTCGGCGGGCTTCAGGCGGATGAACCGCTCGATGAGAAAGACGCTCTTCTCCCCGTGGCCGTAGGGGAAGCTGTCCTCCACCATGTAGTAGTTGGCCTTCTCCCACTGGCCGGTCTGGTCGTTTTTGACGTTGCGGGTGGAGACCTTGTAATACTGGGCCTTGCACAGGTCGTGGAGCAGGCCGCAGAGGGCAAAACTCTCCCGGCTGTCCTCCCCCGGGGCAAAGTGCTTCTCCATCATCACGTCGTAGACGCCAAGGCTGTGCATCACCAGGCCGCCGGGGCAGGCGCAGTGGTACTTGGTGCTGGCCGGGGCGGTGAAGAAATCGGTGCCGCAGAGCCAGCCGAGAAATTCCTCCGCCCCGGGGCGGGTCACCTCCCGGCGGAAGATTTCCAGAAATCGCTCCTTGTTGTCGATGCTTTCCATCGCTGTCCTCCCTGTTGTCAATGAAATATCAGGCTCAAGATGCCGTAGATGACCGGCTGGTGGATGAGATAGATGGCCATGGTGCGGGTGCCCAGCCAGGCCAGCCAGGGCAGGCGGCTGCGGTAACAGAAGGCCGGCAGCTTGCCGTCCCTGACGTACCGGCCGAAGAAGCCGCCGGCCAGGAACAGGAACCCCCAGGGCATCAGGGGGTAGTAGTCCGCTGAGGAGAGCCCCTGGCAGGCGAAGCCCAGGGGATAGAGCAGCGGCTGGTCGTAGAGAAAGGCGGGGAGATAGAACACACGCCCGAACACCCGGACAAAGCCGGAGTAGACAGGCCAGGTGAGCAGGAACAGCGCCACGCTGCCCGCCAGCCCGGGGAGGGTGGGGATCCGGTCCAGCAGGGGCTGGAGCAGGCCGTAGAGCATCATCATCGCCCCGAAGAAGTGAAGGATGCCGAAGAGGATGAACTGGGAGGGGATGACCAGCCCGGTGACCACCGTAAGGAGCATCCCCCAGCCGAAGGTCCTCAGCCCCCGGCGCAGGTTGCTGCGGGCGTAGTGGCAGGAGATGCCGGATATGACGATGAGGGAGCCGGTGCAGACGTTCCGGGCCTGGTCCATCCAGGGGGAGAACATCCAGGGGATGCCCACCGGGAAGAGCACCGCCAGGTCGTAGAGGAGATGGTAGAGCACCACCCCCAGGATCAGCACCCCCCGCAGCTCGTCCATGAGATGGACCCGGCGGGGCCTTGTGTTTTCCATGCCATTCCCCCTTGTTACCTTGGATGGATATAAGGATACCACATCTTGGTTGTAAAAACCAGAGAAAAGCGTTATACTTTTTTGCAGACAGCAAAGAAAGGGGAGTCGTGTCAAAATGGAGTGGAGCGAACGTTGTTGGGCGGAGGTGGACCTGGGGGCGCTGCGGCGGAACTACCGGCAGCTGCGGCAGCGTCTGTCCCCGGGGGGAAAATACCTGGCGGTGGTGAAGGCCGACGCCTATGGCCACGGGGCGGTGCCGGTGGCACGTGTCCTCCAGGAGGAGGGGGCGGACTGGTTCGGGGTGGCCTCCCTGGAGGAGGGGGAGGAGCTGCGCCAGGGGGGCATCACCCGGCCTGTCCTTATCTTTGGCTACACGCCGCCCCAATATGCCGGGCGGCTGGCGGAGGAGGAACTGACCCAGGGGGTCTTTTCCGCCGGCTACGCCGCCGCCCTGGGCAAGGCCGCCATCGCCGGGCACCATGAGGTGGAGTTCCACCTGATGGTGGACACCGGCATGGGCCGCCTGGGGCTGCGCCCCCGGGAGGAAGGGAGCCTGCGGGAGGCGTGGGATATCCTGACCATCCCGGGATTGCGGTGCACCGGTGCCTTCACCCACTTTGCCGTGGCGGATGAACTGGGGGAGGAGGCCGAGACCTTCACCGGGGAGCAGCTGGAGCGGTTCACCGCCTTCTGCCGCCGCCTGGGGGAAGCGGGGCTGGAACCGGAACTGCTGCACTGCGCCAACTCCGCCGCCACCCTGCTGCGGGAGGAGAGCCGGCTGGGGATGTGCCGCTTCGGCATCGTGAACTACGGCCTGGCCCCCTCGGGGGAACTGGCGGGCCACCCGGCCATGCCCGCCCTGGAGCCGGTGATGAGCCTGCGGGCCACGGTGGCCATGGTGAAGGAGGCCCGGGCGGGGGATACCTTCAGCTACGGGCGGCTGTACACCGCCCCGGGGCCACGGACCATCGCCACGGTAGCCATCGGCTACGCCGACGGGTATCCCCGGTGCATGTGGCAGGGGGGACGGGTCCTGGTGAAGGGCCAGTGGGCGCCTATCGCCGGGCGGGTGTGTATGGACCAGCTGATGGTGGATGTCACCGGCATCCCGGGGGTCGTTCCGGGGGACACGGTCACCCTGGCGGGCCGGGACGGGGAGAATGTCATCACCTGGGACGAGATCGGGGAAAAGAGCGGAACGGTATCCTATGAGCGGATCTGCGGCATCGGCAGACGAGTGCCCAGAGTATACAAGGACGAGTAGCTCCAGCCGATCCTCCCCCAAATTTTCATAGGTCAACCCAGTCAAATAATATGATAGAAAACGCAGGGGGCAAAAGCAGCGCCCCGGCCCCCCAAAAAAGGGGACCGGGGCGCCGCCGGGAGGAACAGACTGACCGGGGAGGACTTAGCAGCCGCAGTTGCAGCCGCAATCGTTGGCGGGGACCTCGCAGCCGCAGTTGCAGCCGCAGTTACCGCCGCGGCGGCTGAAGTTGCAGTTGGTGGCCAGGAACCAAACGATGATCAGCAGAATGATGGTGTCCTCGTCCAGACCGAAAAACCCTCTGTTGCAGCAGTTGCACATGATGTAGCTCCTTTTCTCCGTGCATCTGGTTTTTTGGGGACCCACCGCCCTGGCGCACGGAATGGCGGCGGCCCGGCCCGGGGCGTTTGCCCTCTCTCCCCCGGGTTCAACTCATACTATGACGCCGCCGGGAAATTGGTGATAGCCCCGGAGGGAACTGCTGCCAGCGAATAACAAAGCGCCGGCCGTCCAATGATGTAACCAGAAGCCTGAACAGAAACAGGCCATCATAAAGCCCGCTTCGGTGGGGAGGAATGGACGGAGGACCCATGTATAAATTTACCGGTTTTGGCACCAAGGCCAATAACGCCATCAATTTTGCCGTGCTGTCGGCGGAGCAGCTGGGCCATACCTATGTGGGGAGCGAGCACCTGCTGCTGGGACTGCTGCGGGAGGATGGCGGCGTGGCCGCCATCCTGCTGGGGCAGAAGGGGGTCGCCTATGGCGACCTGCTGGCCCAGGTGCGGGAGACGGTGGGCAAGGGGGTGCTTTCCGCCCTCTCCCCCAACGACTTCACCACCCACTGTAAGCACATCCTGGAAAACGCCCTGATGGAGGCCCGGCTCAGCGGCCAGACCATGGCCGGGACCGAGCACATCCTGCTTTCCGCCATCCACGAGCAGGACAGCGCCGCCCAGCGGCTGCTGGAGCAAAGCTGCCGGG
Organism: uncultured Angelakisella sp.; assembly: GCA_910585525.1. Classification (GTDB taxonomy): domain Bacteria; phylum Bacillota; class Clostridia; order Oscillospirales; family Ruminococcaceae; genus Angelakisella. Next base: position 16,681 of record CAJUFR010000031.1, read on the forward strand.
ACGTGGCCGCCCTGGAGCGGCTGCTGCGGGGGGTGCTGACCACCGACCTGAACCAGGAGCGCAGCCGGCCCAAGCCCCCCAAGGCCCCGGCCCGGCCCCCGGCGCGCCCCGGCAACCTGGACAAATACGGCCGGGACCTTACCGAACTGGCCCGGGCGGGGCGGCTGGACCCGGTCATCGGCCGGGACAAGGAAATCCAGCGGGTCATCCAGATCCTCTCCCGCCGGACCAAGAACAACCCCTGCCTCATCGGGGAGACCGGGGTGGGCAAGACCGCCATCGTGGAGGGGCTGGCCCAGCGGGTGGCCCAGGGCACAGTCCCCTCCCAGCTGCGAAGCTGCCGGGTGGTGAGCCTGGACATGACCTCCATGGTGGCGGGGACCAAGTACCGGGGGGACTTTGAGGAGCGGATACGGGCCACCATCGAGGAGGTCATCGCCGCCGGCGACGTCATCCTGTTTATCGACGAGCTCCACACCATCATGGGCATCGGGGCGGCGGAGGGGGCGGTGGACGCCGCCAACATCCTCAAGCCCCAGCTGGCCCGGGGGGAACTCCAGCTGATCGGGGCCACCACCATCGGGGAGTTCCGCCGGACCATCGAAAAGGACGGCGCCCTGGAGCGGCGGTTCCAGAGCATCCTGGTGGAGGAGCCCTCCCCCGACGACGCCGAGGGCATCCTCCGGGGGCTGCGGGAGCGGTACGAGCGGCACCACGGGGTCTGCATCACCGACGAGGCCATCCACAGCGCCGTCACCCTCTCCCGGCGGTACCTCACCGACCGGTACCTGCCGGATAAGGCCATCGACCTCATCGACGAGGCCGCCTCCCGGCTGCGGCTCCAGCTGCTGGAGGGGACGGCGGGGGCCAGCCGCTGCGTCGACCGCCAGGCGGTGGCCGCCGTTATCGCCCAGGCCACCGGCATCCGGGTGGAGCAGATGGAGCGGGAGGAGGCGGAACAGTGCCTGGACCTCTGCCAGCAGCTGCACCGCACCATGGTGGGCCAGGAGGACGCTGTGGAGAAGGTGGCCCGGGCCATCCAGCGCAGCCGGGTGGGGCTGGGGGACCCCAAACGGCCGGTGGGCTCCTTCCTCTTCCTGGGTCCCACCGGGGTGGGCAAGACCCACCTCTGCCGGGCGCTGGGCCGCAGCCTCTTTGGCGACGGGGACGGGGTCATCAAGCTGGACATGTCCGAGTACATGGAGAAGCACAGCGTCAGCAAACTCATCGGGGCGCCCCCCGGCTACCAGGGGTACGAGGAGGGGGGGCAGCTTACCGGGCGCATCCGCAAAAAGCCCAACTCGGTGGTGCTGCTGGACGAGGTGGAGAAGGCCCATCCCGACGTGATGAACCTGCTCCTACAGCTGCTGGAGGACGGGGAACTCACCGATTCCCAGGGGCGGAAGGCCAACTTCAAAAACGCCGTGGTGATCATGACCTCCAACGTGGGGGCGCAGTTCATCACCCAGCAGCGGAGCCTGGGCTTTTCCCCGGCGGGGGGAGAGGAAGGGCCGGTGCCGGGCTACCACCGGGAGGTGATGGCCCAGGTGAAAAAGACCTTTACCCCGGAACTGCTCAACCGCATCGACGAGGTGGTGATCTTCCGGCGGCTCACCGACGGGCAGCTGGAGGAGATCGCGGCGCTGCTGCTGGACCAGGTGGTGGAGCGGCTGGCGGCCATGGAGATCGAGATGGAGTACACCCCCGCCCTGGCCCAGGCGGTGGCCAAGGCGGCCAGCGGCAGCCCCTACGGTGCCAGGCCCATGCGCCGGGCCCTTCGGGAGCTGGTGGAGGACCCGCTGGCACAGCGCCTGCTGCGGCAGGAGTTGGGGGCGGGGGGCGCCATACGGTGCGACGTGCTGGACGGGGCCATGGTGATCCTACAGGCGGTAAGGCCACGGGTGGTGGCGGAGAGGGGGTAGGGCGGCTTCTCCTTTTTCTTCTGCTTGGGCTCGTTGTTCAAAAAGCGCCCGCTCACCTTGCGGTGGGCGGGCGCTTTGGGTTTTGGCAGCGTCTTTTTCCGGGTCTTAGTCTCCAGGCAGTCACTTTCGTTCTGTACCTTGGTCAGGCTGCGCAGCAGCCGAGCAGGGCTTGACAGCGGCGGCACGCCGCGCAGCCGGGCAGGGCTTGACAGCGGCGGCACGCCGCGCCGGAAGCTGCTCGTACATCGCTTCCACCACCCGGGTCAACAGTTCCCTGTCATCCACATCCTCTACCAGCAGCATATCCTTTGCCCCGGGGTACGGCGGGGCGTAGCTGGCCCCCGGCAGCAACTCCTTCGCCGCCGCAACCGGCTTGAGGTACAGCCGGTTATCACAGATGTCCCCCACCACCTTCCCGCGGTAGTAGATCAGATACTCCCCCATCATGGGGCGGCTGGTCACCTCCTCCAGCCCCGAAAGCTGCTCCAGGATGAAATCGACATACTCCTTACTGGACGCCATTCTCCGCTTCCCTCCATCTCTCGCATTGGCGGATCCGCTCCCCCTGGTCGCTCTGCTCCATCTCGTAGGCGAAGCGGTGCAGCAGGGCGCAGGGGAACTCCCCGCACTGGCCGCAGTAACCCAGGCCCTTCCCCTCGCAGCAGGACTTCACCGGGCAGCTGTCCCCCCAAAAGGGCTTCTCCATCTTGGCGCATCCCGGACAGCCCGGGGTCTCCCGGTAGGCGCACTGGCTGCAAAGCAATCCGCATCTCGACTCGATCATAACAAGGTCCCTCCTGTAAAATTGATTTCCTCCAGTATACCAGGAGAGACCGGACAGCCTGCTGTCATGTTCCCCCATATTTCGCCAGCAGCCGGGCCGCCGTCTGGCGCAGTTCCTCCCGGAGGGCCGGGGGCTCCAGCACCTCCGCCTGGCTGCCAAAGCTGAGGATCCATTCCGCCATGTTCTCCCAGCCGGAGAAGTCCCGCTCCAGCAGCAGGCCCTTTTCCGTCTCGGTCCAGCTGCCGGGACCGTATTCCTCCACCAAACGGTAGGCGGCTTCGGGGGCGAACAGCGCCTTCAGGTGGATGGCGCCTTCCCGGAGGTACCGGTCCGGGTCCGGCTCCCCGGGGGGGAGTTCCCGGCCGGGGAAGGGGGGGCCGGCCTCCGGCTCCCACAGCCGGGACAGCTTAAAAAGCCGGTAGTCCTGGCGCAGCCGGCACCAGCCCCAGAGGTACCAATCCCGCCAGCGGTAGAGCAGCCGGTAGGGCTCCACCTCCCGCTGGCAGGCCCCTTTCCGGTACCAGTAGCGGAAGGTGACCAGCCGCTTTTCCCGGATGCACTGGCGGAGGAGGGCGATCTTGCCGGTGAGGGTATCCCGGTAGTGGGAGGCCAGGTCGATGGCGATGGCGCCCTCCCCGGGGGGCAGCTTTTCCAGCAGCGTCGTGATGTGGGGGCCACGGGTGACGGTGCCCATCCCACCCAGCCCCGCCAGCAGCGTCTCCAGTTCCTCCCGGGTGAGGAGGTCGGGGCGGAGACGGTAGCCCTCGGCGATGGAGATGCCGCCGCCATAGCCCTGGGTGGTCACCAGGGGGATGCCCGCCCGGCAAAGGTCCTCCACATCCCGGCTGATGGTGCGGCGGGAGACCTCGAACCGGGCGGCCAGTTCCGGGGCGGTGGCGCTGCCCTGGCGCAGCAGCACCGTCAGGATGCCCACCAGGCGGTCGATCTTCACCGTTTTTCCCTCCTTCCCGGCGGCAAAAAGGCCCGCAAGGCCCGTCTGTGTGGCAGACAGACCCGGCGGGCCTTGTGTTTTACTCTTCCTCCGGCAGGGCGATCCGAATGGACAACTCCTGGAGGCTCTTGTCCTCCACCGTGTCGGGGCAGCCGGTCATCAGTTCGCTGGCGTTCTGCACCTTGGGGAAGGCGATGACGTCCCGGATGGAATCCCGGTCCAGCATCAGCATCACCAGCCGGTCCAGGCCGTAGGCCATGCCGCCGTGGGGGGGGGCGCCGTACTTGAAGGCGTCGATCAAAAAGCCGAACTGAGCCCTGGCCCGCTCCGGGGTGAAGCCCAGGGCCTGGAACATCCGCTCCTGGACCTCCGGGTCGGTGATGCGGATGGAGCCGCCCCCCACCTCGCAGCCATTGATGACCATATCATAGGCCCGGGCCCGGCAGTTGGCCGGGTCGCTCTCCATCTTGTCCAGGTCCTCCAGCATGGGGCTGGTGAAGGGGTGGTGCTTGGCGGCGTACCGCCCTTCCTCCTCGTCGTACTCAAAGAGGGGGAATTGGGTGACCCACAGGAAGTCGAAGCTGCCAGGGGGGATCAGGTCCAGCTGCTTTGCCAGCCGCACCCGCAGCGCCCCCAGGCTGTCGAACACCACCTGGTCCTTGGGGTCGGCCACGATGAGCAGCACGTCCCCGGTCTCGGCCCCCAGCCGCTCCCGAATGGCCTTTGCCTCGTCGGGGGTGAGGAATTTTTCGTAGGAGGAGCTTTCCCCCTCCGGGGTGAGGCGGGTAAAGGCCAGGCCCTTGGCACGGTAGGTCTTGACAAAATCGGCCAGCTTGTCCACCTCCTTGCGGGACAGCTTGCCGGCGGCCCCCTTGGCGTTGATGGCCCGCACCGAGCCGCCGCCGTCCACCGCCCCCCGGAACACCTTGAACCCGGTGTCCTTTACAAGGCCGGTGAGGTCACAGAGTTCCAGGCCGAAGCGGGTGTCCGGCTTGTCGCTGCCGTACCGGGACATGGCCTCCTGGTAGTTGACGCGGCGGAAGGGGGTCTGGACCTCCTTGCCCAGCACCTCCCGGAAGACGTGCTTTACAAAGCCCTCGTTGACCGACATGACGTCCTCCTCATCCACGAAGGACATCTCCAGGTCGATCTGGGTGAACTCCGGCTGGCGGTCGGCCCGCAGGTCCTCGTCCCGGAAGCACCGGGCGATCTGCATGTAGCGGTCGAAGCCGGAGAGCATCAGCAGCTGCTTGTACTGCTGGGGGGACTGCGGCAGGGCGAAGAACTTGCCGGGCTGGACCCGGCTGGGCACCAGGTAGTCCCGGGCCCCCTCCGGGGTGGATTTGATGAGGCAGGGGGTCTCGATCTCCAAAAAGCCGTTGCGGTCGTAGTAGTCCCGGGCGGCCTTGACGATGCGGTGGCGCAGCATGATGCTCTGCTGCATCTCCCCCCGGCGGAGGTCCAGGTAGCGGTACTTGAGCCGCAGGTCCTCCTTGACGTTGGTGGTCTCGGTGATCTCGAAGGGAGGGGTCTGGGCCCGGGAGAGGATGCGCAGGTCGGAGACATACACCTCCACGTCGCCGTTTTTCAGGTCCTTGTTCACCGATTCCCGGGGGCGGACGGTGCCCTTGGCCATGAGGACAAACTCGGCCCGGGCGGTCTGGGCCTTCTGGCGCAGTTCCTCCGGGGTCTGGTCGTCAAAGGCCAGCTGGACGATGCCGGTGCGGTCCCGCAGGTCGATAAAGACCAGCATCCCCTTGTCCCGGATCTTCTGGACCCAGCCGCAGACCACCACCTCCTTGCCGGTGAAGGCGGCGGTGGTCTCGCCGCAGTAGCTGGTGCGCTTTAATCCTGTCATTGTGTCAGCCATGGTTGATCGCTTCCTTTTTTATAATGATATCGGGGTGTGCCGGTTTTGGGGCGGCGGCTTTTCACGCCAGCACCCTGGCGATGGCCTCCGCCGTCAGCGCCACCGGGACGGGGTCGCCTCCCTGCATGGGTTTTAATTGGGCTTCTTCCTTGGCCAGTTCATCATCCCCCAGGACGATGACGTATTTTGCGCTGATCTTGTTGGCGTACTTCATCTGGGCCTTTACCGAGCGGCCCATCAGGTCGCACTGGGCGTGGACCCCCTGGCGGCGCAGCTGGTCCGCCAGCTGGAAGGCCCTGACCCCCGCCGCCTGGCCCATGGAGACCAGGCAGAGGTCGCACCCCGGTTCCTCCGGGAAGGCGCAGCCCTCGGCGATCATGGTGGAGAGCAGCCGCTCCAGCCCCATGGCGAAGCCGATGCCCTCGGTGGGGGGGCCGCCCAGTTCCTGGATCAGGTCGCCGTACCGGCCGCCGCCGCCGCAGACCACCCGCTCCCCGGTGGGGGCGGTGTGGACCAACTCAAAGACGGTGCGGGTGTAGTAGTCCAGGCCCCGGACGATGGTGGGCTCCACCAGGTAGGGGATGCCGGCGGCGTCCAGCCGGGCCTTCACCTCCTGGAAGTGGGCGTTGCAGTCATCGCAGAGGTAGTCCAGGATGCTGGGGGCGCCGGCGGCGATCTTCTTGTCCTCCGGGCTTTTGCAGTCCAGCACCCGCAGGGGGTTTTTATCCAGCCGCTCCAGGCAGGTGGCGCAGAGACGGTCCCGGTACTGGCCGAAGTATTCCAGCAGCGCCTTGACGTAGGCTTTGCGGCACTCCTTGCAGCCCAGGGAGTTGATCTCCAGCACCACGCTGCCCAGCCCCAGGGTGGCAAGGCAGTCATAGGCCAGGGCCAGTATCTCGCTGTCGGCGGCGGGGGCGGTGGAGCCGTACAGCTCCACCCCGAACTGGTGGAACTCCCGGAACCGCCCGCTGCCCGGCTTCTCGTACCGGAAGCAGGTGATATCATAGCTTACCTTCAGGGGCAGGGCGTCCCCCAGCAGGCCATGCTCCAGGGCGGCCCGGGCGATGCCCGCCGTCCCCTCCGGCCGCAGGGTGACGCTGCGGTCCCCCTTGTCGGTGAAGGTGTACATCTCCTTCTGCACCACGTCGGTGGTATCCCCCACCGAGCGGTCGAACAACTCGGTGTGCTCAAAGGTGGGGATGCGGATCTCCCGGAAGCCGTACCGCCGGGCGGTGGACAGCAGGGTGGATTCCAGGTGCTGCCACTTGGGGGTCTCGGCGGGCAGGATGTCTTTGGTGCCCCGGGGGGCGGTGGTCAGGTATGCCATGGCAGGGGGTCCCTCCTAATATGACGATCTGGGGTTGGGGTTGACGATGCCGCGCCAATCCAGGTCCCCGTGCTCCAGGGCGTGGATCAGCGCCTCGGCGGTGGCGATGTTGGTGGCCACCGGGATGTTGTAGACGTCGCAGAGCCGCAGCAGGCTGGCCTCGTCCGGCTCGTTGGAGTTGGCGTTGGGGTCCCGGAAGAACATCAGCAGGTCGATCTCGTTGCAGGAGATGCGGGAAGCGATCTGCTGGTCGCCACCCTGGGACCCTGACATAAACCGGATGATGCGCAGGCCGGTGGCCTCCGATACCATCTTGCCGGTGGTCCCGGTGGCGCAGAGGTTGTGCCGGCTGAGGATGCCGCAGTAGGCGATGCAAAATTGGACCATCAGTTCCTTTTTCGCGTCATGCGCGATGAGGGCGACGTTCATGATCTTCCCCTTCTTTCATTGATTTTTTCTTTCTTTTCCGCGCGAGAGTATGTTCATGGGTAGAGGAGCAGTTCCGCCTGCTCCCCCAGCAGGCGCCGGGCGATGGCATCCATCTCCCGGCCGGCGGGGTCCTGGGGCAGAGTTTCCCCCGGCGGCGGCAGGCCGGGCTGTTCCGGCACCGCCCCCAGCAGCCGGGCCCCCACCAGGTCGATGACGTCATCCAGGTCCCGGATGACCGAGGTCGGGCGGAGGTCCCCCGGGACCCTCTGGATCACCAGCCGCTGGCGGTCGAGCCCCTCCCGGGCCAGCAGGGCGGAGACCCGGGCGGCGCACCGGGCGGCGGCCTCCTCCGGGGTGGCGGTAAGGACAGCCAGGCCGCAGAGGGGGGCCAGCATCCGGTCCAGGGAGGAAAAGCCCGGCCCGCAGTCCAGCAGCAGAAAGTCCCAGCGGTCCCGGGCCCAGTGGAAAAATGCCTCCAGCCGTTCCGGCCGGGGCAGGTAGAAGGGGTCCCCGGGGGCGGGGATGAGCCGCAGCTGGGTGGCCTCGTGGACCAGGATGGCGTCCCCCAGGCTGCACCGGCCCTCCAACGCGTCGGAAAGGTCGAACACCGCCCGGGCGGGGAGCCCCAGCAGGATATCCAGGCTGCGGAAGCCGCAGCCGGTCTCCACCACCAGCACCCGGCGCCCCCGGCGGGCCAGCCCCCCGGCGACACCGGCGCAGAGGGTAGATTTGCCCACCCCTCCCTTGCCGGAGGCGAACATCAACGATTCTGTCACCGGGCCCTTCCCTCCACTTCCCATTTCCGCTTTTTCCTGCGCTGTTTTACACCTATTTATAGATTACCACAGAAACGCCAAAAAATAAAGCTGTTTTTCCAATTTTTTTCCAGACTTTTAACGATACCTTACCTTTTATTATAATACATCATTTTAAAACGCAAGAAGGGTGGAACGTCTTTCGGCGCTCCACCCCTTTTTGCCCCCTGCGGGGGCGGGAGTTGTAAGAACTGTGATAAACTTCCAGATGACTTATTGCAGCAGCTGCAACACGCTCTGGGGCTGCTGGTTGGCCTGGGCCAGCATGGCCTGGGCGGACTGGACCAGCACG
>CAJUFR010000032.1 GCA_910585525.1 uncultured Angelakisella sp.
GCCCCGGCCAGGGGGGTGCGGATGTCGTGGGAGATGCAGGCCATGGTGTATTTCAACTCCTGCTCCCGGTTCCGGGTCTCCAGGCGAAGCTGCCGGCCCTCTTCCAGCCGGGCGTTTACCGCCTGGCAGAGCCGCCGGGGCGCCGGGCCGGGCATCCTCACCGTCAGGCGGAGGTTGCTCTCGGCCGGCGTTTCCTCCAGTATCCGGGCCATCTCCAGCAGTTGGACGCGGTAGGACCACAGCCGCAGGATGGCGGCGGCCAGGGCGGCAAGGGCCAAGATCAGGACCAACAGCATAGAAACGTCTCCTTAAATATCCTTTTTTTCCATCGCAAACAGACAGCCAAGCCCGTAAACGGCCATCCAGGCCACGGTACAGGCCAGGACGGCCCCCACCTGGGTGATGCCGGTCTGGGGCAGATATACCCCCTTTACCACCGGGGCCAACAGATACCCCTCCAGGGGAGGCCAACGCAGCAGCCTGCCCGCCGTCCCCAGCAGCACCGCCGTCAGCCCGCTTCCCGCCACCAGGGACAGGATGATGCCCAGGGTGGTGCTCCTGGTGAGCAGCACCAGTGCCAGGGCCATCAGGGCAAAGGCCCAGTGGGGCAGCCACAGCAACACCACATACCCCAGGATGTCGGGGACGGCGCAGGGCTGCGGGCGCAGCCCGTAGAAATAGGGCGACGACAGGATGAGCGCGGCGCCAAGAACGGTGATGATTCCGCTGTACACCCCGGCGGTCAGCGCCTTGGCCAGGACGTAGTCCACCCGGCGGGGCTGGACACAGCAGATGTTTTTGACAAAACCGCTGGAAAAATCGCCGTTGGCAAAAAGGGTCATCCCGATGCCGGTGACCACCAGCAGGAAGCCGCCCCCCAATGTCTCGTGGGCCAGGTCCAGCTGGTCCATCTTGCGGATCTCCTCGGCGATGCGCTGGTCGTGCTCGTCGACATCGGCGCCCTGGGCACTCATCTCATCCAGCGTTTCCGGGTCGGTGATATAGGCGGCCATCGCCGACACCATCAGGATCAGTATGGCGGCCACCGCCAGCAGGATGTAAAAACTCCGGCTTTTCAGCAGCCGCCGGATATCGGTTTTCAGCAGGTTAAACATGGTCCGCCCCTCCCATCTTCTCCAGGAAATACCCCTCCAGGTCCTGCCGGTGCAGGCCCATCTCCTCCACGGCGATGCCCGCCTGGGCAAGGAGTTGTCCCACCGCCCTGGCGTCCGCCGTCTCATAGATGCGGAGTTCCCCCTCCGGCCGCATCTCCCAGCGGGTCAAATGCAGCTGCTGTTCCAGCAAGGCAGCCGCCTTCTGGGGCTGGTCGGCCTTTATATGCAGGTAGTCGGTGCACTTCTGCTCCAACTCCCCGGCGGTAAGCTGTTCCACCAGCCGCCCCTGCTGAATGATGCCGTACCGGGTGGCGATCTTGCTTAACTCCCCCAGGATATGGGAACTGATGAGGATGGTCAGCCCCCGCTCCCGGTTCAGCCGGAGCAGCAGGTCCCGCATCTGCCGGATGCCCTCCGGGTCCAGGCCGTTGATGGGCTCATCCAGCAGCAGCAGGTCCGGCCCGCCCAGCAGCGCCAGCCCCACCCCCAGCCGTTGCTTCATGCCCATGGAGTAGTGGCGCACCGGCTTTTTCTCACCGGGGGAAAGGCCCATGATCTCCATGACCTCATCGGTCTGCCGCTCCGGGCTGTCCAGCCCCAGCAGGCCGGCGTAGAGCCGCAGGTTCTCCCGTCCGCTCAGGTCGGGGTAGAGCCCCGGCTGTTCAATAAGCGCCCCCACCCGGCGGCGGGCCACCGGGTCCCGGACCGGCTTGCCAAAGAGCAAAATCTCCCCCATAGTGGGCCGGGCCAGGCCGCACAGGAGTTTGAGGGTGGTGGATTTCCCTGCCCCGTTCCGGCCGATGAAGCCATAAATATCCCCCTGCTCCACTTGCAGGTCCAGATGATCCACAGCCCACCGGTTCTTGTACCGTTTGGACAGCCCCATGGTCTGTATCACTGCCATACAAATGCCTCCTTTTTTGTTTGTAAGAACCTGTTCCGTATCTAGACGCGCGGCGGATGGCAAAGGATTTTTTCGTCAGGCGCGGGCAAATTTTTGCGGCAATACTGTATCTATCGCAAATCAATTTGGCAAAGCACGGCGGAAAAAGACCTGCCAGTCGGCCTGCGGATCAATGCTGAACCGGTTCTCAGTGCAGTTTAACAGACGAGTGCCCAAACATCGCAAAGCAAAGGTAAAGAAAGCGCAAAGTTTACCGGGCCAGTTTGAAGCCGATGCCCCAAACGGTCTGGATGTAGCCATCTGTGCCGCTGGGCCGCAGCTTGGCCCGGATGTTGCTAATGTGGACGGTGATGGTCTTGTCCTCCACGGCGCAGGTCTCCTGCCAGACCGCCTCGTAAATCTGCTGCTTGGTAAAGACCCGCTTGGGGCGGCCCGCCAGCAGTTCGACGATCTTGAATTCGTGGGCGGTGAGGGCCACCGGTTGGCCGGCGGCGGTGAGGGTCATGGCCTCTGTGTCCAGCACCCAGTCCCGGTAGCGCAGCAGTTCCCCCGCGGGGGCGGCGCTGGCGTGGCGCAGCTGCACCAGTATCCTGGCCCACAGTTCCTCCAGCTGGAAGGGCTTGGTCAGATAGTCGTCCGCCCCCAGGCCCAGCAGTTCCACCTTGTCGGACAGTTCCGTTTTGGCCGACAGCACGATCACCGGCACCCGGCTGGTTTTCCGTATCTCCCGGATAAGTTCGCTGCCGGACAGCCCCGGCAGCATCAGGTCCACCAGCAGCAGGTCAATGTCGTTGTCCCGCCAGAGCATCCGGCCTTCGGTGCCGGAAAAGGCCTGGGTGCACCGGCAGCCCTGCCGCCGCAGGTATTCGGCAGTAAAATGGTTGATATCGGTATCGTCTTCCACCATCAAAATGTGGGGCATGGGAGGGCCTCCTTGTCAGTTTTCGTTTTTATCATTATACCGCATTCAGAAAAGTTGGGGAACATCTTTCCGTGGAGACTTGACGGCGGGGAGGGGACTTCTCCAACACCAAAACGGCCATGGCATAAGCCACGGCCGTTTTGGTGTGTTTGAGGTGTGTGTTTTTGAGGAGGGTAGTATCGTACCCGGTGGAGGTTTTTGTTCCTCTCCCTTGGTACGTTTTTATTATACCACCGGTAAAAAATCAGTTGTTACCGCATTGTAAATAAACATCATAGGTTTTATGAAAAGCAAAAAGCGGCAAAAAACCGGCTTTTTTGCAAAAAAATCCCGCCGATCACTAAACATATGTTTGAAATCCCGCCCGGTCTGTGTTATACTATATGCAGAGATCGACCGAACGCCCATCCGCCCGGAACACCAAGAAGGAGGTCCCCCCTATGGCAGACATGAATCCAAAGGCGCTCCAGATACTCAACTATATCCGTGACCGTATCGACGACGGGCTGCCCCCCTCTGTCCGGGAGATCTGCGCCGCCCTGGACATCAAGTCCACCTCCACCGCCCACAAGTACCTGGGGGAGTTGCAGGAGCGTGGGCTCATCGAAAAGAGCAGCCACCTCAACCGCGCCATCACCCTGCCGGATGACCGGAGCATCCGGGTCCCCCTGGTGGGTACCGTCACCGCCGGGCAACCGATCCTGGCGGTGGAGGAGATCGAGGGCTACATCCCCTTCCGCAGCCGCAGCCTGCACTCTAAGGACCTGTTCGCCCTGCGGGTGCGGGGGGAGAGCATGATCGACGCCGGCATCCTGGACGGGGATATCGTCATCATCCGCCGCACCCCCGCCGCCGAAAACGGTGACATCGTGGTGGCCCTGGTGGAGGACGAGGCCACCGTCAAGCGGTTCTACAAGGAGGCGGGCCACTACCGCCTCCAGCCGGAAAACGACACCATGGAGCCCATCATCGTGGATTCGGTCTCCATCCTGGGCCGGGTCATCTCCCTGGTGCGGGAGTACGAGTGACAGAAAAGCGATCCCCCCTCCGCCGTGGCGGAGGGGGGATCTTCTGCCCTTGGGGCAGTATCACAGCACCAGGGAGGGGGCGGAGTAGACCCTCCCGCCCAGCTGGGAATCCAGCATATACAGCCCCTTGGAATCGGAGCCGAACAGTTCCATCTTCTTCACCAGGTCGGAGGCGTTGGTCTCCTCCTCCCCCTGCTCCTTGACGAACCAATCCAGGAACTGCATGGTGCGGAAGTCCCGGGTCTCGTAGGCCGCCTCGTAGATGGTGTGGATCAGGCTGGTGACATACTTTTCGTGCTCCAGGCCGGCGGTAAGGGGGTCCATCTTGTCCTTCAGGTCGGCGGCGGGCTTGTCGATGGCCTCATAGACCACCGGGGCGCCGTTGTTTTGCAGGTACTTGACGAACAGCATGGCGTGGTCCCGCTCCTCCTGGGCCTGGATCATGTACCAGTTGGAGAAGCCGTCCAGCCCCAACTCGCTGTAGAAGTTGGAAAAGTGAAGGTACAGGTAGGCGGAGTAGAACTCCTTGTTCACCTGGGTGTTGAGAAGAGAAGCAACTTTTTCATTCAGCATAGTGTGATGTCCTTTCTTGTCGTAACGGTGGGGTCCCGGGGGATCGCCCCCCTGGATAAGTATAACATGGCCAGCGGAAAAATCAAGCGAAACAAAAAGACCCGGTCCCAAACAAGGGACCAGGTCTTTCATAAAATAGCCAGAAAAACAGCCCAAAACTCCAGGCACCCGCTATCGCCTAACACAAGCAAGAGGGCGAAGCCCGGTGCAGGGCATGCCCGGCCGGGCCACCGGCCACGGCCTATTTGCCAGCCTTGATAGCAGCCTGGGCGGCAGCCAGACGGGCGATGGGCACGCGGTAGGGGGAGCAGGAGACGTAGGTGAGGCCCACCTTGTGGAAGAACTCCACGGAGGAGGGGTCGCCGCCTACCTCGCCGCAGACGCCCAGGTGGATGTCGGGGCGGGTCTGGCGGCCCAGCTTGGCGGCCATGTCCACCAGCTTGCCAACGCCCTTCTGGTCCAGACGGGCAAAGGGATCCTGCTCGTAGATCTTCTTGTCGTAGTAGGCGCCCAGGAACTTGCCGGCGTCGTCACGGCTGAAGCCGAAGGTCATCTGGGTCAGGTCGTTGGTGCCAAAGGAGAAGAACTCTGCCTCCTTGGCGATCTCGTCGGCGGTGATGGCCGCCCGGGGGATCTCGATCATGGTGCCCACATGGTACTTCATGGTGATGCCAGCCTCGGCGATGACCTTGTCGGCGGTCTCCACCACCACGTTCTTGACGAACTGCAGTTCCTTGATCTCGCCCACCAGGGGGATCATGATCTCGGGCTCCACCTTCCAGTCGGCGTGGGCCTTCTGGACGTTGACAGCGGCCTCGATGACGGCGCGGGTCTGCATGGCGGCGATCTCCGGGTAGGTGACAGCCAGACGGCAGCCGCGGTGGCCCATCATGGGGTTGAACTCGTGGAGGGAGGCGATGACGGCCTTCAGCTTCTCCACAGTCATGTTCATCTCCTTGGCCAGGGCGACAATGTCCTCCTCGGCGGTGGGCAGGAACTCGTGGAGAGGGGGATCCAGGAAGCGGATGGTGACGGCCTTGCCCTCCATGGCCTCGTACAGGCCCTCGAAGTCGGCGCGCTGCATGGGCAGCAGCTTGGCCAGGGCCTTCTCCCGCTGCTCCACAGTCTCGGAGACGATCATCTCCCGCATGGCGGGGATGCGGTCGGCGTCAAAGAACATGTGCTCGGTGCGGCAGAGGCCGATGCCCTCGGCGCCAAACTCGGCGGCCTTCTTGGCGTCACGGGGGGTGTCGGCGTTGGTGCGGACGCCCAGGGTGCGGTACTTGTCGGCCCAGGCCATCAGGCGGCCGAAGTTGCCGGTGATGGCGGCGGGAACGGTGGGGATGGCCTCGGCGTAGATGTTGCCGGTGGTGCCGTCCAGGGAGATGTAGTCGCCCCGCTTGACGGTCTTGCCGGCCACCTCGAACCAGCCCTCTTCCTCGTGCATCTTGATCTCACCGCAGCCGGAGACGCAGCAGGTGCCCATGCCACGGGCCACAACGGCGGCGTGGGAGGTCATGCCGCCACGGACGGTGAGGATGCCCTCGGAAACGTCCATGCCGTGGATGTCCTCGGGGGAGGTCTCCAGGCGGACCAGGACCACTTTCTCACCCTTCTGGGCCATCTCCACGGCCTCGTCGGCGGTAAAGACCACCTTGCCGCAGGCGGCGCCGGGGCTGGCGGGGAGAGCGGCGGCCACAGGCTTGGCGGCCTTCAGGGCGGCGGCGTCGAACTGGGGATGGAGCAGAGCGTCCAGCTGCTTGGGATCCACCATGCAGACGGCCTCCTGCTCGCTGATCATCCCCTCGTCCACCAGGTCGCAGGCGATCTGGAGGGCGGCGGTAGCGGTGCGCTTGCCGTTACGGGTCTGGAGCATATAGAGTTTCTTGTCCTCGATGGTGAACTCCATGTCCTGCATATCCCGGTAGTGGTTCTCCAGGGTGTTGCAGATCTTGACGAACTGATCATAGCACTCGGGCATGATCTCCTTCAGCTGGTCGATGGTCTGGGGGGTGCGGACACCGGCCACCACGTCCTCGCCCTGGGCGTTCATCAGGAACTCGCCGAACAGCTTCTTCTCGCCGGTGGCGGGGTTGCGGGTGAAGGCAACGCCGGTACCGGAGGTGTCACCCATGTTGCCGAACACCATCATCTGCACGTTGACGGCGGTGCCCCAGGAGGAGGGGATGTCGTTCATCCGGCGGTAGTAGATGGCGCGGGGGTTGTCCCAGCTGCGGAAAACGGCCATGACGGCGCCCATCAGCTGCTCCTTGGGGTCCTGGGGGAAATCGAAGCCCTTCTTGGCCTTGAACTCGGCCTTAAAGGCCTCGGCCAGTTCCTTCAGGTCCTCGGCGGTGAGTTCGGTGTCCAGCTTGACGCCGCGCTTCTCCTTCATCTCGTCGATGAGCTTTTCAAAGTAGCCCTTGCCCACCTCCATGACCACGTCGGAGTACATCTGGATGAACCGGCGGTAGGAATCGTAGGCGAAACGGGGGTTGTTGGTCAGCTTGGCGAAGGACTCCACCACCTGGTCGTTGAGGCCCAGGTTGAGGATGGTGTCCATCATGCCGGGCATGGAGGCCCGGGCGCCGGAGCGGACAGAGACCAGCAGGGGGTTGTCCACAGAGCCGAACTTCTTGCCGGAGATCTTCTCCAGTTCCTCCATGTTCTTGTAGATCTCCGCCTGGATGTCGTCGTTGATCTTTTTGCCGTCCTCATAATACTGGGTGCAGGCCTCGGTGGTGACGGTGAAGCCCTGGGGGACAGGCATCCCCAGGTTGGTCATCTCGGCCAGGTTGGCGCCCTTGCCGCCCAGCAGCTCCCGCATGGAGCCGTTGCCTTCCTTGAACAGATACACAAACTTGCCCATTGGTATCGACCTCCTAAGAAATTAGCACAGCGACAACCTGTCCTGCCGGGACCCCCCGGGAGGACAGGACGCCGTGCGTTCATAGTTATTATAGCAAAAACTCGGGGGCTTTACCAGAGTTTGCAGGAAAATATTCCAGATTTTTATTCCATTCCGCCCTTTCCTCCCCCCTGCTGGAAAAAGTATGGCAAAATCCCTTGCCAAACCGCAAAAATCTTGTCATAATAGAAGCGATAAACGACTAGACTGGAAGCAGGGACCCCGGCCCTTGCTTCCGATACAAGGTATCGCGCCGGGGGGATCAGTCAGAGGAGGTCTATCCATGACAGCCAGAAAGACTTGCGCCGTCCTGTTGGCGGCGGGGGAGCCGGGTCAGCCGGGCAGCGGCCGGGAGCGGGCGCTGTACCAGCTGTTGTTCCGCCCCCTTATCCGCTGGGTGCACGACAGCTGCGCCGAAGCGGGCATCGAGAATATCTGTGTCGCCACGGGCAGCGCCCCGGTGGACGTCCAGCGGGAACTGCCGGAAGGGGTCCCCATCGCCGAAAACGCCGCGGGCATGGCGGCTTTTCTGGCGGGGCATCGGGATGCCGATGTGCTGGTGGCCAGCGGTGACGCCCCTTTTTTATTCCCGGAAGCCATTGAGGAGGCCCTGGCCTTTCACCGGGAGAAGGGGAACGACGCCACCACCATCGCCGCCGCCTGGAAGAATCCCGCCGCGGGGGAGGAGCAG
Source organism: uncultured Angelakisella sp. (assembly GCA_910585525.1). GTDB lineage: Bacteria > Bacillota > Clostridia > Oscillospirales > Ruminococcaceae > Angelakisella. The sequence goes on from CAJUFR010000032.1 coordinate 8,142, forward strand.
CTTTACGACACCCGGGCCTGCTGGTTCCGGGGGGAGGCGCTGCTGGCCGCCCTGGAGGGAGGGGGCCTGCCGGAGCAGCCCCTGACCCGTGACCTTACCGCCGCCCTCCGGGAGGGAGGGGCCCAGGCGGACAGTTACTGGCTCTGCCCCGACTTCCGGGTGGCCCTGCGGGCCGCCGACCGGCAGCAGCTGGCCCTTCTCAGCCAGTTCGCCCGGGAGATGGTGCTGGAGCAGCTGTACAGCCAGGGGGTGGATATCCCCATCACCGACGGCATCATCATCGACCCCCGGGCCACCATCGGCCCCGGCACCCAGGTCCTCCCCGGCACCATCATCCGGGGGGAGACGGTGGTGGGCAAGGACGCCGTCATCGGCCCCAACTCCTGGCTGGAGGATTCCACCATCGGGGACCGGTGCGTCATCAACGCCACCTATGTCCTGGGCTCGGTGCTGGAGGACGGGGTGGAGATCGGCCCCTTCACCCGGGTCCGCCCCGGCAGCCGCCTGGGGGCGGGGGTGAAGATCGGCAACTTCGTGGAGGTGAAAAACGCCACCGTGGGCCCCGGCACCAAATCGGCCCACCTCACCTACATTGGGGACGCCGATGTGGGAGCCCGGGTCAACTTCGGCTGCGGGGTCTGCATCGCCAACTACGACGGGGTCCACAAGCACCGCACCACCATCGGGGACGACTGCTTCATCGGCTGCAATACCAACCTGGTGGCCCCGGTGACGCTGGGGGATAAGGCGTACACCGCCGCCGGCACCACCATCACCCGGGATGTCCCCGCCGGAGCCCTTTCCATCGGCCGGGCCCGCCAGGTGGATCTGCCCGACCGGGCCAGGGAGCACCAGAAACCGGAAAAGTAAAGACCACGCCACGGGAGAGAAGAGAGTAAAAACGGGCGTGGCCGGAGCAAGCCCCGCCGGGGCCCTCCCCGCGTCCTTGTTAAAGAGAGGAAGGAAGTATGAACATCCACGGCAAGGACATCAAGATCTTTACCGCAAACTCCAACCCCAAGGTGGCCCGGGAGATCGCCCAGGCCCTGGACCTGCCCCTGGGCAAAAGCACCGTCACCAGCTTCGCCGACGGGGAGATATCGGTCTCCATCGAGGAGACGGTGCGGGGCTCCGACGTGTTCGTGGTCCAGTCCACCTGCGGGCCGGTGAACAACAACCTGATGGAACTGCTGATCATGGTGGACGCCTTTAAGCGGGCCTCCGCCGGGCGGATCACCGCCGTCATCCCCTACTACGGCTACGCCCGCCAGGACCGCAAGGCCAAGGCCCGGGACCCCATCTCCGCCAAACTCTGCGCCGACCTCATCAGCGCCGCCGGGGCGGACCGGGTGCTCACCATGGACCTCCACGCCGCCCAGATACAGGGCTTCTTCAACATCCCGGTGGATCACCTGCTGGGGGTGCCCATCCTGGCCCCCTACTTCATCGAAAAGGCCAAGTCCATCGACCCCGAGGAACTGGTGGTGGTCTCCCCCGACCTGGGCAGCGTCACCCGGGCCCGGAAGTTCGCCGAGCGGCTGGGGGCCCCCCTGGCCATCGTGGACAAGCGCCGCCCCCGGCCCAACGTCTGCGAGGTGATGAACATCATCGGGGAGGTAAAGGGCAAGCACGCCTTCCTGGTGGATGACATGGTGGACACGGCGGGGAGCATCTGCAACGCCGCCCAGTCGCTGATGGAGTTCGGCGCCGTGGAGGTCTGCGCCTGCGCCACCCACGGCGTGCTCTCCGGCCCCGCCCTGGAGCGGATCAAAAACAGCTGCATCAAGGAGATGGTGCTGCTGGACACCATCCCGGAGAAGGAAGGGGCCAAGGAGGCCCGGATCACCATGCTGCCGGTGGCCACCGTCTTTGCCGAGGCCATCGCCCGCATCTACGCCGACAAACCGGTCTCCCCGCTGTTTACCTGAGAAAAAGGATAGGACCACCGCCCCGGCCGTAAAGGCCGGGGCTTTTGCTTTGCCCGGGAGACCACAAGGGGAAAACAAAAGCCCCCCTTACAAAGAAGAGGGGTGTGTCATGTGCGAACACCTTTGCAGTCCAGGTCTCCAGATACAGAATAACGGCCTTCGACCAGTAAGGCCGAAGGCCGTGCAGGGCGCGCCCCGGCGGCTACGCCGGCTACGCCGTGGTGATCCATTGGAGGCTCGAACTCCAGACCCTTTGATTAAAAGTCAAATGCTCTGCCAACTGAGCTAATGGATCACGCAAAGAGAAAACCCTGGCGGGTCATCGTTATGATATTATAGCAACCGGGACCGCTTTTGTCAACCATTCCCGGCAGATTTTACCTCCCCTCCCCCGGGATATTTCCCCCCGCCCCATGACAACCGGGGCGTTTTGGTCTATAATAGGAGAAAACATCGGGGAAAAGGAGGGATACCATGGCGCTGACGCCGGAAAGCGAGATCCGCTTCCTGCGGGGGGTGGGGGAGCAGCGGATGAAAAAATATCAGAAGCTGGGGGTCACCACCGTGGAGGACCTTCTCCGCCATGCTCCAAGGAACTACCTGGACCTGCGGCGGCCCGCCGCCATCCGGGAGGTGCCCCTGGGGGAGCGGGGGGCGGTGGCCGCCGTCCTTACCCAGAAGCAGCCGGAGCGGCTGCTCCGCAAGGGCCTCACCGTCCAGCACCTTACTGCCACCGACGGCCGGGACACCATTACTTTGACCTTCTTTAACGGAAAATATACGGTGCTCCCCCTCCGGGAGGGGGAGGAATACCTCTTTTACGGCAGGATGGAAGGATCTTTCACCCGCCGGGAGATGAACAGCCCCGCCATCTTCCCCGGGGAGACCCGGGGACTTTTCCCCATCTACCCCCTGACCGCCGGCCTCACCAATAAGGGGGTCGCAAAGGACGTGGCCACCGCCCTGGCCCTCCTGCCCCAGCTGCCGGAGCCGCTGCCGGACTGGGTGCGGCAGGAGCAGCAGCTGGCTACCCTGGACTACGCCCTGCGCACCATCCACAGCCCCCCCTCCCCGGAGGAGGCCGCCATAGCCCGGCGGCGGCTGGTGTTCGACGAACTGCTGGCCCTGAGCATCAGCTTCGCCCGGATGAAGGCGGGACGCCGGGACCTCCGGGTCCGGCCCATGGAGCCGGTGGACCTGGCTCCCTTCTTCGCCGCCCTCCCCTTCGCCCTCACCGGGGCGCAGGAGCGGGCCATCCGGGAGGCGGTGGCCGACCTCTGTTCCGGGGTGCCCATGAACCGGCTGGTCCAGGGGGATGTGGGCAGCGGCAAGACGATGGTGGCCGCCGCCTGCTGCTGGTTCTGCTGGAAAAACGACCGCCAAAGCGCCCTGATGGCCCCCACCGAGATCCTGGCCGAGCAGCACTTCCGGGGCCTCTCCCCCCTGCTGGAGGGGCTGGGGATGCGGCTGGGCCTCCTCACCGGCTCCTGCACCGCCAAGGAAAAGCGGCTGCGCAAGGCCGCCCTGGAGGCGGGGGAACTGGACCTGGTCATCGGCACCCACGCCCTCATCACCGGGGACACCCGGTTCGCCGACCTGGGGCTGGTGGTCACCGACGAGCAGCACCGGTTCGGGGTGGCCCAGCGGATGACCCTGTCCGGCAAGGGGGAGGGCTCCAACGTCCTGGTGATGTCCGCCACCCCCATCCCCCGGACCCTGGCCCTTATCATCTACGGGGACCTGGAGCTTTCGGTCATCGATGAGCTGCCCCCGGGGCGGCAGAAGATCAGCACCTACTACATCGGCAGCGACAAGCGGCAGCGGGCCTTTGGCTACATCCGCAAGCACCTGGACCAGGGGTACCAGGGGTACATCGTCTGCCCCCTGGTGGAGGAGGACCCAGAGGGGGAGGACACCGCCCGTCTAAAAGCCGCCGTCACCTACATGGAGGAATTGGCCCGGGGCCCCTTTGCCGGATACCGCCTGGGGCTGCTCCACGGCAGGATGAAGGGCAAGGAGAAGGATGCCGCCATGGCCGCCTTCGCCGCCGGGGAGATACAGCTGCTCATCTCCACCACCGTCATCGAGGTGGGGGTGGACGTCCCCAACGCCGTCATCATGATGGTGGAGAACGCCGAGCGGTTCGGCCTCAGCCAGCTGCACCAGCTGCGGGGGCGGGTGGGGCGAGGCAGCGCCAAGTCCTGCTGCATCCTCCTTTCCGACGCCCGGGGGGACAACGCCCGGGAGCGGCTGCGGCTGATGACCACCACCGGCGACGGCTTCCAGGTGGCGGAATACGACCTGCGCACCCGTGGCCCCGGGGACTTCTTCGGGATGCGGCAGCACGGCCTGCCACAATTACAGTTCGCCGACCTGGCCACCGACAGCCAGGTCCTCCGCCAGACCCAGCAGACCGCCGCCCGGCTGCTGGCGGAGGACCCCGCCCTCAGATTCGTGCCGCAGCTGGCCAAAAAGGTGGCCCGGATGACCGAGATGGTGTCGGGGGGGATCTAAAACATGAGGAGCCAAACAATGAAAGAACAAAACCGACTGATCTTATGGGGATGGTTCAGCCCGGAGGTAGTGGAGCGCAGGCTGATACCGGATATGGAGAGGAACATCCGGCGGTTTGGCGTGATGTTCCCTGCCGCCAACGAGGCGTTCCAAAGAAACAAGCACCCGGTCCATGGCTTGTATTTTGCCCATTCTTACGCGGAAAGCGACATCCCCATGGGGCAGGAGTACACCCAAATAGCGTTGATGGAAAACGACAAGATCCTGCCGGGCTCGGTCCGGGCCTGCCCCGCCAAGGTGATCTGCTTCTTTACCTGCAACCCCAAAATGCAGCCCTCCGGGTCTGCGATGCGTGGGCACCACGAGTTTAGCCTGATACAGTTTCCGCAGGGAGTCCCGCAGATGATCTATGACGAATTGCAGGAGATAACCGAACTGCCGTTTTCCCCAACGAGTAAGCAGGTCTGCCTTTGTTAGCGGGAAACGTGAATACAGCCCGTAATTTATCGACAAAATATTACAGAAATCAGGTGAGATCGATGGCAGAGGCTCCATTTGCCCCCCAGCTGGAGCGGTTGCAGCAGCTGGTGGACCAAAGCAACCGCATCGTCTTTTTTGGCGGGGCGGGGGTGTCCACCGAGAGCGGCATCCCCGACTTCCGCAGCCAGGACGGGCTGTACCGCCAGCAGTGGCAGTACCCCCCGGAGGAGATCGTCAGCCACAGCTTCTTCACCGCCCGGACCGAGGCTTTCTACGACTTCTACCGGGCCAAGATGCTCTGTTTGGAGGCAAAGCCCAACGCCGCCCACCTGGCCCTGGCCCGGCTGGAGGCGGCGGGGAAGCTGCGCTCGGTGGTGACCCAGAACATCGACGGCCTGCACCAGGCGGCGGGGAGCCGCAGGGTGTGGGAACTCCACGGCTCGGTGCTGCGGAATTACTGTATGGATTGTGGCAAGGGATATTCCGCAGAGTATATCAAAGGTTCCCAGGGCGTCCCCCGGTGCGGCTGCGGCGGCATCATCAAGCCGGACGTGGTGCTGTACCAGGAGGGGCTGGAGGACCGGGTGATTCGGGGGGCGGTGGAGGACATCGCCGGGGCGGACCTGCTGATCATTGGGGGCACCAGTCTGGGGGTGTATCCGGCGGCGGGGCTCATCGACTACTACCGGGGGGATGAGTTGGTGCTCATCAACCGCAGCCCCACCCCCCGGGACCGCCAGGCGACGCTGCTTCTCCCGGCGGCCATCGGGGAGGTTTTAGGGCAGCTAAAAATAAACTAAATGTATTATTGCGACGAAATATACAAGATTTTGGGATAAAGGAGCGATTTTGGGATGAAAGATCTGGCGGAATGCCGGGCAGAGATCGACCGGGTGGACCGGGAGCTGCTGCGGCTGTTTGAGGAACGGATGGAGATATGCCAGGAGGTAGCGCAGTACAAGGCGGCCCACGGGCTGGCCACATACGACCCCGGGCGGGAACAGGCGGTGTTAGACGGCCTGGCGGAGAAAACGACGCCGGAACTGCTGCCCTACGCCCAAAAGCTGTGGCAGACCCTAATGGACCTCTCAAAGGATTTCCAGCGGCGTGCCGCCGCTGTCGATCCCTGCTCGGCCGCTTCGCAGCCTGACATGGGTGCGGGGCGATACGTTGTGCCTGGAGACTTGGGCTGTATTGGGGTGGGGTTTGGGTAAAATGGGATATAATTTTGTCGTGCTATTGAATGTTTTGGGTGATTTTGTTATAATGGCGGCAGGGGATAACAGAATTTTCCAAAAGTAAAGGAGGGCACGAGATGGCTTCGACGTATCTGGCCCACATCGCCGATGATCGGCGGGAACAATCGGTACTGGAGCACCTGGACGGCACCGCAGGGCGCTGCGCCGGTTTTGCCTCCGCCTTTGGCGCCGGGGAGCAGGGGCGGCTGGCCGGGCTGGCCCACGACATCGGGAAGTATTCCGACGCCTTCCAGCGGCGGCTGAAGGGCGCCGATATCCGGGTGGACCACTCCACTGCCGGGGCAGCGGAGTGCGCCAAGCGGGGCCAGTTTTTTGCTGCCCTGGCTGTGGCGGGACACCACGGCGGTCTGCCGGATGGCGGCAACAGAACTGACAACACCGACCAGGGCACCTATTTTGGCCGGATGAACAAAGCGGCCGCCGGCCGGTTGGAAACCTACGACCGGTGGAAGGAGGAGTTGGACCTCCCCGGCGCCGCTCTCCCCGCCGGGCTGGACAACAACTCCGAGAGGATGTTTTTCACCCGGATGCTTTACTCCTGCCTGGTGGACGCCGACTTTTTGGACACCGAGGAATTTATGGACGGGGGTTCGGTCCGGGGCGGCGGGGACACCATAGAGACCCTGGACCAGCGGCTCCAGGACTACACCGCCGGTTGGTTCCCGCCGAAGAATCCCTTGAACCGGCAGCGTTGCGCCCTGCTGCGCCGCTGCATGGAGCAGGGGGAGGAACAGTCCCCGGGGCTGTTCACCCTCACCCTCCCCACCGGCAGCGGAAAGACGGTGTCATCCCTGGCCTTTGCCCTGCGCCACGCCAGGACCCACGGCCTGGAACGGGTGATCTATGTTCTGCCCTATACCTCCATCATCGAACAGAACGCCAAGGTCTTTCGAGAGATATTGGGGGAAGAGAACGTGCTGGAGCACCACTCCGGGGTGCTGTACGACCTGGGCGAAAACCCAAGTCCCAAGGAGATCCGGCTGGCAAAGGCCACCGAAAATTGGGATATGCCGGTGGTGGTCACCACGGCGGTCCAGTTTTTTGAATCGCTGTTTGCCGCCCGCTCCTCCCGCTGCCGCAAGCTGCACAACCTGGCGGGGAGCGTCATCATCTTTGACGAAGCGCAGATGCTGCCGGTGCCGTGTCTGCGGCCCTGTGTCTTTGCCATCTCCCAGCTGGTGAAGCACTACCGGGCCAGCGCCGTCCTCTGCACCGCCACCCAGCCCGCCCTGGGGCCGCTGTTCCGGGAGTTTTTGCCGGGGCGGCCGCCGGTGGAGTTGTGTCCTCCGGGCAGCTACGACCCGGGGATGTTCCGGCGGGTCACCTTCCGCCGGGAGGAAGTCCTGACCGCCCCGGCCCTGGCAGAGCGGCTGGGGGGCTTGCCCCAGGTCCTTTGCGTGGTGAACCGCCGCAGGACCGCTCAGCAGCTTTACCGCCTGCTGGACGGGGAGGGGGCGTTCCACCTCTCCACTCTCCTTTGTCCCGCCCACCGGAAGGAGAAATTGGAAGAGATACGCCGGAGGCTGAAAGAGAACCTTCCCTGCCGGGTGGTCTCCACCTCCCTCATCGAGGCGGGGGTGGATGTTGATTTCCCGGCGGTGTTCCGAGAGGAGGCGGGGCTGGATTCCATCCTCCAGACAGCGGGCCGCTGCAACCGGGAGGGCGGGCGCCCGGCGGAGGAGAGCATCGTTACCATCTTCCAGGGGGAGGAGAAGCCCCACCAGTTCATCCGGCAGAACGTCGATGCCGGGCGTTACGCCCTGGACCACGCCCAGTGCCCCGACAGCCCCGAAGCCATCGCCTGCTACTTCCACGAACTGCTGGACCTCAAGGGGCCGGAGGCCCAGGACAAGCATGGCATCCTGCCCCTGATGGAGGACACCCGGAACATGCTCCCCTTCCAGGAGGTGGCCCAACGGTTCCAGATGATCCAGCAGGACACCCGCACCGTCTACGTCCCCCGAGGGGAGGGGGCGGAGCTGCTGGCCCGTCTCTCCGCCGGCGAATGCTCCCGCTCTCTCTTCCGAAAGCTGGGGCAGTACAGCGTCAACGTCTATGCCAGCCACTTCCAGGCCCTGGACCGTGCTGGGGCCCTGGAACTCTTGGAGGACGGCAGCGGGGTGCTCATAAAGCCGTCGCTGTACGACGAAGATACCGGGCTGTCCATGGACCCCGACATGGAGACATTGATGATTTAAAGGACACCCCCCAAAGTGCTTGGAAGTTCCATGCGCTTTGGGGGGTGTCGTCCTCTTGCCTTTATCTTTTTTTCTATTTTTCAACCCACACGTCCCAGGGGGAACGTGACCATTAGAATTGTACCACTTTTTTTGGATTTTGACAACAAGAAAGATATTTTATCTTTTTATCTATAAACCATTGACAGGGACGGGCAAATGATATAAACTATACATGCTGCCCCTATCCAAACTGGCAACAGGGAGGAGGTGGACATGTGGACTTTTTGATGAGCTACTTAGTGTCGGTCGCAGCGGGTATAGCCAGCCACTATATCTGCAAATGGCTTGACCAACACAGCAAGGGACAGTAAGCATGCCTAAAGCATGACCCCCAGGGAGCAGCCATCTCCTTGGGGGTCGCCTTTTGGTAGGCATGTGGAATGCTGATGAGCTTCTCAGCTGTACCCATTATAGCACAGACCCGCTAAGATATGCAAGAGATAATAATTGCTAATTTTGTAGAATTATAATATACTGATGATACGATTTATGATTTAGAAAGGAGTGAACGCCATGCCGATCTCATTGGAGGTCTGGGGGGAGTTTGCCTGCTTTTCACGGCCCGAGATGAAGGTGGAGCGGGTAAGCTACGACATGATGACCCCCTCGGCGGCCCGGGGGCTGCTGGAGGCGATCTATTGGCATCCGGGCTTGCGGTATGTCATCGACCGCATCCAGGTCTGCGCCCCCATTCGCACCATGAACCTGCGGCGCAACGAGGTGAAGGCCACCATCAGCGCCCGGGCCGCCCGGACGGTGATGGAACGGGGCCGGGGGGAGCTGTACCTGGCCACCCCGGAGGAGATCCAGCAGCGGGCGGCGCTGCTGCTGCGGGATGTCCGCTATGTCATCGACGCCCACTTTAACATCACCGACAAGGCCGCCCCGGGGGACAACCCTGGGAAGTTCCAGGATATCCTCAAGCGCCGCATCAGCCGGGGGCAGTTTTACCACCAGCCCTGCTTCGGCTGCCGGGAGTTCCCCGCCCAGTTCAAACAGTGTACGGAGCGTCCCCCCTGCCCGGAGGAACTGAGGGGGGAGCGGGATCTGGGGTACATGCTTTGGGATATGGACTATTCCGACCCGGAGAACATCGCCCCGTTGTTTTTCCGGGCCCGGCTGGTGGACGGGGTGCTCACCGTCCCCACACGGGACAGCGGGGAGGTGATGGGGTGATCCTGCAAGCACTGACGGAACACTATGAGGCGCTGGCCGCCCAGGGGAAGATCGCAAGACCGGGCTGGGCGGATGCCAAGATATCCTTTGCCCTCTGCCTGGGGGAAAGCGGGGAACTGGAACGGGTGGCCTCCACCAAAACGGAGCAGACCCAGGGGAAAAAGACGGTGCTGGCCCCACAGAAGCTGTCTTTGCCCGCCCCGGTGACACGCACAGCAGGTGTCCTTTCCAACTTCCTTTGGGACAACTCCAGCTACATACTGGGTGTGGACGCCAAGGGGAAGCCCCAACGGAGCCTGAAATGCTTTGAAGCCTGCAAGGTCCTCCACCACCAGGTGCTGGACGGGGTGGACAGTCCCGGAGCCAGGGCGCTGCTGGCTTTCCTCGACCGGTGGGACCCTGCTGCCGCGGCGGAGCATCCCGCCCTGAAGGAGGACTGGGAAGAACTCACCGGCGGGGCCAATCTGGTCTTTCGGTACCATGGGGACTATCTCCACAATGACCCGATGATCCGGCGGGCCTGGCAACGCCACTACGATTCCAGCGGCGAAGGGCCGGAGATGGTCTGCCTGGTCACCGGCCAGAAGGGCCCGGTGGAAGCGGTCCACCCCTCCATCAAGGGGGTGGCAGGGGGACAGACCAGCGGCACGGCGCTGGTATCCTTCAACGCCCCCGCCTTCTGCTCCTACGGCCGTGACCAGAGTCTCAACGCCCCGGTGAGCAGATACGCCGCCTTTGCCTACACCACCGCCCTCAACGATCTTCTTGCCGACCGGGAGCACCTGTACCGGGTGGGGAACACCACCGTTCTCTTCTGGGCCAAAAGCGGGCAGCCCGCCTTCCAGGACTTCTTTGCCGCCATGGCCTTTGGGGGGACGGCGTGTTATGACGCCGGCACCTTGGGCGGGATGCTGAAAAGCCTGCTGGAGGGCAAGCCGGTGCTGTACGACGAGACCCGGCTGGACCCCGGCATGGACTTTTACATCCTGGGCATCTCCCCCAACGCCGCTCGCCTGTCGGTGCGGTTCTTCCTGCGGAACTCCTTTGGGGGATTTTTGGAGAACGTGCAAAGGCACAATGACCGGCTGGAGATCATCCGCCCCGCCAACGACAGCTTTGAGAGCATCCCCCCCTGGAAGCTGGTGGACGCCACGGTGAACCAGAATTCAAAGGATAAGTCCCCCTCCCCTGTTATGACCGGGGAGGTGCTGCGGGCCATCCTCACCGATACCCACTACCCCGTCTCGCTGCTCAACGGCGTCACCCTGCGGATCCGGGCCGATCATAAGGTGGACCGGACCCGAGCCGCCATCCTCAAGGCGTATTACCTGAAGAAACCACATCCCGACATACCAAAGGAGGTTTTGACCGTGTCCCTGAACCCCGCCTGTGATACCCCGGCCTACGTCCTGGGGCGGCTCTTCTCGGTCTACGAGGCCATCCAGTCCGCCGCCAATCCCGGCATCAACACCACCATCAAGGACAAGTATTTCAACTCCGCCGCCGCCACCCCGGCCGTCATCTTCCCCATCCTGGGCAACCTGGCCCAGAAGCATCTGAAGAAGCTGAAAAGTTCCAACCGGGGCCTGTGCGTGTTCTACGAAAAGCAGCTGGGGGAGGTGGCATCCCTGCTGGACACCAGCTTCCCCGCCCGTATGTCCCTTCCCCAGCAGGGGGCGTTCCAGCTGGGCTATTACCACCAGACCCAGGACCGTTATCAGAAGAAGGAGGATAAATAACATGTCCCAGCCCATCAATAACCGCTATGAGTTTGTCATCCTGTTCGATGTGGAAAACGGCAACCCAAACGGGGACCCCGACGCCGGGAACATGCCCCGGGTTGACCCGGAGACCGGCCTGGGCCTGGTCACCGATGTCTGTCTCAAGCGGAAGATCCGCAGCTATATCGAAACGGTGAAGGAGGATTCCACCGGTTACCGCATCTACATCAAGGACGGGGTACCCCTGAACCGCAGCGACGCCGAAGCCTATGCCGCCCTGGATGTCACTGACAAGACAGTGAAGGAGAAAAAGAAAGCCGACCCCGACCTGGACCGGAAGATCCGGGACTGGATGTGCGCCAACTTCTTTGATATCCGTACCTTTGGCGCCGTGATGACCACCTTTGTCAAGGCCGCCCTCAACTGCGGCCAGGTCCGGGGGCCGGTCCAGCTGGGCTTTGCCCGGAGCGTGGAGCCTGTGATCCCCCAGGAGGTGACCATCACCCGGGTGGCCATCACCACCGAGGCCGACGCCGAGAAGAAGGACACCGAGATGGGGCGCAAATATATCGTCCCCTACGGCCTTTACCGCTGCGAGGGGTATATCTCCGCCAACCTGGCCCGGAAGACCACCGGCTTTTCGGAGGAGGACCTGGAACTGCTGTGGCAGGCCATCCTGAACATGTTTGAAAACGACCGCTCCGCCGCCCGGGGCAAGATGGCGGTGCGGGAACTGATCGTCTTCCGGCACGATACGGAACTGGGCTGTGCCCCGGCCTGGAAGCTGTTCGACACGGTGAAGGTGGAGCGTGTCGGGGACGGCGCCGTCCCCGCCCGGTCCTACCAGGACTACCGGGTCACGGTGGACGAGGGTGCTCTCCCCGACGGTGTCACCTGCCGGCGGATGGCATGAGTTGGCGGGAGGAGGACTATCTCCAGCTTTCCGGCCTCCAGCACTTCGCCTTCTGCCGCCGTCAATGGGCGCTGATCCACATCGAGGCCCTGTGGGCGGAAAACTACCGCACCGTGGACGGGACGCTGATGCACCGGCACGTCCACGACCAGCAGGCCCGGGAGAGCCGGGGGGACCTGCTGATCGTCCGGGGGCTGGCTATCCACTCGGCGAGGCTGGGGGTCTCCGGCCAGTGCGATGCGGTGGAGTTCCGCCGCTCCCCCGGCGGGGTGTCCCTGGCCGGGCGGGAGGGGCGGTGGCAGCCCTACCCGGTGGAGTACAAGCGGGGCCGCCCCAAGGAAAACAGCGCGGATGAATTGCAGCTTTGCGGGCAGGCCATCTGCCTGGAGGAGATGCTCTGCTGCGCCATCCCGGAGGGGGCTCTCTACTACGGGGAGCCCCGCCGCCGGACGGTGGTGGTCTTTACCCCCCAGCTGCGGCAGCAGGTGGAGGAGCATCTTGCCGAGATGCACCAGCTGTACCAAAGGCAGCACACCCCCAAGGTGAAGCCCTCCAGGGCCTGCAACGCCTGCTCGTTGAAGGACCTGTGCCTGCCAAAGCTGTTGAGCCGGAAGCCGGTAGCGGACTACCTGGCCGGGGCCATGGAGGATCCCATATGAAGCAGCTGCTCAATACCCTTTTCATCACCTCGGAGGACATTTACCTGTCGCTGGACGGGGAGAACGTGGTGGCTAACCGGGACAAGGAACAGGTTGGCCGCTTTCCCCTGCACACCCTGCAAAACATTGTGGTCTTTTCCTATGCAGGCGCCTCCCCTGCGCTGATGGGGGCTTGTGCCCAGCGGCAGATCGGGCTGGCTTTCTGCACCCCACGGGGGAGGTTTCTGGCCCGGGTCTGCGGGGAGAGCGCCGGGAACGTGCTGCTGCGCCGGACCCAGTACCGGGCGGCCGACGACCCGGCCCAATGCTGCCGTGTCAGCCGGGCCATGATCTTTGGCAAGCTGTTCAACGCCCGTTGGAGCATCGAGCGGACCCGCCGGGACCACGGCCTGCGGGTGGACGGGGAGCGGCTCTCCGCCGTCTCCCAACAGATCGGCGGGCTGTTGACCCAGGTGAAGGAGGCCGTTGACCCCGACAATCTCCGGGGGCTGGAGGGGGTGGGGGCAAGCGCCTACTTTGGGGTGTTTGACCAGATGATCCTGGGGGACAAGGAGACCTTCTTTTTCCGCCAGCGGAGCCGCCGCCCGCCCCTGGACCCGGTGAACGCCATGCTCTCCTTTGCCTACAGTCTCCTGGCCCACGATTGCGCTTCCGCCCTGGAGAGCGCGGGGCTGGACTCTTATGTGGGATTCCTCCACCGGGACCGTCCCGGGCGGACCTCCCTGGCCCTGGACCTGATGGAGGAACTGCGCCCCTGCATGGCCGACCGCCTGGTGCTGACCCTCATCAACACCCGTGTGGTCAAGGCGGGGGACTTCCAACAGATGGAAAGCGGGGCGGTTCTTATGACCGAGGAGGGGCGGAAGCGGTTCCTCAAAAGCTGGCAGGAGAAGAAAAAGGAGACACTGACCCACCCGTACCTGGGGGAAAAGCTCTCCTGGGGAATGATACCCTACATCCAGGCCCTGCTGCTGGCGCGGTATCTTCGGGGCGACCTGGACGGTTATCCACCTTTTTTATGGAAGTGAGAGTATGCTGGTCCTGATCACCTACGATGTAAACACCCAGGACGCCCCGGGCCGCAAGCGTCTGCGGCAGATAGCGAAGCAATGTGTCAACTACGGCCAGCGGGTGCAGAACTCGGTCTTTGAGTGCCTGCTGGACCCGGCCCAATGCCGCCTTTTACAGGCAAAACTCTGCAAGATCATGGACCCGGAAAAAGACAGCCTGCGCTTTTATTACCTGGGGAGCCGGTACGAAAACAAGATCGAGCATTTCGGCGCCAAGGCGACTTACGACCCGGAGGATGTTCTGATATTGTAGGTGCGAAGGGGAAGCGCGCAGGGGATCGCAGGGGCTTCGCACCGGGTTTTCCGGGGGATATGGGGGGAGTGCGAGGGGGGAGGTCTTGGGGATGGTGTTTTGGCAGGTGGGGGTTTGGTGGGGGTGCTGGGTTTAAGGGAAATCGGGGGTTTTGTTTTGGTTGTTTTTGCTGTCGCCCCCTGCGCGGGGGGCGTGGGTTGAAATTTTGCCGCCGTTCGCGCAATCGAGCGGGCGGAAGGTCGCCCCCTGCGCGGGGGGCGTGGGTTGAAATACCCGGCTTGTCACGGGAAGCGTTGCGATAACGTGTCGCCCCCTGCGCGGGGGGCGTGGGTTGAAATACCTTTGACCCGGCGGACGTGGAAGAGATCGAAAGTCGCCCCCTGCGCGGGGGGCGTGGGTTGAAATGCCCTGAATGTATGAAAGCGGCGGGAGCGTCGGGTCGCCCCCTGCGCGGGGGGCGTGGGTTGAAATCGGCATTCTCGAAAAAGGAATCATGCCGGAGATCGTCGCCCCCTGCGCGGGGGGCGTGGGTTGAAATTTCAAGATCAGGTCAACCGCCCCGGCGCGGACGAGTCGCCCCCTGCGCGGGGGGCGTGGGTTGAAATAAGGCGGTTTGCCCTTATGAGATCGGCGACAAAATCGTCGCCCCCTGCGCGGGGGGCGTGGGTTGAAATCACGGTAGATTTTTCGCTTCGGATCCCTAATAATGTCGCCCCCTGCGCGGGGGGCGTGGGTTGAAATCCCCGTCATTGAGGGCTTCCACCCCAACCAAACGGGTCGCCCCCTGCGCGGGGGGCGTGGGTTGAAATCAAAAACTGCGAGTAGCTATGTACTTTAGAGGTCATGTCGCCCCCTGCGCGGGGGGCGTGGGTTGAAATATTCCTGTCCTTCCCCCCTATTCCGGCAACGATCCCGTCGCCCCCTGCGCGGGGGGCGTGGGTTGAAATTTTTTGCAACAGGTAGCAATATTGTGAGAGGAAGTCGCCCCCTGCGCGGGGGGCGTGGGTTGAAATTTCCGGCAACCGGCGGATCGCCGGTAAAGCCCTGTCGCCCCCTGCGCGGGGGGCGTGGGTTGAAATATGATGATAATAGTAGCGGCGGCAGTGATATAGTGGTCGCCCCCTGCGCGGGGGGCGTGGGTTGAAATGTCAATGGGCCTTTTTCTGAGGTCTCCGACATCTAGTCGCCCCCTGCGCGGGGGGCGTGGGTTGAAATAACTCATCGCTAAGGTCCTCTGTGGCGTCTCCCGCGTCGCCCCCTGCGCGGGGGGCGTGGGTTGAAATCTTTTCTTGGACATCTCCAACTTGCAGCCCGCCACGTCGCCCCCTGCGCGGGGGGCGTGGGTTGAAATCAAAATTGTTGATAAATAGATTTGTTTTTGTTCCTGTCGCCCCCTGCGCGGGGGGCGTGGGTTGAAATCTTTTACTGCATTTAACAGTGCCCCCCCCATCGACGTCGCCCCCTGCGCGGGGGGCGTGGGTTGAAATGGTTCAAAACATTTTCGACCCGGGGGGGAGGTCTTGTCGCCCCCTGTGCGGGGGGCGTGGGTTGAAATATCTCCGCCATTGTCAGCGCTGTGGCAGTCAATCCGTCGCCCCCTGTGCGGGGGGCGTGGGTTGAAATTTTTTGTTTAAAGGGCACCAGGTAATATTGCCCCAGTCGCCCCCTGTGCGGGGGGCGTGGGTTGAAATAATATTGCGGGTCTTGCATCCATTCTGCCGTAATCGTCGCCCCCTGTGCGGGGGGCGTGGGTTGAAATCGCCTGGGTCGCCCTGGCGGAAAGGACACCGGCAGGTCGCCCCCTGTGCGGGGGGCGTGGGTTGAAATTACTAGGGTCTGTTCACATAAGGGCATCGACAATAAGTGCGAAATAGATAAAAGCTA
>CAJUFR010000033.1:0-11039 GCA_910585525.1 uncultured Angelakisella sp.
ACCCCCTGGAGATCTTCACCGACAACGACGGGGAGGTGATCTTCAAAAAATACTCCCCCATCGGGGAACTGGGGGACTTCGCCGGGGAGTACAGCGAGGTGCTGTACAAGACCGGGGGCTACCCGGTGGTGGTCTGCGACCGGGACCATGTCATCAGCGTGGCGGGCATCTCCAAAAAGGAACTCATCGAGCGGCGGGTCTCCGCCAGCCTGGAGGATATGATCGAGAACCGCAAAAGCTACGCCTACACCGGCACCGAGAAGAAACTCCAGCCGGTGGAGGGGATGGAACTGTTCAGCCTGGTCCAGGCCCCCATCATCGCGGCGGGGGACGTCTGCGGCAGCATCATGTACCTGATGAACAAGCCCACCGACACGGCGGGAGAGACCGAGGTGAAACTCATCGCCGCCGCCGCCTTGTTTTTGGGCAAACAGATGGAGGAATAGGGCCTTCCCGCATTTTTTCGCAAAAGCCCTTGCATCTGCCGCGGGAATGTGGTATGATACTAGACAATAAGATAAGGAGATTGAAAAAGAGTGGGGGCTACCCGCTCTTTCCTTTATGTATGGGGGCTTTGCCCTGACGTGACACCGGAAAGGAGAGAGGACCTCTTGCCGCCCAGGAAAAAGGAAAACACCACCGACACCGCCGCCCGCCTGGCCCAGCCGCTGCTGGAGGAACTGGGGCTGACCCTGTGGGACCTGCGGTTTGAAAAAGAAGGCAGCCTGTGGTATCTGCGCTATTTTATTGACAAGGAGGGGGGCGTCACCATTGACGACTGCGAGCAGTTCAGCCGCGCCGTGGAAAAGAAGCTGGACGCCGCCGACCCCATCAGCCAAAGCTACACTCTGGAGGTCTCCTCCCCTGGCATCGAGCGGGAGTTGACCCGGGACTGGCACTTCCGGGCCTGCATGGGCCAGGAGGTGGCGGTCCGTCTCATCCGCCCGGTGGATGGGGCGCGGGACTTTGTGGGGACCCTCACCGGCTGCGGGGAGGATGGGGTGACCATCCTTCTGCCGGAGGATGTGGAGATGACCTTCCAGCGGGGGGAGGCGTCCCACGTCCGCCTTTACAACGACTACACCATGGAAGACTTTGGTACAGATGATGATGAAGGAGAATAAGGAAGATGGCTAAGGCAAAAAAGGCGGCACCCAACACCAAGGAGAAGGATACCCAGGAATTTTTTGACGCCCTGGCCCTGATGGGTCAGGAGAAGGGTATCCCCATGGAATATTTGGTGGAGAAGATCAAAACTGCCATCGCCCTGGCGGTGAAGAAGGACCCCGCGGGCAGCGAGGAGAGCATCGTGGAGATCGACCCCGAATCCAGGAAGTTCTACGTTGCCATGCGTAAGGAGGTGGTGGAAGAGGTGGAGGACCCTGCCACCCAGATCACCATCGAGGACGCCGTCAAGCACGATAAGAAGGCCCGGCTGGGGGAGATCGTGGAGATACCCCTGGAGCCCAAAAAGTTCGGCCGCATCGCCGCCCAGTCGGCCAAGCACGTCATCCGCCAGGGCATCCGGGAGGCGGAAAAGGGACTGCTGTTCCAGGAGTTCCGCTCCCGCCAGCACGATATCGTCACCGCCACCGTCCTGCGCAGCGACCCCAAGCGGGGCATCGTCACCCTGGAGATCGGCAACGCCGAAGCTATCCTGCCCAAGAGCGAGCAGGTCCCCGGTGAGGAACTGATGGACGGCCAGAAGATCCGGGTCTACGTGGTGGATGCCCAGAACGGGGAGAAAGGCCCCCGGCTGATGATCTCCCGCACCCACCCCAGCCTGGTGAAGCGCCTCTTTGAGATGCAGGTGCCGGAGATCTACGACGGGGTGGTGGAGATCAAGGCCATCAGCCGGGAGGCGGGCAGCCGCAGCAAGCTGGCGGTCTCCAGCCGGGACGAGAACGTGGACCCGGTGGGCGCCTGCATCGGCCCCAAGGGGGCCCGTGTCTCCAGCATCGTGGATGAACTGGGGGGGGAGAAGATCGACGTGGTCCCCTACAGCGAGGACCCGGCGGAGTTCGTTTCCGCCGCACTCTCCCCCGCCACCGTCCTTTCGGTGGAGGTGGTGGACAACGATCCCCCCAGCTGCCGGGTCACCGTCCCGGACCACCAGCTGAGCCTGGCCATCGGCAACAAGGGCCAGAACGCCCGTCTGGCGGCCAAACTCACCGGCTGGAAGATCGACATCCGCCCGGAGAGCGGCTTCTACGGGGAGGACCTGGAGGAGGCTGCCCCGGCGGAGGACGAGGCGGAAGGATAACAGAGAAAACAAGCGGCATATCTTCTCGATCAGGAGGTTAGGCGATGCAGACAAAAAAACTCCCGGTGCGGATGTGCTCCGGCTGCGGCCAGCACTTCCCCAAAAAAGACCTGGTGCGGGTGGTCCGATCCCCCCAGGGCGAGTTGTCGGTGGACCTCACCGGCAAAAAATCCGGCCGGGGCGCCTACCTCTGCCAGAACGTGGAGTGTTTGCGCAAGGCCCGCAAGGCAAGGCGCCTGGAGCGCTCCCTGGCCTGCCAGATACCCGACGAGGTATACCAACGACTGGAGGAGGAGATGGGCTGCGGTGGATAGATGGATGGGAATGCTCTCCCTGTGCCGGAAGGCGGGGAAGCTGCGGATCGGCTTTGAGCCGGTGCGGGAAGCCGCGGAGAAGGGGGAAGCCAGGCTGGTGCTGTACGCCGCCGACTTTTCCCCCCGCAGCCGGAGGCGGATGGAAAACGCCCTGGCCCAATGCGGCGCCCCCCCGGGGAGCCGGACAGTGGAAGCGACGATGCAGGAGTTTGCCAGGGTGTGCGGCAAACAGGCCGGCGTCGTGGCGGTAGCCGATGAGGGCTTTGCCGCCGGCATGGAAAAACTGTTGTGTGACCAGACGAAGGAGGAGCAGAATAGATGATCGAAAAGTACCGAGTCCACGAGGTCGCCAAGGACCTGAACATCCCCAGCAAGGATATCATCGCCCTGCTGGAGGAGCATTTCCCAGGGGAACCCAAAAAGCATATGACCGCGCTTACCGACGCGGAATTGAACCTGGTGTTCGATAAGTTCACCCGGGAGCGGAGCCTGCCCAAGCTGGACAGCTATTTTGCCCTCCAGAGCGAAAAGCCCAAGGCCCCGGCGGCCCCGAAGCACGAGTCCGCCCCCGCCCCCAAGCCGGAGCAGAAGCCCGCCGCCCCGGCGGCCCAGCAGCCCGCCCCGGCTCCCAAGCCGGAGCAGAAGCCGGCTGCTCCTGCGGCCCAGCAGCCCGCCCCCGCTCCCAAGCCGGAGCAGAAGCCCGCCGCCCCTGCGGCCCAGCAGCCTGCCCCCGCTCCCAAGCCGGAGCAGAAGCCGGCCGCTCCCGCCGCCCAGCAGCCTGCCCCCGCCCCCAGACCGGAGCAGCGTCCCGCCGCCCCGGCCAAGCCGGCGGCCCCCGCTGCGCCGCCCCGGCCCGCCCGGCCGGTGGACCCGGCGGTGGCCAACTTCCGCCCGGGGCAGCGCACCTACAACAACCGCACCACCTACGCCGGCCAGTCCGGCCCCCAGGGTGGCCAGCCCGGCCAGGGGGGGCAGCAGCGCCCCGCCCAGCAGGGCCAGGGCCGTCCCTTTGGCGGTGGCCAGCAGCAGGGTGACCGCAGGCCCTTCCAGGGCGGCGGTGACCGCCGTCCCTTCGGCCAGCAGCAGAGCCAGGGCCGTGGCCCCCAGGGCGGGCGTCCCGGCGACCGGCGGGGCGGCCAGCCCCCCCGTCCCCAGCAGCAGACCCCGCCGCCCCCGCCCAAAAAGCCCACCCTGCCGCCCCAGGGCACTCCCATCGAGATCAAGATGCAGCAGCGCCAGAAGGGCCCCAAGGGGGAGCGCCAGACTCCGGTCACCGTCACCAGCGTGGTGGTGGATATGCGCACCTCCGAGGTGAATCTGGACAAATACAACGAGCGGTACGAGCAGATCGCCCCCGCCTCCGGGATGCGGGATAACATCGTCAAGAAGCAGAAGCTGAACCAGCGTTCCCAGCGCCGGGGCAAGCCCTTTATGAGCCGCAAGGAGCGGGAGGAGCAGAAGCTCCGCCACCTGGAGATGGAGCGCCAGCGCCGCCAGAAGCTGGAGGTCACCCTCCCCGAGGAGATGACGGTCGGCGAACTGGCCGCTATCCTCAAGGTCCAGGCCAGCGAGATCGTCAAGCGGCTGATGCCCCTGGGGGTCATGGCCGCCGTCAGCGACGTCATCGACTACGACACCGCCGCCCTGGTGGCGATGGAGATCGGCGCCAAGGTGTCCAAGGAGGTGGTGGTCACCATCGAGGATCGTCTCTTTGACGACACCGAGGATGTGGACGAGGCCCTCCAGCCCCGCAGCCCCATCGTGGTGGTGATGGGCCACGTGGACCACGGCAAGACCTCCCTGCTGGACGCCATCCGCAACACCAGCGTGGTCTCCGGCGAGGCCGGCGGCATCACCCAGCACATTGGCGCCTACCAGGTGGAGGTGGACGGCCGTCCCATCACCTTCCTGGATACCCCCGGCCATGCCGCCTTCACCTCGATGCGCGCCCGGGGCGCCCAGGTCACCGACATCGCCGTGCTGGTGGTGGCCGCCGACGACGGCATCATGCCCCAGACCGTCGAGGCCATCAACCACGCCAAGGATGCCGGGGTCTCCATCATCGTCGCCATCAACAAGATGGATAAGCCCCAGGCTAACCCCGACAAGGTGAAGCAGCAGCTTACCGAATACGGCCTGGTGCCGGAGGAGTGGGGCGGCGACGTCATCTGCGTCCCCGTCTCGGCCAAGAGCCACATGGGCATCAACGACCTGCTGGAGAACCTGCTGCTGGTGGCCGATGTCAAGGAACTGCGGGCCAACCCCGACCGGATGGCCAAGGGCACCGTCATCGAAGCCCGGCTGGACAAGGGCCGTGGCCCGGTGGCCACCATCCTGGTCCAGTCCGGCACCCTCCACACCGGGGACGTCATCATCGCCGGCACGGCGGTGGGCCGTGTCCGTGTCATGGTCAACGACAAGGGGGAGCGGGTCAACGAGGCCGGTCCCTCCGTCCCGGTGGAGATCACCGGCCTGGGCGAAGTCCCCGCCGCCGGCGATCAACTCAACGCCGTGGAGGATGAGAAGCTGGCCCGTGAACTGGTGGAAAAGCGCCGCCAGGAGCAGAAGCAGGAGCAGTTCAACTCCTACCAGAAGGTCACCCTGGACAATCTCTTCGAGCACATCTCCGAGGAGGAGGTGCTGGAACTGCCCATCATCGTCAAGGCCGATGTCCAGGGCTCGGTGGAGGCGGTGCGCCAGTCGCTGGAGAAACTCTCGGGCGACGAGGTCCGTGTCCGGGTCATCCACGGGGCGGTGGGGGCCGTCAGCGAATCCGACGTGATGCTGGCCGCCGCCTCCGGGGCCATCATCGTGGGCTTCAACGTCCGCCCCGACCCCATCGCCAAGGAGAACGCCGAGCGTGACGGGGTGGAGATCCACCTCTACCGCATCATCTACGACGCTATCGAGGACGTGGAATCCGCCATGAAGGGGATGCTGGCCCCCAAGACCAAGGAAGTGGACCTTGGCCGTGCCGAGGTGCGCCAGGTCTACACCATCACCGGCGTGGGCAAGGTGGCCGGCTGCTACGTCCTGGAGGGCAAGATCGCCCGGGGCGTCAACATCCGCCTGGTCCGGGAGGGCATCATCATCACCGACGTCAAGCTGGCCAGCCTCAAGCGGTTCAAGGATGACGTGCGTGAGGTCGCCGCCGGGTACGAGTGCGGCATCACCCTGGAAAAGACCGCCGACCTGAAGGAAGGCGATATCTTCGAGGCCTACGAGATCCAGGAGATCAAGGATTAAGGAGAAGCTATGGCATCTTTTAAGACCGCCCGCTTGGGCGAGGACATCCATCGGGAACTCACCGCCATCCTGCGGGAGTTGAAGGACCCCCGGATCGACCCCATGCTCTCCATCGTCAAGGTGGACCTTTCCGGGGACCAGTCCAGCTGCAAGGTGTATGTCAGTTCGATGGAGGGGATGGAGAAGGCCCGGGAGAGCGTCAAGGGCCTCACCAGCGGGGCGGGGTATATCCGCCGGGAACTGGGCCGCCGGGTCCAGATGCGCCGCAGCCCCGAATTGCGGTTCATCGCCGACGATTCCATCGCCCACAGCGCCGGTATTGCCGACAAGCTGCGGGAGATACTGTAGGAGGTCCCATGCCGGAAGGGATATTATGTATCGACAAGCCCCAGGGCTGGACGTCCTTTGACGTGGTAGCCAAGTGCCGGGGCATCACCAAATGCCGCAAGATCGGCCACGGCGGCACCCTGGACCCTATGGCCACCGGGGTGCTGCCCCTCTTCTTCGGCCGGGCGGTGAAGGCCATCGACCTGATGCCGTCCCAGCAGAAGCGTTACATCGCCGGGATACGCTTTGGCGTCACCACCGACACCCAGGATATCACCGGCAGGGTGCTGGACCAAAGCGACGCCCCGGTGGCCCGGGAGGCCCTGGAAGCCGCCCTGGCCGCCCAGCGGGGGGAGATCAAGCAGCTGCCCCCCATGTACTCCGCCGTTTGGGTGGACGGCAAGCGGCTCTACGACCTGGCCCGGAAGGGCAGGGAGGTGGAGCGCCCCCTCCGGGATGTCACCGTCCACCGGCTGGAACTGCTGGACTTTGACCAGAAGGAGCGGGCCTGCACCATCGACGTCACCTGCTCCAAGGGCACCTACATCCGCACCATCTGCCACGATGTGGGGGCCGCCCTGGGGTGCGGCGGGGCGCTGTCCAGCCTGCGCCGGGTGGAGACACTGGGTTTTACCGACGGCCAGTGTGTCACCCTGGAACAGCTGGAGGCTATCTGCCAGGCGGGGGAGTTGGAAAACAGCCTGCTGCCGGTGGAATCCGCCTTTGCCGGGTACGGCAGGGTCTACCTGTCCCCCCACCAGGCCAACATGTTTTGCAGCGGGGCGGTGCTGGATACCCGCCGTGTCCGCCACCCGGACACCACCCAGCCGCTGCGGGTTTACGAGGGGGGCGGCGCCAGCCGCTTCCTGGGACTTGCCCGGGTGGAGCCCTCCACCCAGGAGTTGATCATCATCAAGCTGTTTGCCCCCATCCAGTAGGGGATCCCAAAGGAGTTGAGGTTTTTTGCTGGTCACCCAGGATATCACCACCCCCCGGCAGCGGCCCTCGGCGGTTGCTCTGGGCTTCTTTGACGGGGTGCATATGGGCCACCGGGCGGTCATCGGCCGGGCAGTGCAGGCGGCGGGGGAAGGGGGCCTGGCCCCCCGGGTGTTCACCTTCCTGCCGGAGGGCGCCGCCCCAGCCTCCAAAAGCGGCCTGACCCTTCTCCAGACCGAGGAGCGGAAGGAGACCATCCTGGCCCGGCTGGGGGTGGAGGAGGTCATCTGCCCCCCCTTCCGGGAGTTCCGCGCCATGACCCCGGAGCAGTTCGTCCAGGACCTGCTGGGCCGGGTGCTGGGGGCCCGGGAACTGGTCTGCGGCTTCAACTACCACTTCGGGCGGGGTGGCTCCGCTGGCGTGGAAGAACTGCGGGCCCTTTGCCAGCCCCTTGGCATCGGTGTCACCGCCCTGCCCCCGGTGCTGTGGCGGGATGAGGTGGTCAGTTCCACCCGCATCCGCCAGGCCATCCGGGAAGGGGAGGTGGAGGAAGCCGCCCGGATGCTCCAGGGCCCCTTCACCCTGACGGCGGAGGTGGTCCACGGCAAGCGGCTGGCCCGCACCCTCTCCTGGCCCACCATCAACCAGCTGTTCCCCCTGGACTTTACCGTTCCCCGCTACGGGGTCTACTGGTCCCGGGTGCTGGTGGGGGGCAGGGAATGGGACGGGGTGACCAACGTGGGCATCAAGCCCACCCTCCACGAGACCAACCTCACCATGGAGACCTACATCCTGGACTACGACGGTGACCTGTACGGGGAGCGGATACCCGTCTCCCTGCTGCGGTTCCTGCGGCCGGAGCAGCGGTTCCCCTCGGTCCAGGAGTTGTCCCAGCGGATCATAAAGGATATCGGGACGGTGCGGGAGTTGTCCAAAACGCTCCCCCGTGCCCCGGAAAGCTAAGGCCGCCCCAAATCCAACAAGAAGGAGAAAAGCGCCATGTCCCAGAAAAACCAGAAGGCCCAGGACGGCAAGAAGCCCATGGACCTGAAAAAGATCGTCATCATCGCCGTGGTCACCCTGGTGGTGATCCTTGCCGCCGTCCTGGTGGACAACGCCGTCCGCAACCCCAAGTGCGAGGACGAGACGGCGGCCCTCAACGTAGTCATCCAAAAGGTGCTGCCCGTCCTGGACGAACTGGCCGACGACGAGGGCTTCAGCCTGGACGTCCAGGAGATGGAGACCATCGGCGACGCCCAGTATTACCCGGTGTTTGTCATCCGTTACCCCAAGTGCGAGGACAGTGCCGCCGCCAAGCGGATCGTGGAGGAGCGGGTGCTCCCCGGTCTTTCCGGCGGCAGCCAGGCGGAGGTCACCTACCTGCGCAACGAGACCATCGAGGACTACGTCTACTTCGTCAACGAGGTGAGCCGCATCACCGGCGGCAAGAAGGAGGTGCTCTCCACCGTTTACGTCCGGGAGCACAATTCGCAGCCCTTTGTGAAGGACGCCGAGGGCAAACTTACCGCCGCCGCTGATGAAGTAGAGGACCCCATCGCCACCGTCTATGTCCGCATCAAGGATTCCCAGCCTTTCCACAAGGACGACACCACCGGCCAGCTGGTACCCTACGGCGGGTAAAAGCGAAATTCCCCCTTTACACGCCACGGGATATGTGCTATAATACTTCCGCTGTCTGTATGACAGCGATGCCGCCGCTCCTCGGCTTGGGGGGACAGGGCCCGTTCAGCGGGCTGTACCTTACGCCCCATGCTGTGAAGCTGGTGAGTTTTAACATGAGGTGAAGAGATATGCTGCTGAAGGAAGAAAAAAACGCCATTATGAAGGAGTACGCCACCCACGAGGGTGACACTGGCTCCCCCGAGGTCCAGATCGCCGTTCTGACCCGCCGCATCAACGAGCTTACCGAGCACCTGAAGGTCCACAAGAAGGACCATCACTCCCGCCGGGGCCTGCTGAAGATGGTCGGTCACCGCCGCAACCTGCTGGGCTACCTCCAGAAGAAGGACATCGAGCGGTACCGCAGCATCGTGGCGCGGCTGGGCCTGCGTAAATAAGAACTGCCGGAAGGCAGGTGGCCTTTGGGCTGCCTGCCTTCCTTCGGTGTATTGGAACCTTGGCAAGACCTGGCAAATCGTACGTTTTTGGCAGCGTCCCGGATGGTTTAGCAGTTGCTCGAGGGGGCGAGGGCACCGCCTTCGCCCCATGGACCGATTGCTATGCCACGAGGGCTGCCAAAGGAAACGGGGGAGCGCCTGTTCCCCCCAAAGGCTTTGGAGGTCAAACGATGTTTGAAAATTTCCATGTGTATGAGACTGAATTCGCCGGTAAAAAGATCAGCTTTGAGACCGGCAAGATGTGCTGCCTGGCCGGGGGCTCGGTCCTGGTGCGGTACGGCGAGACCACGGTTCTGGTGAATGCCACCGCCTCCAAGAAGCCCCGGGACGGCATCGACTTCCTGCCCCTGTCGGTGGACTTTGAGGAAAAACTCTACTCGGTGGGCAAGATCCCCGGTTCCTTCCTGAAGCGGGAGGGCCGCCCCTCGGATAAGGCCGTCCTCTCCTCCCGGGTGGTGGACCGGCCTATCCGGCCCCTCTTCCCCAAGGATATGCGCAACGACGTCACCGTGGTGATGACCGTCCTTTCGGTGGACCCGGACTGCCAGCCGGAGATCGCCGGGATGATCGGCGCTTCCTTCGCCCTTTCCATCTCCGACATCCCCTGGAACGGCCCCATCGCCGGCATCAACGTGGGCCTGGTGGATGGCGAGATCATCCTGACCCCCACCGCCGAGCAGCGCAAGGAGAGCGACCTGACCCTGGTGGTGGCCGGTACCGATAAGAAGGTCTGCATGATCGAGGCCGGCGCCAAGGAGGTGGCCGACGACGTCATGCTGGAGGCCATCATGAAGGGCTTCGCCGAGATTCAGAAGATGGTGGAGTTCATCAAGGGGGTCCAGAAGGAGATCGGCAAGCCCAAGTTCACCTTTGAATCCCAGGAGGTGGATCACGACCTCTTTGAGGAGATCAAGGCCTTTGCCGAGGAGCGGGTCATGGCCGCCCTGGACACCGACGACAAGAACCTCCGGGACCAGAACCTGGCCCCCATCGAGGAGGACGTCCGGGCCAAGTTCGACCCGGAGAACCTGCGCCCCGGCGTCATCGGGGAGTGCCTGTATAAGCTGCAGAAGTTCATCGTCCGCCGGTGGCTGCTGGAGGAGGGCAAGCGGGTGGACGGCCGCAAGATGGACGAGATCCGTCCCCTGGCCGCCGAGGTGGGCCTCATCCCCCGTGTCCACGGCTCCGGCATGTTCACCCGTGGCCAGACCCAGGTGCTGACCATCACCACCCTGGGCACCATCAAGGAATCCCAGCTGCTGGACGGCATCGACGGGGAGACCACCAAGCGGTATATGCACCAGTACAACTTCCCCTCCTACTCGGTGGGCGAGACCCGGCCCAGCCGCGGCCCCGGCCGCCGGGAGATCGGCCACGGCGCCCTGGCGGAGCGGGCCCTGGAGCCTGTCCTCCCCTCCATCGAGGAGTTCCCCTACTCCCTGCGCCTGGTCTCCGAGGTGCTGTCCTCCAATGGCTCCACCTCCCAGGGCTCCATCTGCGGCTCCACCCTGTCGCTGATGGACGCCGGCGTTCCCATCAAGGCCCCGGTGGCCGGTATCTCCTGCGGCCTCATCACCGCCGAGGACGGCTCCTGGAAGACCATGGTGGACATCCAGGGCCTGGAGGACTTCTTTGGCGACATGGACTTTAAGGTGGGCGGCACCCACAAGGGCATCACCGCCATCCAGATGGACCTGAAGATCGACGGCCTGACCCCAGAGATCATCGCCGAGGCGTTCCAAAAGACCCACGTGGCCCGGGACTACATCCTGGATGAGATCATCCTCAAGGCCATCCCCGCCCCCCGTCCCGAAC
>CAJUFR010000033.1:11049-23866 GCA_910585525.1 uncultured Angelakisella sp.
GTCCAAGTACGCCCCCAAGATGCTCACCCTCAAGATCGACCCCGACAAGATCCGGGAGGTCATCGGCTCCGGCGGCAAGGTCATCCAGAAGATCTGCGCCGAGTGCAACGTCAAAATCGACATCGAGGACGACGGCCATATCTTCGTCTCCTCCATGGATATTGATGACGCCCGCCGCGCCGTCATGGTCATCGAGACCATCGTCAACGACCCGGAGATCGGCGCCATCTACAAGGGCGTGGTCACCCGGCTGATGAACTTCGGCGCCTTTGTGGAGATCGCCCCCGGCAAGGAGGGCCTGGTCCACATCTCCAAGCTGGACGAGCGCCGGGTGGAGAAGGTGGAGGACGTGGTGGCCCCTGGCGACGAGATCTTGGTGATGGTCACCGAGATCGACCAGCAGGGCCGCATCAACCTCTCCCGCCGGGACGCCCTGGCCGCCATGGCCGCCAAGAAGCGGCAGTAAGTCCAAAAAACGCATAAAAGCCCCCGTCCAAGGAGAGACCCTGGACGGGGGCTTTTGCTGTCAATATACCTTTTCCAGTTCCTTCCGCAGCCCCTTGATGATCTTTTTTTCCAGCCGGGAGATATAGGACTGGGAGATGCCGATCATGTCCGCCACCTCCTTCTGGGTCTTTTCCTCCCGGCCCCCCAGGCCGAACCGCAGTTCCATGATGGTCCGCTCCCGGCCCTCCAGCCGCCCCACCGCCTCCAGCAGGATGCTGCGGTCTACGTCCCGCTCGATGTCCTGGTGCACCACATCCCCGTCGGTGCCCAGGATATCGGAGAGGAGCAGTTCGTTGCCATCCCAGTCCACATTCAGCGGCTCGTCGATAGAGACCTCGTTTTTGATGCTCTGGAACTTTCGGAGATACATCAGAATTTCGTTTTCGATGCAGCGGCTGGCGTAGGTGGCCAGCTTGATGTTCCGGGCGGGACAGAAGGTGTTCACCGCCTTGATGAGGCCGATGGTGCCGATGGAGATAAGGTCCTCGATGCCCACCCCGGTGGATTCAAACTTCCGGGCGATGTACACCACCAGCCGCAGGTTGTGGACGATCAGTTCCTTCCGGGCCTCGGCGGTGTCGCTTTCCAGCAGGGTAAAGACCTTTTCCTCCTCCTCCCGGCTGAGGGGGGCAGGCAGCGTCTCCGGCCCGTTGATGTAAAAGACACCGTCCTCCCCCGGCCCCAGCAGCATGGACAAAAGCTGCCGGAAGATGCCTTTCCCCCTGCGGATGACGTTGCGTGCCCTTCTATCTGCCCCCATGGACCACTCCCCCTTTTTGCTGTGCGCTTGCCGCCATCTGGATCATCCGGGGGTGGAAGATGCCGTCGCACCCCCGGGGCCCCTGTCCCTCCGGCATCAGGGCCAGGTATCCTTCCACCTCCAGCCACCGGCCCTCCACCTGCACCCGCAGGCTCTGGGGCCGGAAGGCCGCCAGCATCCCCGCCCCGGCGATGGTGTGGTAGGGCGCCACCCGCAGCCCCGGGGGCGGCTCCCCCTGGACCATGCCGCTTTGCAGCCACCGGTCCTCGCTGGCGGTGAGCAGTTCCCGGCCCTTCTCCGCCGTCAGCACCACCATGGGCGCGCCGGAAAAGGGCTCGGAAAGGCGATTGCCGGTGTCCGCCAGGGCGGTGAAGGCGATCTGCCGGTCCCCACGCCGGGCGGTCATGGGGTAGCGTTCCCCCATTCCCCGGCCCCAGTGGAACATCCGCTCAAAGAGGCAGACAAAGAGGTAAGCCGCCGCCACCGAGCCGATGAGCACCGGAGGGGCCAGGTCCAGATAGATCATCCCGTTGCGGTAGACCCCGCCGCCGGGGAACAGAAACCCCAGCCCCACCACCACCCCGGCCACCAGGAAGCTGACGGCGTAGAACACCCCCAGCAGCCGCAGGAACACCCCCGGCCGCTGCCGCCCGTAGGCGATGGAGACCACGATAAAGGAGAGGGCCAGCCGGATAAAAAGGTCCAGCAGCAAGGAATTGGAAGGGAGGAAGATGACCATAGAGCAAAGCCCCCCCGCCGCCGCCGCAAGGTAGGGCCGCGGCCCCCGCTGCCGGATGCCGGTGAGAGGCTGGCAAAGGCGGAGGATGAGCAGGTCGATGATAAAATTCACCGCCACCAGCACATCCCCGTAGATCACATATTCCATCCCGTCACCTCCCCCCGGCTGTCCTTTGTAAAGAATAGTATAAGCCCGGGATAAGGGGGCATCTTGTCGCAGATGGTGGAAAAGCTGAGATTTTCCTTTTGGGGGGTGGATAAAAACGAGGGGCCTTTTCGGCCCCCTTGTTATACTGTCTGTTATTTTTCAGACTTTTTATCCAACAAGTCCCGGATCTCCCGCAGCACCAGCAACTCATCGGAGGGCACCGGCTCGGCGGGGGCGGGGGCGGGTTCCGCCTCCTTTTTGCGGCGGAATCTGTTGATGATCTTCACCATCAAAAACACCACAAAGGCGATGATGAGGAAGTTGACAATCTGCTGGATGAAGTTGCCGTAGGCGATGGCGATGCCGGGGTTTTCCCCCTGGGCCTCCACCAGGGTGAGGGCCATAGAGGTAAAATCGGTGTCCCCGATGATCCAGGCGATAAAGGGGGTGATGATATCCTTCACCAGACTGTTGACGATGGCGGTGAAAGCGGAGCCCACGATGATACCGACGGCCATATCCACCACGTTCCCCCGGGAGATAAACTCCCGGAACTCCCCCACCAGGCCCTTGGCCTTGTTCGCTGTGTCTTTGACATCCATTTTGATGATGACCTCCTTTTAATGATAGGGATATACCGACTCCACATAGAAGATATGGTAGTCCTGTGCCTTCTTCTCCCTCATGACGCTTACCGGACGGCCGGTGAAGTGGTACCCCCAGTTGAAGTCGTAGAGGACGATGGCGGTGTTTACCCGGCGCTTGAGTTTATCCGCAAACTTGTCCCGCAGCACCTGGATGATCCGGTCCCCGTAGGGAAAACCGGCAAACAACTCCTCCGCCTTGTTTGATTTCTTGTCAAAATATACCACTTTTATACTGCCTGTAAACTCCTCCCGGAGATATAACTCCCGCAGGAACCGCCGGGGGATGCCGTCCTCCAGGGCCATGAACTCCTCCGCAGCCTCCTGGCTGGGGAAATTACCGGCGAACACCTCCAGCATCCCCTGTTCATTTCGGGAGTGGGTCGTCTTTTCCATCTTGTTATCTCCATCTGCTATTATACTTTTTGTATCAATTCTTCCGCCGTTTGGTCATCCAGACACTGGGGGCAAAGAGCATCAGCATGGGGAATATCTCCAGGCGGCCCAGCAGCATGTCCAGAATGAGCACCACCTTGGACCGGTAGGAGAGACTGGCGTACCCCCCCATGGGGCCCACCACCCCCAGTCCGGGGCCGATGTTGTTGATGCAGGCCACCACCGCCGAAAAGGTGCTGTCAAAGTCCATGTTGTCCAGGGATACCACCATAGTGGAGGCCATCACCACCGCCACCAGGATGAAGAAGTAGATAAAGACGTTGCGGGAGGTGTTGTCGTCCAGTGGCTTTTCCTCGAACTTGAGGATATGCACCGACCGGGGGTGGAGCATCCGGTTGATCTCTTTTTTGGCGCTTTTCAGCATGATGATGAGCCGGGATACCTTCATCCCGCCGCCGGTGCTCCCGGCGCAGGCCCCCAGGAACATCAACGCCAGTAGCAGCACCCGGGACAACTCCGGCCAGAGGTTGAAGTCCGCCGTGGCAAAGCCGGTGGTGGTGATGATGGAGGCCACCTGGAAGAAGGAGAACCGCAGGCTGCGGAGCATCCCCCCCATCTCCGGCAGGATGTTCCAGGCGATGAGCAGGGTGGACCCGGCGATGATGCCCAGGTACCAGCGCAGTTCCTCGCTGCGGAGGATGCTTTTGACCTTCCCCATCAGCAGCAGATAGTAGATGTTGAAGTTCACCCCGAACAGCACCATCCCTACCGAAAGCACCAGATCAATGTAAGCACTGTCGTAGTGGGCGATGCTGTCCCCCCAGATGCCGAAGCCCCCGGTCCCGGCGGTTCCGAAGGCGTGAACGGCGCTGTCATAAAGAGGCATCCCCCCCAACAGCAGCAGGCCGATGAGGATGAGGGTCATGGTGATGTAAATACCATAGAGTATCTTGGCGGTGCCCCGGACCCGGGGCACCAGCTTGCCCACCACCGGGCCGGGACTCTCCGCCCGCATGATGTGGACGTTGCGCCCCCCGGCCAGGGGGAGGATGGCCAGCAGGAACACCAGCACCCCCATCCCCCCCACCCAGTGGGTGAAGCTGCGCCAGAACAGCAGCCCCCGGCCCATGGCCTCCACATCGGTGAGGATGCTGGCCCCGGTGGTGGTGAAGCCGGAGACGGTCTCGAACACCGCGTCGATGTAATGGGGGATGGCCCCGGCCAGCCGGAAGGGCAGCGCCCCCACCAGGGACATGACGATCCAGGAAAGGGAGGTGATGACGAACCCCTCCCGGGCGTAGATGACGGTATTTTGGGGCCGTTTGAGGGCCAGTCCCAGCCCCAGCCCGCTGGCCACCAGGATGGTGACCAGGAAGGGGAGCAGGTCCCCTTCCCCGTACCAGAAGGCCACCAGGGCGGGCAGGCACATCAGCAGGGCCTCCACCTTGAGGATGGTGCCCAGTATGTACCGGATCATTTTATAATTCATGGCAACGCTTTTACTCCTTCGGCTACTGCCGCTCCAGGATATCCCGCAGGTCTTTCAGCTGGTGGCCGGTGGTGACGACGATGACGCTGTCCCCCGGCTCGATGGTGTCGTTGCCGCCGGGGTAGATGATGGTCCGCCCCCTGAGTATCCCGGCGATCAGCAGGTTCTGCCGGGTGCGCAGGTCCTTGAGGGGGATGCCGGTGACCTCGGGATCGGCGGTGACGTTGAACTCCAGCGCCTCCACCCGCCCCCCCACGATGCGGTGCAGCGTCTCCACGTTGCTGCCCTGGGAGTTCTGCATCGCCCGGACGTACCGGACGATCTGGTTGACGGTGATACCCTTGGGGCTGATGACGCTCTCGATGCCGGCACTGTCCAGTATCTCCTGGAAGGACATGCGGTTGATCTTGGTCACCACCTTGCCCAGTTCCAGGGTGCCGGCGTACATGGAGATGATGATGTTCTCCTCGTCCATGCCGGTAAGAGCCACCAGGGCGTCCATCTCCTCGATGCCCTCCTCCTCCAGCAGTTCCCGGTCGCTGCCGTCCCCCAGGATGATACGGGCCTTGGGCAGCGCCTCGCTGAGCAGTTCGCACCGGGCGGCGTCCTTTTCGATGATCTTCACCGACATCCCCAGCTTCAGCAGCTGCTTGGCCAGGTAGTAGGCGATGCGGCCGCCCCCCACCACCATCACCCGGTGTATCTTGTGGCGGTAGATGCCCAGCTTGCGGAAGAGGCTGTCCATCTCCGACGGGGTGGCGGTGATGGATATTTTATCCCCCTGCTGGAGGACGAAGCTGCCGGTGGGGATGTAGACCTCCTCCCCCCGGCGGACGGCGCAGATCAAGATGCGGATGCCCAGGTGGCTGCTGAGGGTGTAAAGGGCCTGTCCCAGCAGGGGGGAGCCCTCCTTCACCTTGATCTCCACCAGTTCCACCATCCCCCGGGCGAAGGAATCCAGCTTGAGGGCGGAGGGGAAGCGGAGCATCCGGGCGATCTCGGTGGCGGCGGCCATCTCCGGGTTGACGGTCATGGAAAGGCCCAGGTCCTCCCGCATCATCACCAGCTGGTCGGCGTAGTCGGGGTTGCGGACCCGGGCGATGGTGTGCCGGGCCCCCAGCTTTTTGGCCACCAGGCAGCAGAGGAGGTTCAGTTCGTCCCCGCTGGTGGCGGCGATGAGCAGGTCGGCGTCCTCCACCCCGGCCTCCTTCTGGACGGCGTAGCTGGCGCCGTTGCCGCTGATGCCCATGACGTCATGGACCTCCACCGAGGTCCGCAGCGCCTCCGGGCTGCTGTCGATGACCACCAGGTCATGCCCTTCCTCGGCCAGCCGCCCGGTGAGGGCCTGCCCCACCTTTCCGTCGCCGACGATCACGATCTTCAAGGTACCCCTCCTAACCGGTAAGATACGGGGGCGGTCCGCCCCCTGTGCTTATACTTGGATATTATAGCACAATAGGCGGTAAAGTCCAGACGGGGAAGAAAAGTTGTAGAAATTTACAGGGTCACCGGCAGCCCAAAGCACGGAACAACACATTAAAAAAGGGAAACGGCGTGACCTCGATCATCCCGTTTCCCTATTTTGGTTACTCCATTTCAAGCCCCAGCTTTTCCGCGATATCCTTGGAACTCATGCCGGCCTTCTTGGCTTTGGTGATCAGTTCCTTGGCGATCTCCGCATCACTGCGGCGGCGCTTTTTGGGGCGGAAAAGTTCAGCTTTCTTCTCCTCCAGCAGCTTGATGGCCTCCTTGTGGGCGAGGATCTTCTTATCCAGTTCGGCGGCGCGCTCCTCGACACTTCTTCTCACACGCTTTTTTCCTTCGGACATAGGTAAAACTCCTTTCGATTTTAAAAATGGATTTGGTGCTATTATCATACCATATCTAAATTAAAAAATCCAGCAGAAAAATGAAACTTTTATTGCGTTTGCGGCAATTTTATGATCTCCTATTATGAAAAGGCTGCAATAAGAGGGGGTGGTAGTTATGTCATATCGATGATAGCGCCCGGCGGGAAGATATCATCATCCGCAAAGAGCGGTCAAAGCCTAACAAGTGCAAAAGGAGATAACCGGCTTGCTCTCGGGAATCGAGATAAGGGTTAAAGTACCACAGCGCCGGAACTTCATTTTCGCTTTACCCCCCTTGCAATCACCCCCTACTTGTGCTACTATAAATGTGGGATAATATGCCAAAACGGAGGTGCCCCGCCATGAATGACCAACCTGCTCAGATCACCCCTTACTGCCAAAACCGTGCCCGTGACCGCCTGGGATATGTCTTTTTGGGCCTTTTGCTGCTCTTTTTGGGCGTCTGCGTCGCTGTTTACGGCGTCAGCCTGCTGGGGGAGGACCGGTCCGGCTGGGACTATATGGAGTACGTCAAGATGGGGATAGGCTGCCTGGGCGGGCTGGCCCTGGTGGCGGCGGGGGTGGCGGAGTGCTACCTCTCGGTGCGGGACGCCTTCTGGCCGGGGAAGAGCACCATCGCCAATTCCATCCGCTCCCAGCTGCCCCGGCCGGAGGAGGCCCCGGACTGGCGGGAACTGTTCGCCATGGTGGACCGGGACCTGGCCGCCACCGGCCGCTGGTTCGGCAAGGTGGGCATCGGCAGCCAGTGGATGCTGGGGGACCAGGTCAGCTGTCTCGCCCGGATACGAGGGGTGTTCAAGCAGGACGAGATCCGCAACGTCGGCGGCAAGCCCCGGCGTCTTTTGGGGCTGATGATCGTGGACGACCGCAAGCAGGCCCAGGTCACCTCCTTCCAGGACCCCCGGGACCTGGATGCCGTGGTCCAGTGCCTGCGGCTGCGGGTCCCCGCCGCCCACTTCGGCAACTATCAGGAATATATCGGCTACTGCGACCGGCCGGATGACGAGTGGGACCGGATGGAGCGGGAGTTCCAGCAGCGCCAGGCCAAGCTGGCCCAGCGTGCCGCCCAGGCCCCTGTCCCCGCCCGTGCCGGACAGGGATTCGTCCTCACCGACTATCCCTCGGGGCGGCGGACCTCCCAGGTGAGCCGGGAGGGGCTGGTCCAGCGGCTGGAGCAGCTGGAGCCGGGGCAGCAGTTCAAGCTGGAACTGACGCCCCCCATCCCGGCGGGATTCAAGGAGGTCTCCGCCACCATCACCGAGGAACTGGTCTCCCTCAACTGTGTCCGGGAGGGTAGCGGCGCCCTGTGGCTGGTGGCCCAGTTACAGACCAGCGGCAACGGCAGCAACAAGCTGCCCCGGGGCTTCGCCATGGCAGGGGCCCAGAAGGAGGAGGTGCTGGCCGTCCTCACCGCCCTGGTGGAAAAGGGCCAGGTCCCCGATCTCTTTGGGCCCGGCTGGCAGGCGGTGCAGCTTCAGCAGAGCCAGCAGCCCCAGCAGCAGAGCCAGGGCTCCGCTCCCTTCCTGAACCTCACCGACCGGGTCGGAGCCAGCCGCAAATACGACCGGTTCTCCCGCCGGGATGTGGAACTGGCGGCCCAGGGCCTGGCGGAAGGGAACTACCGGGAGGCCATCCTCTGGCTCCCGCCCCGCCTTATCGTGGTGGAGACCGGGGACAAAAGCGACGCCCGGGCCTCTATCCAGATATCCACCCCGGACGGGGGCGTCTTCCGCACCCGTTCCACCAAGACCAGCCCCCGCCAGGCCGGGGATTGGCTGCTGGGCTGTTTGGAGGGCAGGCTCCCCGACGGCTTCCAGCAGTGGAAGGATATCACCCGGGAGATGGAAAAGAAGCTGGAACGATCGGAAAAGAAAAAGGGCAAAAAGTAGCCATACATTATAATAAAGAGAGAGGTATCATGATGGAACGACAAGAGATACCGGAGGAAGAGGGCTTTTTCATCCTCACCGACTACGCCGCCGGCAAAACGGTGGTGGTAAACGACGGGGCGGCAGTGACCCAACAGATGGAAAAACTCCAGGCCGGGGAGCAGTTCCGGCTGGAGCCGGTGCCCCCTATCCCGGCAGAGGGCTTGCTGCTGGCGGCGGTGAACTGTGTCAACAACCCGGAGGGTGACGGCATCCTGCTGGTGGCGATACTCCGGGACCCCGACGGCGAGGAGTTCACCAGGGGGTATCTGCTGAGTACTTCCTATGCCGTTGACACTGAGGAGAACGGCAAGCTGCCCCTGACCTCGACGGACCGCGCCCTGGCGGCCATGGTCCAGCTGGTGGAGACCCGCCGGGCCCCGGACTTCAGCCGGGGCTGGCAGCCGGTGCAGCTGTCGGCGGCCAACCCGGAGGAGACCCGCCGGATGCAGGCCAAGGAGCAGCAGCGGGCGGCCTCTGGCCCCAATAAGGGCAAAAAGAACTGGTGACTGTCTGCCCCCGCCGGGGGCGGGAGAAATAGACAAAAAAGGAGTATCTGTGTCATGGGAAAGTATTTTAGCGATGTAGTGGACAAGGCCCTGGAGGACATCTACTATTGCTACGACAACGACCGGGCCAAGGCGGCGCTGGCGGCGCTGCAAAGCGCTGCGGCGGCGGGGGACGGGGATGCCTCCTACATCGCCAGCCGGTGTCTTTCCGGCCCCCAGTACAGCTGGGGCTACCACCCCTACCCGGAGGACGACGACGGGGTGGAATACTATGTCCGCCAGAGCATCCGCCAGGGCAGCGCCATGGGGGTGCTGGGCGCCATGCGCTGCGGCATGTTGACCCCGGAGATGGAGGAGGCCATGCCCTTCCAGAACCTCCAGGAGGCGTGGAATGTGGTGAAGGAAAAGGCCGACGCCGGCTGCCTCTTTGCCCAGAACATGATCGGCAACACCTACTTCTGGCTGGATATCGTCCGCATCCAGGGCAAGGGCCCGGAGAGTTTCCCAAACAAGGACGGCTTCGGGGCCTACCTCCGGGACTGCACCCTGGCCTGCATCCCCTGGTTCGAGAAGGCATTTCGGGGCGGCATGGGTTTTGCCGGCCGGAACCTCTATAATCTTTACAACGACGGGGAGGAGGGTCTGGTGCCCCCCCAGAAGGAGAAGGCCCTGGAGGTAGAGCGGCTGGGGGCCCAGCTGGGCTACCCCGACTGGATGGAGCGCCACGCCCGTACCCTCATCAAGACCAGCGGCCGGGAGAAGGAGGCCATCGAACTGGCGGCGGCCGCCGCCAAGAAGGGCCAGCTTTCCGCCTGGTACCAGGTGGCCAACGGCTACAAGGAAGGGAAGTTCGTCCAGAAGGACTGGCGGTACGCTATGGAGTGCTGCGAGAAGGGCTTGGCCGACCCCAACGCCATCGGCTGCGCCAACATCGCCGGGGAGATGCTCTTCCTGGGCGGGGATGGTGTCACCCAGGACTACGCCCGGGCGGTGCAGCTGTTCCACCAGGCCCACGACAAGGGCAAGAACACCTGGGGCAACGACATGCTGGGCACCTGCTACCTCTTCGGCCTGGGCTGCCAGCGTGACCCGGTCCGTGCCCGTGCCCTCTTTGAGGAGCCCAAGTACCGCACCGACCTGAGCAACTACGGCCTGGGGCTCATCTACGCCGACGGCCTGGGGGTGCCGGAGGACATCAAGAAGGGGGTAGAGTACCTCCAGAAGGCCCCCAACTATCCCCCGGCGCAGGAGGCGCTGCTGCGGTTCAAAAAGACGCTGTTCGGCAAGTGGGTCCGCCGCTGACCCGCCGCAAAGGAAGAAAAAGGCCAGGAGCTGCCGGTGGCTGTGGCTCCTGGCGCTTTCTTTTCCTGTCCGCCCCGGGTCAGAAGGACCGGGTGAGATAGGAAGCAGTGAGGTTGATAAAATCCATGGTGGGGACACTGTGATAGAAGCAGCCGCCGGTAATATCCTCCAAAAAGCAGGCGTCCCCGCCGGTGACGCAGTCCTCCACCGCCAGCCGGAGCCCCGCCGCTATGGCGGGCTGGGAGACATCGAATATCTTCGCTACCACAGGATACAGTTCTTGCGCGGACATGTCCGCGCCGTTGCAGATCACCAAATGGATCGACTTGCCCAGGTAATAGTACCGGACGCGGCTGGGACAGACACAAAGGATGTGAAGTAGGACGTAGATACCAAAAGGACTTTCCCGTTCCAACATGACAATGACTCCCCTCCTAAATTATAATTAGCTACACCTCTACCCGAAGCCTGTACCCTTGCAGCGAAAGAAAAAAGAAGTGCTTGCATGGAACTGGAGAACACCAGCAACAGAGCTTTGAATGGAGATGTAGCCTTTCTCCCAATATTATAATCCACGAAATCGAGCAAAGGTAACAATATGACCAATTCCTCCTGTATTCTGGAAAAACTGTTACCTTTTGGCGGGATACTTGACAGAAAGCCGCCCCGGCGGCTATAATCACAACAGCAAAATGGAAGGAGTTGACCCGTTATGATCACCCGATACGGGAGGCTGCTGGCTGCCGCCCTGGCGCTGCTGGCCCTCCTTTTCGCCTGCGCCCCGGCGCAGGATACCCCCGCCCCGCCCTCCACCACCTCCTCCGCCCCCGTCGGTGACGCCGGGAGCGAGGAAGGGGAGGAACAGCAGCCTGTCCCCATCCTGGGGGAGTTCACCGCCACCGGCCTTGACGGGGAGGAGGTGGACCAGAGCATCTTTACCGGCTACGACGTGACCATGGTGAACGTCTGGGCCACCTTCTGCGGCCCCTGCCTCAGCGAGATGCCCGACCTGGGGGCGTTGCACCAGGAGTTCAGCGACCAGAAATTCCAGGTGGTGGGCATCGTCACCGACGTGGTGGACTGGAACGGCGAAGTCCTTTCCAGCCAGATCGACCTGGCCCGGCAGATCGTGGAGGAGACCGGGGCTTCCTACCTTCACCTTCTCCCCTCGGAGGACCTTCAGTCGCTGCTGCTGTGGCAGGTGAACAGCGTCCCCACCACCATCTTTGTGGACGAGAACGGCAGCCTGGTGGGCAGCGGCTACCTGGGCAGGCGGGACGCCGGAGCCTGGCGGGCCATCATCCAGGAGAAGCTGGCCGCCGTCCAGGGGGAGGAGACACCGTGAAGGGGCTGAGGAGCTGCCTGCCGGGGGCGGCGCTCTTTGTCCTGGGGGCCGTCTTTTTCGCCGTTGGGGCAGTCCAGGGGGAACCCTTCCTGGTCTTTACCAAGGCAGTCAACATATGTTTGGAGTGTATCGGTATTGGGTAACAAAAAAAGCCGCCTGCGGCTGATGGTCCAGGCGGGGGCGGCGGCCCTGAGCAACGGCTACGCCGCCGGGTTCCTCCGGGGCAGGATCTACACCGGCCCGGTCAAGTATTTCTGTGTCCCGGGTCTCAACTGCTATTCCTGTCCCGGGGCGCTGGGGGCCTGCCCCATGGGGGCCCTCCAGGCGGTGCTGGGCAGCCGGGGCCGCCAGTTCACCTTCTATGTCCTGGGCTTCCTGATGATGGTGGGGGCGGTGTCCGGGCGGTTCGTCTGCGGCTGGCTCTGTCCCTTCGGTCTGATCCAGGACCTGCTCCACCGTGTCCCCCTGGGCCCCAAGGGGAAGAAACTCCCCGGGGATCGCTGGCTGCGGTGGCTACGGTATCTCATCCTGGCGGTGTTCGTGGTGCTGCTGCCCCTTTACGCCGTGGACTTTATCGGGCAGGGACAGCCCTGGTTCTGCAAGTTCATCTGCCCGGCGGGGACCCTTACCGCCGGCATCCCCCTGGTGCTGTCGGTCCCCGGCCTCCGGGATGCCGTGGGCTGGCTCTTCGCCTGGAAGAACCTGGTGCTGGTGGTGCTGCTGGTCCTCTCGGTGCCGGTTTACCGGCCCTTCTGCCGGTACCTCTGCCCGTTGGGGGCGGTGTACGGGGCCTTCAACCCGGTGGCCCTCTACCGCTTCCGCATCGACCAGGAGAAATGCACCTCCTGCGGCGCCTGCCAGCGGGCCTGCAAGCTGGACATCCCGGTGTGGAAGTCCCCCAACAGCCCCGACTGTATCCGCTGCGGCGACTGTAAAGGCGCCTGTCCCCACGGCGCCATCGGCGACACCCTGCCCGGCAAAAAGCAATAACGCCCATAAAAAAGCCACCCGCAACGGATGGCACTCATAAAACAGTATTAGAAATGTTTTCGGGAAACGGCGTAGCCTGCAGACTATGCCGTTTCTCCATTTTGCAGGTCATTTAGTAAAGACGCGGGGAGTATTCCCAGTATCATGAGAAAACAGTACAGCTTCTTCCACTTCCCATCCTCGTACACCA
>CAJUFR010000034.1 GCA_910585525.1 uncultured Angelakisella sp.
ATGCGCCCACAAAGCCGCCTGTATCAATGCTTTTTCAGCCCCTACTGCGTAACAAAGGGCATGAAAAAAAGCGGGCAAGAAACGCATTGTTTCTTACTCGCTTTTTTCTGCACCCTGTATGGTAGCTACCCTATTTCAGTTTGTCGGTTGATACTGTTTTATGAGTAGCTACCAAACGGATGGCTTTTTTCATATCCCCCCCGCTCGCCAGACCATGAGCAGTTCGGGGTGGCCGGTGGCCTCGTCGGTGCGTTCCTCCAGGGGAACAAATCCCTCCCGGCGGTAGAACCGCTCGGCCCCCTGGTTCTCCCGGTAGACCGCCAGGGTCAGCAACTGCCGCCCCTTCTTGGCATCCTCCAGCAGCTTTTTGCCGATGCCCCGGCCCTGGCAGGCCGGAGCCACGAACAGCGCCCCGATGTGGTCCCCCTCCACCAGGGAGAGGAACCCCGCCACGCTTCCCTCCTCCACCCAGACCCGGGTCTCGGCGTTCGGCAGTATCTCCCGCTCCACCAGGGGGGCGGTGGCTTCCCAGTATTCCATGGGGATGAAGCTGTGGGCCTCCCGGCTGGCGGCAAGCCAAATCTCCATCACCGCTTGGGTATGGGCCGGGGTAAATGGCAGAATCATTCCTATCTCTCCTTGACGATGTTCCCCCGGACAAAGGCCAGCAGGTCCTCCGTCTCCTGGGGGTTGGGTTGGCGGCCGAATTCGGCGGCGAACCGGGCAGCGGGACCGGAAAGGCTGAGCTCATCCTCCGCCAAGCGGCAGCAGGTCCGCAGATGGGTGCAAAATTCCCCGAACTCATCCTGGCTCATGGGCTTGTCATGGTGGGCCTGGAGATACCACTCGGTCCCCCGCAGCCGTCCCTGGAGGGTGACCAGCAGGGGCATCAGCTTTTCCGGGGTGTAGTGCCATGGGCTGGTGTACATGTTGTAGTAGAGACTGTCCCCCAGGAACACCACCCGGTCCTCGGGGCATTGGACCAGCAGCCCGTCCATGGAGTGGTCACTGGGGTGGGGCAGCAGCCGCACCGTCACCCCCTCCAGGTCGATGGCGGCGGGACCCTCGATGACCATATCCGGGAGGGGAGGGTCCAGGGGGCGGGGTTGGTCGGGGTATTCCACCCGGATGGCGTCCCGGCAGAAGGGGATCTCGATGCCCTCCTCCACCCGCCGGTCCAGGGACTGGTCGTCCCATTGGTATTCGGTCAAAAGCCGCAGCTGCCGCTGGGTCCCCCGGGTGCAGATGAGGGAGATATCCCTCTCCTGCATGGCCCGGGCCCCCATGATGTGGTCCCAGTGCCAGTGGGTGAGGACTGCCCACCGCACCGGAGGCAGCCCTAGCTTTTCCGCCTGGCCCAGCAGCCAGTGGGCGTGGCCCGGGCCGTTGCCGGTGTCCACCGCCAGGGTGCTCTCCGCCCCGGCGATAAGACCCAGCGATGGCCGGTCCCCGTGGTGGACCGGGTCGGACCAGTAGCAGTGTTGGGTAAGCTGGTGCAGTTCCATAATGACTCTCCTTTTTGCTTTCCTATGTGGGGATATTGCTGCTTACGACTCCAGGCACAACCTATGATCTCTGCACCCGGTAAGGCGGCGAAGCCGCCGTGCAGGGCATCCCTTCGGAAACGTGGGCTACGCCCAGCCAGCGGGGGCTACCCCGCCCCCGGGCCGGGCATCCCGGCGGGGGCGAGGCCGCTGTTGTACAGGTGGGCGTAGAAGCCCTGTTTCTCCAGAAGTTCCCGGTGGGTGCCCTGCTCCATGATGTGTCCGTCCTTCATCACCAGGATGCGGTCGGCGTTCTGGATGGTGGAAAGGCGGTGGGCCACGATGAAGCTGGTGCGACCCTCCATCATCCGGGCAAAGGCCCGCTGCACCTTCTGTTCGGTGCGGGTGTCGATGGAGGAGGTGGCCTCGTCCAGGATGAGCATGGGGGGCAGGGCCAGCATCACCCGGGCGATGCAGAGAAGCTGCTTCTGCCCGTGGGAGAGGTTGCCACCGTCCTCGGTGATGACGGTGTCGTACCCCTGGGGCATCCGCTGGATGAAGCTGTGGGCATAGGCCGCCTTGGCGGCGGCGATCATCTCCTCCTCGGTGGCCTCCGGGTGGCCGAAGAGGAGATTTTCCCGGATGGTGCCGGTGCGCAGCCAGGTCTCCTGGAGCACCATGCCGTAGTTCTGGCGCAGGCTCCCCCGGGTGATGTCCCGGATATCGGTGCCGTCCACCTGGATGGAGCCGCTGTTCACATCGTAGAACCGCATCAGCAGGTTGATGATGGTGGTCTTGCCGCAGCCGGTGGGCCCCACGATGGCGATCCGCTGCCCCGGCTCCACCGAAAGGTTCAGGTCTTCAATGAGCCGTTGGTCCGGCTTGTAGGAGAAGTCCACATGGGACAGTTCCACCGCCCCCCGGGGGTTTTCCAGCACCCGGGCATCGGGGGCGTCGGGGACCTGGGGCTGCTGGTCGATGAGGGCGAACACCCGGGCGGCGCAGGAAAGGGCGTTTTGCAGTTCGGTGACCACCCCGGATATCTCGTTAAAGGGCTTGGTGTACTGGTTGGCGTAGCTGAGGAAGGTGGAGAGCCGCCCCACC
This sequence comes from uncultured Angelakisella sp., assembly GCA_910585525.1. Lineage (GTDB taxonomy): Bacteria > Bacillota > Clostridia > Oscillospirales > Ruminococcaceae > Angelakisella. The sequence goes on from CAJUFR010000034.1 coordinate 2,589, forward strand.
GTGATGCCGCCCCCCATGGCCACCATCGCCCCCACGATAGCCACCCCGGCGTAGACCAGGCCGTTGACGAACCGGGTGGCGGGGTTGGTGATGGAGGAGAAGAAGGTGGCCCGGAGGCTACAGGCCTGGAGTTTTTGGTTGATTCCGTCAAACACCGCCTGGGACTGGGCCTGGCGGCCAAAGGCCTGGACCACCTTCTGGCCCCCGATCATCTCGTCCACGTGGGCGGTCAGTTCCCCCCGGGTCTCGGATTGGAGTTTGAACATGGCGTAGGTGCGGTTGGCGATGAAGTTGGCCACCAGCAGCGACACCGGGGTGATGAGGATCACCACCAGGGCGATCTTCAGATTGATGCGCAGCATGAACAGCAGCGTCCCGGCGATGGTCATTACCCCGGTGAATAGCTGGGTGAAGCCCATCAGAAGGCCGTCGGACAGCTGGTCCACATCGGCCACGATGCGGCTGATGATCTCCCCGTAGGGGTGGGCGTCCAGGTAGCTGAGGGGCAGCCGCTCCACCTGGGCGAAGGCCCGGCTGCGGATATCCATGGACACCCGGTAGGTGATGTGGTTGTTGCAGACGTTCATCAGCCACTGGGAAAGGGCGTTGCAGAGGATCACCGCCCCCATCAGCCCGAAGAGGCTGGCGATGCGGTCAAAGTAGACCTCCCCCGGCCCGATGATAAAGTCCACCGCGTCCCCGATGAGGATGGGGAGGTAGAGGGTGAGGGCCACCGTGATAAAGGCGAAGAGCAGGGAGAGGGCCACCAGCAGCCGGTAGGGCCGCAGGAAGCCCAGCACCTGGGCGATGGTCCGGCGGCTGTCGTTTTTGTTAGCCATGGCTCTTTTCCTCCTCCTTCGGGAACTGGGAGTAGTAGATCTCCTGGTAGACCTGGCAGCTGTCCAGCAGCTGCCGGTGGGTGCCGATGCCGGCCATCCTGCCGTCATCCAGCACGATGATCTGGTCGGCGTTCCAGATGCTGGCCGCCCGCTGGGAGACGATGAACACCGTCATTTCCGGGTCCAGGGCGGCGATGTTCTGCCGCAGCTGGGCGTCGGTGGCGTAATCCAGGGCGGAGGCGCTGTCGTCCAGGATGAGTATCTTTGGCCTTCTCACCAAAGCGCGGGCGATGGTGAGCCGCTGCCGCTGGCCGCCGGAAAGGTTCTTGCCCCCCTGGAGGATCATCCGGTCCAGCCCCGCCCGGTCCCCCCGGACAAAGTCGGCGGCGCAGGCGGTCTCCAGCGCCTGCCAAAGTTCCTGGTCGGTGGCCTCCTCACGGCCCCAGCGGAGGTTCTCCCCGATGGTCCCATGGAAGAGGGCGGCACGCTGGGGCACCACCCCGATGCGCCCCCGCAGGGCCTCCGGGTCCCACTGGCGGACGTCAACACCGTCCACCAGCACCGTCCCGCCGGTGGCGTCGTAGAACCGGGGGATGAGGTTCACCAGCGACGACTTGCCGCTGCCGGTGCCCCCGATGACCCCGATGGTCTGGCCCCGGAGGGCGGTGAAGGAGAGGCCGGAGAGGGAGTCCGCCTTGGCCCCTCGGTAGGCGAAGGAGAGGTCCCGGAAGACCACCGCCTCCGGGGCGGCGCCCTCCGGCGTTTCCTTGCCGGGAAGGATGCTGCTTTTGATCTCGAACACCGATTGAATGCGGTTGGCGCAGGCCACCGACTTGGTGACCAGGATGATGAGGTTGGCCAGCTTCACCAGTTCCACCAAAATCTGGGACATGTAGTTGATGAGGGCCACCACCTCCCCCTGGGTGATGACACCCCCCTCCACCTGCCACCCGCCGGTCCAGATGAGGGCCAGGATGGCGCAGTTGATGATGACACAGGTCACCGGGTTCATGATGGCGGATATCTTCCCCACAAACAGCTGGGCCTTTACCAGCCGGTCATTGGCGCCGGTAAAGTCGGCCAGTTCCCGTTCCTCCTGACCAAAGGCCCGGATGACCCGGACCCCGGTGAGGTTCTCCCGGGCCAGCTGGAGCACCCGGTCCAGCCGCTCCTGCACCCGGCGGTAGAGGGGGATGGTGGCGGCCATCACCCCGAACACCACCAGGGACAGCAGCGGGATGGCCACCACGAACACCAGGGCGGCGGGGACGTTGATGGTAAAGGCCATCACCATGGCCCCAAAGACGATAAAGGGGGAGCGCAGGAAGAGCCGCAGCGCCATGTTTACCCCGTTCTGCACCTGGTTGATGTCGCTGGTCATCCGGGTGATCATGGTGGAGGTGCCCAGGGTGTCCAGGTCGGCGTAGGACAGCCCCTGGAGGTGGGCAAAGAGGTCCCGGCGCAGGCCGGTGCCGCACCCCACCGCCGCCTTGGCGGCAAAATACTGGGCGGTGATGGCGCAGACCATCCCGATGACCCCCAGGGCCACCAGCACGCCCCCCCGCCCCAGGATGTAGGGGAGGTCCCGGTTTTTGATGCCCACATCGATGATCTGGGCCATCACCAGGGGGACGAACAGTTCAAAGGAGGCCTCCAGCAGCTTAAAGAGGGGACCGAGGATGCTCTCCCTTTTGTAATCACGAAGGTATTGCAGCAGTTGTTTCATCTAGTCGCGCTCCGTTTCTCGCAGGAATTTTTCTACTCCGCCGGTCATGACCCCAGCAGCGCCAGCCGCAGCAGGTAGAGCAGCAGGATGTGGCCGGGGTAGAAGAGATAGAAGAAATACTTCCCGTTCCACCTCCCCCGTTGGCCGTTGTAGGCGGCGATGGGCAGGAAGGCCAGGGGGGCGGTGAGTTCCCAGCAGGTGGCCACGCACCCCACCACCGTCCGGGCCACCTTCCGCTCCCGGAACAGGTAGAAGATAAGGATCAGCACCACCCCGAAGGCCCCGTAGTCCACCCGGGCCAACTCTGCGACCCCGGCGCAGCCCAGGGCCAGCAGGAAACCCAGGGGGCTCCGGTCGCCGAACCTTCGCAGCACCGTCATGGCCAGCAGCCCCAAAAAGAGGGTGAAGTAGACATTCTGGTAGCCGGGGGCGAACCAGGAGCCGGAGAAGGCCAGGTCGAAGGGGACCTCGGTGATAACGGCAAAGAACAGCATCCGCCCGGCGTATCTCCTCAGGTCCCGGGTGTGGAGAAAGCCCTCCACCAGCAGGAAGCAGAAGATAGGGAAGGCGATCCGCCCAATGGCCCGGAGGATCAGGTCCACGACCAAGAGCCAGGTCAGACGGGGGTCGTTGAAGAAAACATCCACCTCCAGACTGGAGGCCCCCAGCTTGTCATACAGGGCGGGGTTTTCCAGAATGGCCGCCCCGATGTGGTCCAGGAACATGGTGGTGATGGCGATGAGCTTCAGGCCGTTGCCGCTGAGGAACTGGTAGGGCTTGGTTGGTGTGTTTTCCATAGCAGACCTCCCGGGATGAGAATAAGTGCTTTTTATTATAGCACAGAAGCGGGAGGGATGGCAGGGGTTTTGGCGATTTCTGCTGCTGTTTCCATCTTTTGCAAGGGGATGGCAGCCGTTTAAGATCATCACCCCCCGCCCGCAGAAAAATCAAATAATTGCTATATTGCCACTTCGATGTAGAAAATAAACGGTTTTTTTCATGGTTTACGCAAAGACTTGTGCATGATATACTAAGACCACAGAAAAGACCAATGTTGTTATGAACAACAGATTGGGAGGCCGAGTATGAAAGGTACAGTTGCGGTTGGCGGTATGGCCCTCTCTCCGGCCTGCTTGTTCCTGGAGGGGCAAGCAGATATCAGCGCGCGCCACGTGGAGGACACCGGCGAGGAACTCCGGCGGCTGCGGACAGCCTCTGCTCTGTGTGCCGGGGAGTTGTCCGCCTTGATCGAAGAACTGCGCCGGGGCACGGCCCCGGACCAGGCGGAGATACTGGACTTCCAGCTGCTGCTGTTGGAGGACGATAACTATATGGGCCGGATCGCTGGCATCGTCCAGGGGGAGGGGGTCAACTGCGAATACGCCGTGGCGTGTCACTCCCGGCTTTACCGGGAGGAGTTGGCCGCCCTGGATAACCCGTACCTCAACGAGCGGGTGGCGGATATCAGCGATATCGAACAGCGGCTGCTCCGGGCGCTCTCCCGCCGGGAAAAGGCAGCGATCCCCTCCACCCCCGTCATCGCCGTGGCCCAGGACCTGACCCCCTCCCAGGTGGTGGAACTGGGGCATGGCAAGCTGGAGGGGATCATCCTGGAAAAGGGAGGGCTCTCCTCCCACTGCGTGATCCTGGCCCGGTCCATGGGCATCCCCTGTATCATCGGAGCGGCGGGGGTCCTTGCCCGGCTGGAGCAGGGGCAGCCGGTGCTGCTGGACGCCGAGGCCGGGGAGGTCCTTCCGTCGCCGGACGAGGAAGCCACCCGCCGCTACCGGCAGTACCAGGAGGAAAAACAGCGGGAGCGGCAAAGCCTGGAGCGGTTCCGCCAGGGGACCACCGCCACCGCCGACGGCAGGACCATGAAGGTGTACGCCAACATCACCTCCCAGCTGGAGGTGCCGGGGATATTGGAGCAGGGAGGGGAGGGGGTCGGTCTTCTCCGCACCGAGATGCTCTACATGGAGCGGGACACCCCCCCCGACGAGGAGACCCAGTTCGCCCTCTACTCCGCCATCGTTCAAGGGCTGGCGGGGCGGCCCCTTATCGTGCGGACCCTGGATGTGGGGGGGGACAAGAGCATCCCCTACCTGAGCATCCCCCCGGAGGAGAACCCCTTCCTGGGGTACCGGGCCATCCGCTACTGCCTGGACCACCCGGAGATATTCAAGCCCCAGATCGCCGCCATCCTCCGGGCCGCCGCCCTGGGGCCGGTGCGGCTGATGCTGCCCATGGTGGCCGCCGCCGGGGAGGTGGAGCGGGCCAAGGACCTTATCGCCACAGTGCGAGAAGAGTTGGAGGACCGGGGGGCCGCCACCGGACCCGTCCCGGTGGGCATCATGGTGGAGACCCCCGCCGCCGCCGTCACGGCGGACCAGCTGGCGGGACTGGTGGATTTCTTCAGCATCGGCACCAACGACCTGACCCAGTACCTCTTTGCGGCAGACCGGAACAACGCCCGGGTGGCATCTCTCAACTCCTATTTCCAGCCCGCCCTCCTTCGGATGGTGGAACATGTCTGCCGCTGCGCCCGGGAAAAAGGCATCGAGGTGGGGATCTGCGGCCAGGCCGGCGAGGTGGAGCAGCTCATCCCCCTGTGGGTGGGCATGGGGGTGGATGAACTGAGCGTCAGCATCCCCTCCATCCCCCGGGTGCGCTGCCGGATCAGCGGGTGCGACACCGCCGCCTGCGAGGAACTTGTGGGCAGGGTCCTTGAATATACCTCGGAGGCTGAGGTGAGGAAGGAGGTGGAACGGTGGTCGTAAAAGAACTCCAGGTCCAGAACCAGCTGGGCTTCCACGCCCGGGTAGCGTCCCGGATCACACGGTGCGCCAGCGGGTTCGAAAGCCTGGTCTGTGTAAAAAAGAACGGCAAAAGCTATGACCTGAAAAGTGTCACCGGCGTGATGATGGCAAACGCCAAGCACGGGGAGATGGTCACGGTGGAATTCGACGGCGCGGACGAACAGGACGCCGCCCAGGCCATGGAAGCGTTGTTCGCGGACAAATTCGGTGAGAGGTAGTGTACAGCACAACGAGAGGAGGGAGCACAGTGGCAAATATGGATGTGGCCATGGGCCTCATCGCCGGCGCCGGAGACGCCAGGAGCAGCTGCATGGAGGCCATCGAACTGGCCAAGGAAGGGAAATTCCAGGAGGCCCGGGAGGCCCTGACCAGGGCGGACGACAGCATGGTGGCCGCCCACGAGACCCAGACCCAGCTGATCCGGGACGAGATGAGCGGGGAGAGCGAAGGGGTGTCCCTGCTGATGGTCCACGCCCAGGATCACCTGAACCTGGCGCTGGTGATGCGGGACGTGGCGGAGGAATTCATCCAGATACACCAAAGGCTGATGAGATTGGAGGGGAACGAGTGAGATGCTGGTGATCACATTGATCTGTAACCTGGGGATGTCCACAAGCGTGCTGGTGGACAAAATGGCGGCCTATACCAAGGAGAAGGGGATCGAGACCGACATCGAGGCCCGGGCCTTCCAGCGGGTGGAGGACCGGATACACCGGACCGATATCCTTCTGATCGGCCCCCAGGTGCGGTACCTGGCCAAGAAATTCCAGACCGAGCACGGCGGCGAGATACCGGTCATCCAGACCATGGATATGTCCGATTACGCCATGCAGAAGGCCGACAAGATATTCGACCAGGCCTACGCTGCGTACCAGGCGAAAGAAAATTGAGGAGGTAGGACAATGAAAAAAGCAGCTTCAAAGAGCGGCTCGTTTATGAGTTTTATGGAGGAACGGTTCCTCCCGGTGGCTGCCCAGCTGGGGGGACAGCGGCACCTGCTGGCCCTTCGTGACGGCGTCGTCATGGTGATGCCGCTGCTGATCCTGGGGGCGTTTTCCATGATCATCGCGGAGTTCCCCATCGAAGGGTTCCTGAACCTGATGGCCAGCATCTTTGGCGAGAACTGGAACGCCTTTGAAGGGGTCATCATGAACGCCACCTACGGCATCTCGGCGATTGTGGCCTGCTTCGGCGTGGCCAGTTCCCTGGTGAACAGCTACGGGGAGAACGGCACCCCCGCTGGCATCATCGCCATGGCGGCCTTCTTCGCCGTGGTGGTCCCCACCACCCTCACCGGCGCCGAGGGGGAAGCGGTGGACGCCTGGGTGGCCGGCTCCCTGGACGCCACCCTGCTCTTCACCGCACTGCTCACCGCCCTGATCGTGGGTGAGATCTACCGGTTCCTGGTGCAGAAGAACTTTACCATCAAGCTGCCGGATTCGGTGCCCAAGGCGGTATCCGCCCAGTTCACCGCCCTGCTCCCCGGCACCGTCATCATCGTGCTTTTCACCGTGGTGCGGCTGGTGTTCGCTTCCACCCCCTGGGGCGGCTTCCCGGAGTTTGTCACCGACATTATCTCCACCCCTCTGCGGCATCTGGGCACCTCCTACATCGGCACCCTGATCGTCTGCTTCTTTGAGCATCTCCTTTGGTCCTTCGGCCTTCACGGCTCGGCCATCATCGTGTTCCCCATCTTTGAGCCCCTGTGGATCATCAACATGGCGGAGAACGTCTCGGCCGGCGCCCACAACATCGTCACCTTCACCTTCTACGAGAACGGCGTCTGGATGGGCGGCTCCGGCGCCACCCTGCCGGTGGTCATCTACATGCTGCTCTTCGCCAAATCCAAGCTGCTGAAGAACGTGGGCAAGGTGGGCATCGCCCCCGGCATCTTCAACATCAACGAGCCGGTGACCTTCGGCCTGCCCATCGTCCTCAACCCCATCCTGATGATCCCCTACATCCTGGCCCCCATGGCCGCTATGTCAGTCCAGTTTCTGGGCACCGCCATCGGGCTGTTCCCCCTCTGCAACAACATGGTCCCCTGGACCTGCCCGGTGCTCATCAGCGGTTTCCTCACCACCGGCAGCATCATGGGCGTGGTGGCCCAGCTTTGCGGCATGGCTGTCTCCTTCCTTATCTGGCTGCCCTTCATCCGGGTCTGGGATAAGAAGTGCTACCAGGAGGAACTGAGCGCCGTTACAGCGTAACGATCCCGGGACTTCCCCGGTGTCATGGACCGGTGGGGGATGGCCGTCACCATCCCCCGCCCCGCTTTTGGAGGTATCATCATGGGTTTTCTGGGTCTCGAAACGGCGAAGGCCCCCGCCGGGATGCGGGGCAGGCGGTTTTTGGCCTTCTGCGCCGATCTGCTCATCGTCCTCGCCCTCTCCTTTCTGGCCTACCGGTTTACCGGCCAGCCGGATTTCTTTGCCGTGCGGGCGGCCATGGACGCCGCCCAGGCCGCCGGGGGACAGAATGCGGAGTTGACCGCCGCCGTCTTTGCCCAGTTTGACCGGGCCTTTCGCCTGCTGCTGCTCATCGCCTTCGGCTATGAGGTGGCGGCCCAGACCGTCACCGGCGGCTCCACCCTGGGGAAGCTGCTGCTGGGCCTGGGCCTGGTCCCCATGGACCCGGCCCGGGGGCGGGTGACGCAGCTGCTGCTTTTGTGGGTCAGAAGCGGGCTGAAGCTGCTTTCCCTCTATCTGCTCCAGGGCTTCCCCTTCCTGCTCTGCTGCCTCACCGCCCTTACCAACGGGGAGTGCCGCACCGGGTTCGATATGGCGGTAAAGGTCCGACCGGCATTCCGAGGGGACAGGGGAGCAAAGGAAGGATAACACCATTTGACAGCAAGGGAGGGAGACAGGATGCGGCATTCGGAGGAGGTCACCAGGAGGATACTTCTGGCTCTGCTGGAGGGGGAGGGCTACCTGACCCTCAGCGAACTTTCCCAGACCATGGAGATCTCCAAGCGGTCGGTGCAAAACTACCTGACCAAGGCGGAAAGCTGGCTGCGGGAGCACCAGCTGTCCGAGATACACATCGTCAAAAAGCAGGGCTACGGCACCCAGCTGGCCTGTGACGCCGCCGGCCGGCAGAAGCTGTCCGCCCTCCTGAACAGCCAATACTTCACCCTTACCGACGGGAGCATGAAGCGGCGGACCGAACTGCTGCGCAGTCTCATTTTTTCCCGGGAGGAACTCACCATCCAGTTTTTGGCTGACAGCTTTTATGTCAGCCGTTTCGTCATTCTCGCCGACCTGGACTGGGCGGAAAACTGGCTGGCCCAGTACCACCTGCGGCTCTTCAAGATACAGGGCCGGGGCATCGGCATCGCCGGGGAGGAGGTGGACCGCCGGGCCGCCATCATCGGCTTCTTCGACCTGTGCGAGCACCGGGAGCCCACAGTGGAGGGCAAGGTGAACAACCCCGTCCGCCTTGCCAAGGAGCGGCTGGAGAAGATGGAGGAGGTCTACACCGAGGAGGACATCAAGAAGATCTGCGGCATCATCGAGGAAGCGGAGAAGGAATTCGACTTCTTTATGGGCAGCGAGTATTTTACCTCCCTGGCCACCCACATCACTATCTGTGTTTTCCGGCTGCGCCACGGGCACCAGATCGAAAAAGAGTTCCTGCCCCCCAACGAGGAGTTCCCCCAGCAGGAGATGAACACCGCCGCCTTTATCGCCCGGCGGCTGGAGGAGACCTTCCGGGTGCATCTGCCAGATTCGGAGCGCACCTACATCTGCATCCACCTGATGGGCTACAATGCCTTCCAGGCCCAGATGGAGGAGGAGCAGAAGGCGCCGGAGAACATCGAACTGCTGGCCCTCCACCTGATCGAGGCGGTGGATGCCGAACTGGGCAGCCGCTTTTCCTCCGACCGGGTCCTTTTCTTCGGCCTTATCACCCACCTGCAAAACTCCCTTTACCAGCAGAAGGAAAACCCCGGCGCCAGGACCCAGCCCCACCTGGAACTGCCGGAATCCTGCCAGGAACTTTACGCCAGCGTCAAAAAGCAGTCGGCCCTTTACCGGCAGCTTAGCGGCATCCGGCCCGACCAGCAGGAACTGGTCTCCCTCACCCTGCACTTCGCCCTCTCCCAGGACCGCACCACCACCAAGTGGCGGGCGCTGCTGGTCTCCCCGGCGGGGGTCATCATCCAGCAGGACCAGCGGAAGCACCTCCAGGACAGCATCCCCCAGATAGAGATCATAGACACCTGCTCTCCCTACCAGTTTTCCGTTTATCCAGAGGCCAGCTATGATTTCATCATCTCCATGGTCCCCATGAAAAACGCCCCCAAGCCGGTGGCGGACGTCTCCCGGATGACAAAACTCCAGCGGGTGCAGTTTATCGAGGAGTTTTTGTTCGATAAGATGGACGGAAGGGAGTGCCTGCCTTAGGGGGGCGTGATAAAACCTGTTGAAAAGAGAAGGAGCCGCCCTGCCGGGCGGCCCCTTCTCTTTCCGTATACAGCGGCTCTTTACTCATGCCGCAGTGCTTCGATGGGATTCAGCTTTGCCGCCTTCCGTGCCGGGTAGATGCCGAAGAAGATGCCCACCCCGGCGGAAAACGCCATGGTGGCCAGGATGGTCTCCAGGTCGAAGGCCGGGTCCACCCCCACCAGGGCGCAGATGCCGAAGCTGCCCAGGTACCCCAGCGCCAGGCCGATCATCCCGCCACAGAGGGAGAGGATGGCCGCCTCGGTCAAAAACTGCTGGAGGATGACCCCTGTCTTGGCGCCCAGGGCCTTTCGGATGCCGATCTCCCGGGTACGCTCGCTCACCGACACCAGCATGATGTTCATCACCCCGATGCCCCCCACCAGCAGGCTGATGGCGGCCACCGCTGCCACAAAGGTCTGGATCATGCCGATCATCTGGTTCATCTGGTCCACATCCCCCATCATGTCCTGGACGGTGTAGGCGTCCCGGCCCCGGGCGTTGTGCCGGGCCTCGATGGCGCTGAGGGCGACGGAGGAGATGCTGTCCTTTTGGGCGGGATCAGCTACCTTCAGGTACACGTCGCCGATGGTCATGTCCCCCTCGTAGAACAGCCGGTTCACCAGGGTGCAGGGCATGTACATCATCGAATTCATCCCCTCGTAAAAGAAGGTGGCGTTGGGATTTTTGCACACCCCCACGATCTTGGCCCGGGTGGTGATGACGTGTTCACGGGCGTAGCTGTAGATGTCCACCTCCAGCCCCGCCACGTCGGTGCTGCCGAAGAAGTTCATGGCGGTGGGCTCGTCGATGACCACCACCTTCCGCTCCGAGTTGTACTCCTCCTCGTTGAAGAACCGGCCGGAGACCATATTCACCCCCTGGATGGCCCGGAAGCCGGGGGCGCAGCCGTAGATATAGCCGAAGTTGCTGTTCCGGCCATACTCGATGACGCCGTAGCTGTTCACCAGCGGCGTCACCGCCGTCACCCCCGGCAGTTCCCCCAGGGCGGCCAGGTCCTCGTCGGTAAAGTAGTCCCCCAGGTCCGCGTTGCCGGTGGTCATCAGGTTGATGGTGGTGGAGCCGATCTCCTCATAATAGGCCATCATGGAATTTTTGGCCCCGGTGCCGGCGGAGAGGATGATGATCACCGCCATGATGCCGATGATGATGCCCAGCATGGTGAGAAACGAGCGCATCCGGTTGGTCTTGATGCTCTCGATGGCCATTTTTAGGTTTTCTCTGATCATGCTATCACCCCTCGGAGCCGGACTGGCTGGCCTGGGACTGGGCGGCGGCTTCCGCGGCGGCCTGGGCTGCCGCGCCGGTGGGGACGGCGCTCACCAGCGTCCCCTCGGGCAGTTCCTGGGCCATGACGGGGCAGATGGCGTCCCCGGCGGAGAGCCCCTCCAGTACCTGGATGTAGGCGTCGTCAAAGATGCCGGTCTTGATGTAGGTCTTGTGGAGTTCCCACAGCCCCTTCTCGGCGGCCTCCCCCTGGGTGCAGGGGGTGATGGTGTAGAGGTATTCCCCGTCCCGGTCCACCTTTACCGCCTCCACCGGCACCGCCACCGCCCCAAAGGCCTGGTCGGTGAGGATCTCCCCGTTGGCGTCCATCCCCAGCTTCAGCACCTTGTTGGGGTCGTCGATGGTGATCTCCCCCTTGAGGACGGTGTTGGTGGTGTTGTTGTCGGTCTCCACCGTGGCGGCGCCGTCCATCCGGGTGACGGTGCCGGTGAGTTTCTTACTGCCGAAGGTGACCTCCGCCGTCTGGCCGATCTCCATCCGGTCCACATCGTATTTGCCCACCGAGAACCGGAGCAGCACCCCTTCGGTGGAGGCCACGGTAACGGCGTCCTGCCCCTCGGCGACGGCGGCCCCCTCCACCAGGTTCATCTGGGTGATGATGCCGTCAAAGTCGGCCACGATGCCCCCCTGGGAGCGGTTGATGATCCGGGCGATCTCCTCGTATTCCAGCTTCTGCAGCTCCAGGTCGTTGTCCAGCACCTTCTGGTTGTTCTCGCTCAGGTCATTTCCCCGCAGCACCTGGCGCTGGCTGAACATGCCGGTCAGTTCCTCCACGATGGCCTGCCAGGCGTTGTACATGGCGGTGTCGTCCTCGTCGTCCTCATCGGTCTTGTAGGCGGAGATGATGCGGTCCAACTCCTCGTCGTGGGTGGGGTAGCGGTGGAAGTAGTCGTAGGCCAGCTTGTAGGTGGTCTCCCGGGCCTGGAGCCGCCGGATCTCCTTGTTCAGGTCGTACAGTTCCTGGCTGGAGTTGTCCAGGTCGTCCATGGTGTCATCGTACCGAAGCTGGGCGTTTTCCAGCGTCAGCTTGGCCTTTTGCAGCGACAGGTTCAGGTCGCTGAGGTCGAAGGAGGCGATGACGTCCCCCTTCTTCACCGCGTCGCCCTGCTTAAAGTTCACCTGGGCCACCCGCACCGAGCCGGGGACGAAGTACTGCTTGGTCTCGTTGGGGGTGATGGTGCCGGCGACGGACAGGGTGGAATCGATGTCCTGGATGGTGGCCTGGTCGTACTGGACCACCGGCGCGGCCCCGGCAGCCTGGTAGGCGTTATAACCCAAAAAGCCGCCGCCGATGAGGAGCAGCCCCAGGAATATCCATTTTTTGATCTTCAGCTTTTTGCGGGGCTTGGGCGGCGCCGGGGCAGGCGCGGGCGAGGCAGCCGGTGCGGTGGTCTTTTCCATTTCGGTGGTCTCTGGCATATGTAATACATCTCCTTAATGACTGCGCCGTATCTGGCTTTGCTGATGGTTTACAAGTATCATAACGACATAAACGGGGGATCGACTTCAAGGGACGCAAAAAAATCCCCCGGGCCGGGTGGCCAGGGGGACTGTTTGATTGCTTTTCCAGCAGTTCCCGATATTTCGACCGTTCATCCTCGGGGATTTTGAGGGCTGCTATGGTCTACCGCTGCTGCCCCAAATAAAACAGCGCCAAGGTGCCGGGGCCGGAGTGGGCGCCGATGACCGGTCCCACGTAGCTGATGATCACCTTCTTTGTTTTGAACCGCTGCTTTACCAGCTTTTCCACCGTCTTGGCGTCGTCCAGACAGTCGCCGTGGCTGATGAACACCACCTGGTCCTGGGGGTCCACCGCTGTCTCCGCCATCCGGTCCACCAGGGCGGCGAGGGCGGCCTGGCGGCCCCGGGCCTTGCCGGTGTTCACCAGATGGCCGGTGGAGTCCACCTGGAGGATGGGCTTGATGCCCAGGGCGGTCCCCACAAGGGCGGTGGCGGTGCTGATCCGTCCGCCCCGCTTGAGGAACATCAGGTCATCCACCGTGAACCAGTGGCAGAGGCGGTTTTTGGTCTCCTCCGCCCAGTCCCGGACCTCCTCGACGGTCTTTCCCGCCGCCTTCTGCTGGGCGGCCAGGTAGACCAGCAGTCCCTGGCCCATGGAGGCGCAGAGGGTGTCCACCACCAGGACCTTCCGCTCCGGGTACTTCTCCGACAGTTCCTCCGCCGCCAGCATGGCGTTTTGGCAGGTGCTGCTGAGGCCGGAGGAGAAGGCCAGGATCAGCAGGTCCTTCCCCTCCCGGAGGATGGGTTCAGCCAGGGAGAGGTAGCTTTCCACATTGGCGGCGGCGGTCACCGCCACCTCGCCGGAGCGCATCCGCTGGTAGAACTCCCAGAAGCCGATCTCCCGGCCGTCCAGGTAGTTGGCGTACTCCTTGCCGCCCATGGTGAGGGTGAGGGGCAGCACCACCAGCCCCAACTCCGCCGCCAGTTCCGCCGGCAGGTCACAGGAAGAATCGGTGAGGATGACGTAATCGTTGTTCATAGCCTTTACTCCTTGTCGTCTGAAAAAATGGGCAGGATACATCCCATGGTGTTTCCGCGCCTATTATAGCATATCCCCCCCGCTGTTGGCAAAACAAATATCTTTTATCCGGGTGCAATAAAAAAACTTTTTTCGGGCACGAATAAAAAGGAAGTCTCTATCGTTATATAGTATGTCCTCCCCGGCATCGGCCTCTGGGAATTGTAACTTCCTTGTGAATTTTTGGCCGGATGGTTGTGATGCGGGGACAATCGTGGTATAGTTAAAATCAGTATGGTATGTCCGCCGGAGGGGGCCAGCCCTGGCCGGCGCTGTGAACAGCCCCTTGCGGGGCAGAATGGACGGTGCAAGAAAAGTTGGCTTCTATCATCAAAACGGTGGACCTTCGCAAGGCCTACCGGGTGGGGAACGAAAAGGTGGTGGCCCTGGGCTGCATCAACCTGGAGATCGAGGAGGGACAGGTCTGCTGCATCCTGGGGACCTCCGGCTCCGGCAAGTCCACCCTCCTTAACCAGCTGGCGGGACTGGAAAAACCCACCAGGGGCGACGTCTACATAATGGGGAAGAATGTCTCCAAGATGACCGAAAAGCAGCTGGCCCACTTCCGGCAAAAGAGCATCGGCTTTGTGTTCCAGTCCTATAACCTGCTGCCGGGGATGAGCGCCATCGAAAACGTGGCCATGCCCCTGACCTTCCGGGGGATAGGGAAGCGAAAGCGCACCGCCATCGCCAAGGAGATGCTGAAGGCGGTGGGGCTGGCGGAGCGGATGAAGCACACCCCGGCGGAGATGTCCGGCGGCCAGCAGCAGCGGGTGGGCATCGCCCGGGCCTTTGCCGCCCGGCCCAAGGTGGTGTTCGCCGACGAACCCACCGGCAACCTGGACACCAAGACCACCCGGGAGATCATGGAACTGTTTTTAAACTTCTCCCGGCAGCAGAACATCACCATCGTGCTGGTGACCCACGACCGCAGCCTTGCCAACTACGCCGACCGCATCGTCACCATCGTGGACGGGGCGGTGGTGGGGGACACCCCCAACAAGTCGCTGTTCGACGTGGAGAAGGAGGAGGCCGCCAAGGCCGCCGCCTGGGAAAATGACCAGCTGCCCCCGGACCAGGAGGCCCCGCCGGAAAGCGGCCCCCCGGAGCCACAGGCAGCAGGAGAAGATACCAAACAAGAGGGACCAGAGGCCCCGAAAACCGCAGCATTGGAGGAGAAGTAAGTGAAAACGAAGGTCATCAAACGAGTGGTAGCCCTGGCCCTTGCCGCCCTCATCCTGTTGGGGACGCTGGGATATTTTTTCAGCATGGTGGGGTATGCGGCGGAAGTGGTTAGCGATATCTCCTATCAGTTGAGCAAACGCCCTGTATCCGAAGGGAACGCCACCAACATTAAACTCACTTTCAAAGTGAGCGATACAACGATTCAGAATAATCTGAAGTCCAATACGAAAAAAGTGCTGGTCAAAGGCTGTTTTGACACAACTAAGAACGACGCAAAGGATGCCTGGACGTTCAGCGGTGATAACGGCAGCTATTCCATTGAGCAGCAGAACGCAGTATATTCTGGCAAAGGAAAAAACATCGAGGTCGAAATTACTGATGGTGGAACAACGATCCTAAAGTTCACCAAAGATATGGACGCTAATGATTATAATGAGACTCCTAGCGAAAATCCCGGCGGCGACAACAAGCCTGGTGGTGACGAGGACCCCGGCGATGAAGACAACAAACCCTCCCTCACCACCAACATGAGTTACACCATCAAAAAGATATCCCGTGGTTCTACCGTGACCTATGATTCCAATGACCCTAAGAAGGATGACCCCACCATCGCCCGCAACTATTATGTGGACGCCTTGGTGCAGTTCCCCATTCCTAACGCCGCCAAGGCGGATATCGTCTCCGGCGACGCCAAGGTGAAGATATTGGTGGACCGTGGCAGCTTCCGGTTCCAGAGCGGTACCGATTCTTCTATCCACATCGACCGGGTGGTGGAGACCAGTGAGGGCGGCGTGATCTGCTATGTCACCCTCAAGGGGCTGCGCTACACCGGCACCGGCAACACCCTGGCCTTTACGGTGCAGAGCAAGGATGACAAAGCCGAGCCCTATATCTACCAGCAGTTCTCCGCCGAGGTCAGTTCCTGCGAGCCCTATGTCCCCAAGCATGACAACGATGATGACGACCCGGACGACAGCCGGATGGAGATGGCCACCCCCTATGTCATCGTCAACAACTATAACTATGGCGGCACCATCACCGCCGGGGATACCTTCCCCCTTTCCATCACTCTCTTCAACACCAGCAAAAGCCTGGATGTTCAGAATATGATGGTGACCATCACCATGCCGGAAGCCTTTATGCTCACCAGCAGTTCCAACACCTTCTATATCGAGGACCTGGAGAGCGAGGGGATGGTGACCAAGACCATGAACGTCACCGCCAAGGCCAACGCCGCCCCCCAGTCCCATAACATCGAGGTCTCGATGAAGTACCAGTACGTGGATGACCATCTCAACTCCCGCCGGGACAACACCACCCAGGAGACCATCTCCATCCCGGTGGTCCAGGTGGACCGGTTCCAGGTCACCGGCGTGGACGTCTCCGCCGAAAGCTATGTGGGCGAGGAAGCCAGCATCACCGTCAACTTCGTCAACAAGGGCCGCAGCGACGTCTATAACCTCTCCGCCGAGATATCCGGCGATATCCAGAATCCCGGCCAGCAGCAGAACCTGGGCAACCTCACCTCCGGCTCCACCGGCACCGCCGACTTCTACGTCATGCCCAACGGCGAAGGGATGTGCAGCGGGGAGATCAAGATCACCTACGAGGATACCAACATGGAGGAGAAGGAGGCCACCATCCAGTGGTCCACC
Organism: uncultured Angelakisella sp.; assembly: GCA_910585525.1. GTDB lineage: Bacteria > Bacillota > Clostridia > Oscillospirales > Ruminococcaceae > Angelakisella. The sequence continues at coordinate 19,102 of CAJUFR010000034.1, forward strand.
AATGTTGTGGACCCCATGGCGGGGATGGACTTTGGCCCCGGCATAGGGGACGTTGACCCCGGCATGATGGAGGACCCCGGCCTGATGGAGGAGGAGAAGCCCTCCTGGCCCTTTATCGCCGGCGGTGTAGGCGCCGGGGCGCTGGTGGTGGGGCTGCTGGTCTGGCGGCACATCAAGAAAAAGAGGAGCGAGGCAGCCGATGCGGATCTCTGATATTCTTTCCATCTGCTTTCGGAACCTGACCCGGCGGAAGATGCGCACCTTCCTCACCGCCCTGGGGGTGGTCATCGGGGTGTGTCTCATCATCATCGCTGTCTCCATCGGCATCGGTCTTTCCATCACCTACGACGAGCAGATGGCCAGTTGGGGGGACCTGACGGTGATCAACGTCTACAACTGGAACAGCCAGATCACCTTGGACGACGCCGCCGTGGCCAAGATGCAGGCCCTGGACGGGGTGGATATCGCCACCCCCTTCTACCAGAACTGGGAGATGAACTACCTGTTCAAGAGCAAGAACGGCAGGTACCGCTGCTTTCCCCAATTCTACGGTGTCTACCCGGAGGCCCTGGAGAAGCTGGGGTACGAGTTGAAAGAGGGCAAGTACCTGGAGGAGCACGACAAGGAGTACAGCATCGTGGTGGGGGAGAACTTCGCCTACCGCTTCTACGACAGCAAGAAGAAGCGGAACAACCGGATAGACCCCTACCCCGACGCCAGCGGCAAGATCAAGGACCCCTACGTGGATGTCATGAAGGATAAGATGATCATCTCCATCCCCAGCCAGAAAACCGACGCCAACGGCAACATCATCGGCAAGGACATCGAGGTAAAGCCGGTGGTGGCGGGGGTACTGCTGCGCAACGACGCCAACTGGGAGGCCACCAACGCCGCCTTTATGGATATCAACGAGATGAAGGCGCTGGAGCAGAAGTTCAACAAACAAAACGGCATCAAGAAAAGCAGCAACAAGATAAACTACGAGGACGTGCGGGTGAAGTGCGTGGACGTGGATTCGGTGTCCGCTGTCCAGGAGGCCATCAAGGAGATGGGCTACGAGTGCAACTCCATGAACGACGGCCGTGAGATGATGCAGAAGCAGGCGCTGATGATCCAGCTGGTGCTGGGGGGGCTTGCGGGCTTCTCGCTGCTGGTGGCGGCCATCGGCATCGCCAACACCATGATCATGTCCATCTACGAGCGCACCCGGGAGATCGGCGTCATGAAGGTCATCGGGGCGGAGGTCCGGGATATCCGGGTGATGTTCCTGCTGGAGGCCGGCATGATCGGCCTGTTGGGGGGCATCATGGGGGTGGGTCTCAGCTTTGCCGGTTCCTGGGCCTTCAACCACTTCGCCGCCGCGGCGATGCTGGGGGAGGGGAGCAAACTCTCGGTTATCCCCCTGTGGCTGGTGGGCATCGCCCTGGCCTTCTCGGTGCTGGTGGGGGTCGTCTTCGGTTTCCTGCCGGCCAACCGGGCGGTGAAGATATCGGCCCTGGAGGCCATCAAGCACGACTAAGGCAGGGCTCTGCCCGGTCCCGTTCCCGCAGACAGCAGCCCGTCCACCGGTACAGTGGGCGGGCTGTTTTTTGATGAGGCCCGCCGCCGTCTCCATTTTGCACAGAACCTGCTTCCCTTTTTTGGCTTTTTTCAGCTTGTATCTCCCGCCGGGATTTGCTACAATATACGGGTGAGTTTTGCCAGGATACACCCAATATCTTGTGTGTTTTATCACATTCCCCACAATATATCATGAAGAAAAGAGAGGACGTGCCCCATGAAGATCGGAAAGAACGCCCTGATGGTGCTGGAGAAGCGCTATCTTATCAAGGACGAGAACGGCGAGCCCACCGAGGGGGTGGAGCAGCTGTTCCGCCGGGTGGCGGACACCATCGCCGCCGCCGATGCCGCCTACGACCCTGCCGCCGATACCCAGGCCCTGGCGGACCGCTTCTACCAGCTGATGACCGACCTGGAGTTCCTGCCTAACTCCCCCACCCTGATGAACGCCGGGCGGGACCTGGGGCAGCTTTCCGCCTGCTTCGTCCTGCCGGTGGGGGACAGCATGGAGGAGATATTCGACGCTGTCAAACAGGCCGCCCTTATCCACAAATCTGGCGGCGGCACCGGCTTTTCCTTCTCCCGGCTGCGGCAGCAGGGCAGCGCCGTGCGCACCACCGGCGGGGTGGCCAGCGGACCCATCAGCTTCATGAAGGTGTTCAATATGGCCACCGAGGCGGTGAAGCAGGGGGGCACCCGCCGGGGGGCCAACATGGGGATCCTGCGCATCGACCACCCGGATATCCTCCAGTTTATCGACTGCAAAAAGGATAACCACGAGATCAACAACTTCAACATCTCGGTGGGTATCACCGAAGCGTTTATGGAGGCGGTGGAGGCCGGCAAGGATTACGACCTCATCGACCCCAAGACCAAGACCGCCGTGGGCGCCCTCTCCGCCCGGGAGGTCTACGACAAGATCGTGGACGCCGCCTGGCGCAACGGGGAGCCGGGCATCATCTTCCTGGACCGCCTCAACCGGGACAACGTGGTGCCCAGCCAGGGGGAGATCGAATCCACCAACCCCTGCGGGGAGCAGCCGCTGCTGCCCTACGAAAGCTGCAACCTGGGTTCCATCAACCTGGCCAATATGCTGCGGCAAGGGGCCAACGGCTGGGAACTGGATTACCACCGGCTGGAGACGGTGGTCCGGGACGCGGTGCACTTTTTGGATAACGTCATCGACGTCAACAAGTACCCCCTGGAGATCATCGGGGAGACCACCCGGGCCACCCGGAAGATCGGCCTGGGGGTGATGGGCTACGCCGACGCCCTGCTGCGGATGGGCCTGCCCTACGGCTCGGAGAAGGCCATCGCCCTGGCCCAGGAGGTGATGGGCTTTATCACCAAGGCCGGCCGGGAGGCCAGCCGGGAACTGGCCAAGACCAGAGGGGCCTTCCCCCTCTTTGCGGAAAGCATCTACAAGGACCAGGAGCCGCTTCGCAACGCCACCATTACCACCATCGCCCCCACCGGCACCCTTTCCATCATCGCCGGATGCTCCAGCGGGGTGGAGCCGGTGTTCGCCTACGTCTACATCCGCAACGTCATGGACGGCACCGAGATGATGGAGGTGAACCCGGTGCTGGAGGAGGCCCTGAAGGCCCGGGACCTCTACACCCCGGAACTGATGCGGAAGATCGCCGCCCAGGGGACGCTGGCCCACATCCCGGAGATACCGGAGGACCTGCGGCAGGTGTTCGTCTCGGCCCACGACATCCGGCCGGAGGACCATGTCCGCACCCAGGCGGCCTTCCAGCGCCACACCGACAACGCCGTCAGCAAGACGGTGAACTTCCAGAACAGCGCCACCCGGGAGGACGTGAGCCAGGTGTACATGCTGGCCTACCGGGAGGGGTGCAAGGGGGTCACCATCTACCGGGATGGCAGCCGCTTCGGCCAGGTGCTCAACGTGGGCAAGGTGAAGAAGGAGGGGGAGGCCCCGGAGAAGGCAGAGGAGACCATCCCGCCGCTGCCCGTCCTGCCCTTCGGGGAGATCGTGCCCCGCCCCCGTCCCACCGTTACCTACGGTTCCACCGAGAAGATGAAGATCGGCTGCGGCAGCCTCTACGTCACGGTGAACTACGACGAGAACGGCATCTGCGAGGTGTTCACCTCCACCGGCAAGGGGGGCGGCTGCCCCAGCCAGTCGGAGGCCACCGCCCGCCTGGTCTCCATCGCCCTGCGCAGCGGCATCAAGGCGGAGGAACTGTTGGACCAGCTCCAGGGCATCCGCTGCCCCTCCACCGTGCGCCAGGCGGGGATGAAGTGCACCTCCTGCCCCGACGCCATCGCCAAGGTGGTGCGCCGGGTGGACAAGCTGCGCCGCTCCATGCCCGCCGGCCAGGTCCCCGCCGCCCCGGAGCCCCCCGCCACCCCCGTCCCCACCGAGACCCGCTTCGCCAAATTCTGCCCCGAATGCGGCGCCCCCCTGGAGCACGAAGGAGGATGTGTCTCCTGCCGGAGTTGCGGGTATTCTAAGTGTAATTGAGCGGTCGATAAAGGAAAAGCAACCCCATCCCCCCGCAGGGAACTAAAAATCCGCCGGAGGCACCTTATCAGGCCAACTTCAAGGAGGGAGCGGGCGAAACCACCCACTTTACCAGCTGCGAACCATATCCCACCCCGCAGCCAGCCGCCCGGCCAAGCATCGAGCCGCCAAGGCAGACATCTATCATGGCGCCAGGCAGCGCCCCAGCCCAAGCGGACTGGGCGGCGTCAGTGGGTGCGAACCTTAGCGACCGACGCC
>CAJUFR010000035.1 GCA_910585525.1 uncultured Angelakisella sp.
AGATGTCTGCCTTGGCGGCTCGATGCTTGGTTGGGCGGCTGGCTGCGGGGTGGGAAGAATTCAGCAGCCGCTAAGGTGGGTAGTTTCGCCCGCTCCCTCCTTGAAGTTGGCCTGATAAGGTGCCTCCGGCGGATCTTGATTCCCTGCGGGGGGTTCTTTTTGTGTTGGCAGGAGACAGCAGCGCCTGGTCACCCGCAACAGTGGGTGACCAGGCGCTGTTATCTTTTATCTGTTCATCGGCGCGGCGGATCTCCCGTCCCACTTATAGCCCCAAGCTGATCTCCTTCCGCCACTCCCGGCGCTGGCCGGGTTCCAGGATCAGCGCGCCGGGGCGCTGGTCCAGGGCTTCTTGGGGGCCGGGGTAGCCTTGCCAGGGCTCGATACAGACGAAGCCCGGGATGCCCGGCTGGCTCCAGAGAAGGACGCAGTGGTACCCGGCGGTCCCTACCTGGATGTATTTCCCGCTCTCCCGGTGCTCCAGGCGGGCCCACTCCCCTACGTTCTGGTACTGGATGGAGTCGTTGTCAAACAGGTCCCGGGTGAGGGGGACCACCAGGCCGCTCTCGAACCGGGCCTGGTACTCCTCCACCGACGTCCCCGGCAGGAAGGGGCAGACGAAACCCGGGTGGAAGCCAAACTGCACCGCCATGGGCTTGCTGCCGGCGTTCACCACGGCGCAGGTGGTCACCGCTCCCGTCTCGGTCAGGCGGTGCTCGGTGTCGAAGGAGAAGGGCCAGGGCCAGTTTTCGCCGCCGGCCCAGCTGGCCCGGAACCGCAGCAGATCCTTTTCCTGGGCCGCAAGAACATGGTCCAGGTCACGGATGAAGCCGTGCTGGGGACCCTGGCAGGCGAGGCCGCCGAAGCTGCCTTTCCCCTCCGCCAGCTTGCCCACCCAGGGGAAGCAGACCGGCGCCCGGCGGGGCCAGACCTCCTTTTTCCCCTCCCAGATGAGTTCCTTTTTCTCCCAGGTGAGGGAGCGCAGTTCCGCCCCGTGGTCCGAGGCGGTGAGGGTCAGCTTTCCTTGCTTGATGGTGTATTCCATGATGGCGTCACTCCTACAGGATATTTCGGACGATGTTAAAGACACAGATGGCCAAGACCAGCAGCTGCACCCCGTTAAAGGCCTTCTCCACCAGCCGCTCCGGGAACTTTTTGTTCAGCGCCGCCCCCAGGAAGCCACCGGCGATGGCACCCGCCACCATGGCCGGGGCCACAGCAAGGTCGTAGGCGCCGAATCCCGCCCCCAGCGCCACCGAGCACAGCTTGGAGACCTGGGCGAAAAGGATGGTGATGAGGGAGCAGACGGCGGCGGTCTTGGTGTCGTAAGAGAACAGGAAGATGATCAGGGCCACGTTGATGGGCCCGCCCCCGATGCCCAGGAAGGAGGAGCAGACCCCCAGGAACACCCCCACCAGCAGGGCGGGCAGGAGGCTGTCCCAGTGCTTGCCGGGGATGCTCTGCTTGTGCTTCATGTACCAGTAGACCACCAGGATCAGCAGGCCCAGGGCCACGTTCTGCACCGCCGTTACCCGGGAATTGGGCAGCCCGGCGGTGAGGGCGGAGAGCATCATCTGGCCCAGCTGTCCCCCGGCCACCGAGCCGATGGCCAGGGGGATGGCGGTGGCGAAGGGGATCCTGGTCCTTGCCAGCATCTGCTTGCCGATGGAGACCACCGACATGGAAAAGACGGTGATGGAGGACAGCACCCCGATGGTGGCGGCGTCGTAGGCCCCCATGACGTCCATCACCGGTTTGATGATGACCCCGCCCCCCATACCGGTGAGAGACCCCACCGTGGTGGCCCCGATGGCGATGAGAAAATAGAGGAAAAAGGTCATATCAACCCCCGCAAGGATGCCCGGTCACCGGCGCCCCGTTGAGGGCGGGGTCCTTCATGCAGAGGTGGACGGCGGCGGTGGTGAAGGTCCGGGGCAGGGCCAGGATGTTGGGCTCCGGGCCGGTGTACTTCCGCATGGCGTCGGCGATGGCCTCCTCGAAGGTGGCCCGGGTCTTGAGCCCCATCCCGCGGGCGATGCCCGGTTCCCGGGCCCCCACGATGTAGATGGCGCTGGTGTGCTCCTCCGCCAGGTGGCCGCAGCTCATCATGGAGAAGCCGTGGAAGGGGTGGAAGGCGTTGGCGAAGCGGTACTTGCGGATGTACTCCTCCTTGGTGGCGAAGTATTCGCCGTACCGGTCCATGTCGGGGAGGATGTTCATGGAATCGTGCTGGAACATCTCGTACAGTTCCCGGAGGTAGGGCCAGCGTTCCTCGTGGAACCAGGCGTCGCAGATGGAGGAGACGACAAAAACGCACCGGTCGGACATGATCCGCTTGTGGCGGATGACCTGGGCGGAGAGGGCCTGCATCATCTGGATGGGGTTGGTGCCCATGCCGTTGCCGTAGTGGAAGTTGGTGGGCATGCCAAAGACGATGATATCGTACTTCTTCTCGGCCCAATGGACGTAGGTCCGCTTGTCGGCCACCTCCCAGCTAAGGGGCTGCATCTCCTTGGCCCAGCCGGAGAAGATGGCGATCTGGCGGGATTTTGTATCCAGCACGGCGTCGCAGCAGAAGAACTTCTTGCCCATCTTCTCCTCCATCAGCATCCCCTGCTGGTCGAACTTGCCCCGCATGACGCTGCTGGTGGAGACGGGGACGAAGTCGGGCTGGTGCATTACCTTGGGGACGTGGTGGGCGCTGATGCTCCGCCAGTGGGAGATACCGGTGGCGCAGTGTTTATACCCGCCGGAATACCCGCCGTAGGGATTACCCTGGGTATGGCCGATGAGGATAGCGATATCGGCGTCAAAGACATACTTGTTCATGATGACGTGATCCCCGGCGGCGGTGTAGCCGATGTCCACCAGGTGGTCGTAGTCCTCGCTGTCGTGGCTGGTGATCTGGTTCGTGTAGTAGAACTCCCGGAACAGTTCCTCCCCCAGGATGGTCTTCATCTCCGGGACGGTGGCACGGGGGTGGAGGCCGTTGGAGAAAAGGAGGAGGATATCCTTCTTCTCCACCCCGGCGGCGTAGAGTTCATCCAGGCAGGCCCGGATGGCCACCTTCCGGTGGCTGGTGGGCTGGTTGCCCCCCTTGACGATGTCGGGGATGACAAAGACCACCGTCTTGCCCTTCCCCGCCAGTTCCTTGAGGGCGGGCATCCCGATGGGGCTGCGGATGCTGTCCTGGGTGGCCTTGTAAAGGCTGTCCCAGTCCTGGGGCAGGCAGGGGGGATCGGGGACCGTCTCCCCGGGGACAAAGACGTCGGTGCTGTCGGGCAACTCCGCGCTCATCATGCCGTTGCCGTATTCAAAATCCAGTTTCATGCTTTTCCTCCTTTATTTGCCCAGGTACAGGCGGATGATCTCCAGGTATTCCTCCGGGTAGAAGCCGATCTCCCCGGTGAACCGGGTGAGGGCGATGAGGCCGCCGGATATCTCCGGGATGGAGGCCAGCATCTCGGCGTTATCCGCCTTCAGGCCCCCGCCGTACACCACGTCCAGGCCGCCGGTGACTTCCCGGACGAACTTGGCGATCTTCTGGATATAGGGTTTGTCCGCCGGGGTCTTGCCCGGGCCGATGGACCAGACCGGTTCGTAGGCGATGACAACTTTGGACCTGTCGGCGTCCTTTAAACCCACCTCTAACTGTTCCCCCAGCACCTCCTGCCAGCGGTCCTGTTCCTCGCTCTTTTCCCCGATACAGTACAGGACATTCAGCCCGGCGGCTTGGGCCATTAAGACCTCCTGGTTCAACAGGCGGTTGACGGCGGCGGTGTCGGTGACACCCGCCTCGGCCAGGATACCGGCCTTGTCGTTTCGCTCCTCACAGTGGCCGATGAGGGTATCGGTGCAGCCCAGCATGGCAGCGGCGTGGGCGGGGCGGTTGGTAGTGAAGGCCCCGAAGTTGCCCCCCACGGCGGTATCCCCCCGGTAGACCCCCTGGCAGCCCACCCGCACCGGACCCTTCCGGGCAGCGGCGGCGGCAAGGATGTGGGCCTCCGGGAAGTACTGGACGAACTCCACCTCCGCGGGGCCATATTTTTCCAGCCCCGGCTCGGTTCCGGTGACGATGGCCTCCGCCCACTTGCCGGGCTCGGCCAGCCGGTTCACCCCGCCTAATTCCGGGGGAATATCGAACCGCTTCAGGTTCAGGTAGATGTGTTTCATAAACGGTACCATTCCTTTTTGTTGATCATTGGGACAGTTCTTTCTTCCGGGCGTTAAGTATCTTTCGAAGTTCCTTTTTCCGGGGCTCCAGGCTCTCGTCCTTGATGCGCCGCAGGGCGCTCTGGTACAGCTTGATGGAATCCACGGTGTCCTCCCGGGAGTAGATCTCCTTCAGGAGGGGGAACAGTTCATCATCGGCCATGATCACCGCCAGCGTACCATACTGGTTGAGCATCGACGCCACACGGATGGCGGCGTAAAACAGCTGCTGCAGATACTCCGGTTCCCCGGCGAAGAGTTGGGACTGCTTTTGCAGCCAGTACCGCATCATCTCCGGCTCGTTGCGGCTCGCCGAGGTGACGGCGGGGTTCTGGCAGGGGAGGCGCAGCGACAGGTTCCTCTCGATCTCCAGCCCCATGGCCAGCAGTTCCTCCGCCTGCTCCGGGGTGCGGGCGGCGTTGAGGGCGTTTCCCCCGATGCCGCTGGCCTCACACCGCCAGTGGATATCCGCCCCCATGGCCGCCAGTTCCTTGGCCAGCTGGAACCGGCCCCGGCTTACTGCCGCCAGGAACAGGTTGGCGCTGGAGGGGAGTTTTGCCTGGAGCAGTTCCGGGACCTCCCGCACCTTGTCCAGGATGACCTCATCCGGCACGGCGGCGTCGGCAAGCTGGCTCTGGATGGCGGCGGACAGCATCCTCAGTTCCTGATCGGTCATTTCAGCACCCTCTTCTCAGGTTGGCCATCACCGGCAGCGGCTCCCCGATCAGGGGGCGGAGCCAGTCCACGCAGGCCGGGGTGACGTCGTTGCCGGCGGCGCCTATGAACTCCTCCGGCATGGTGCGCTCGGTGAGCATCACCTCCTGGATGGGGGCCAGGAACAGTTCCGCCTGGTAGGGGTCGCTGCTCAGGCGGCGGATGGCGGGCATCACCCCGGTCCGGCCCTCCAGGACGGCTCTTACCGCCGCCCGTCCCGCTTCCTCCGCCTCCCGGCAGTCGATGGAGGAGCGCCAGTGGATGCTGCTGCGGTTCATCAGGCCGGGCTTTTCGCTCCGGGCCTTGATGCCCAGTTCCTTCACCACCAGCTGGGCCAGGTGGGCGGAGATATCCCCGAAGTAGGTGGACCGCCCCGTCTGGAAGATGGGGGGCACCAGGGGCTTGCCCCCCGGGCCGTGCAGCCCCTCGCTGACCACGGCCACCACCCCTCTGCCCATTTTCCACCGTTCCTCCACGTCCCGGAGGAAGGCGGCCTCGTCAAAGTCCCGCTCCGGCAGGTAGATGAGGTCGGGGCCGATCTCGGCGTCCTGGCGGGCCAGGGCGGCGGCGGCGGTGATCCAGCCGGCGTTGCGGCCCATGGCCTCCACGACGCAGACGTGGATGGGGAGGGAGCGGACGTCGGCGCAGATCTCCCGGGTCACCCCGGCGATGTACCGGGCGGCGCTGGCAAAGCCGGGGGCATGGTCGGTGACCGCCAGGTCGTTGTCCACCGTCTTTGGGATGCCGGCCACCAGCACCGGGGTGCCGGCGGCTTTGCAGGCCTGGTATATCTTGCCGCAGGTGTCCATGGTGCCGTTGCCGCCGTTGCAGAGGAGGAAGTCAAAGCCGTTCTTGCCGATGACCTCCGCCGCCCGGGCGTACTCCGGGGCCTCCATGGCGTCCCGGCTGGTGCCGATGGCGGAGCCGGGGGTGGTAAGGAGCAGTTCCATCTCCCCTTCCGGCAGGGTGTCCAGCCGGACGAACCGCTCCGCCAGCAGGCCGCCCATGCCGCCTAGCGCGCCGTAGACCTCCGCCCCGGCTTTTGCCGCTTCGTCGACGGCCCCGTAAAGGGAGCAGTTCATCACCGCGGTGGGGCCGCCGCCGTGGACGATGAGCAGCTTGCCGGCCATGTTACACCCCCTCCTTGTAGCGGAGGATCATATCCTCCAGGGTGTCCAGCTTCACCAGGGGGTACCGGCCCACCGAGCCGAACTCCACGATGAGGGTGCCCACCGCCTCCTTGACCCCTTTTTCGATGGCGCCGGTGACGGCGGCCAGGGCGGGGCCCTCCCCGGTTCCGTACATCACGGTGTCCATGATGGGGGGCAGGAAGGCCCGGGGGTCAAAGGCGGCCCGCTTCTCGTCCAGCAGCTTCCAGACAGGGCCCACAACGGGGTCGTTTTTCAGCTGGGGGAAGTCCCGGAACAGTTCCCGGAGGTTGCGGGTGACCGCCAGCCGGATGTCGGTGTCCACGTTGATCTTGCGGATGCCGCAGGGGATGGCGGCCTTCAGTTCGTCCTTGCTGATGCCGTAGGCGTTCTGGATATCCCCGCCCAGGGCGTTGATCTCATTGACGATGTACTGGGGGACGGTGGAGGAGCCGTGGGAGACCAGGAAGGCGCTGATGCCCTCGTGGTTCAGGCACTCCCGGATGGCGGTGGGGATCTCCCGGCGGAGTTTCACGTCCTTCCCCTTGCTGGCCCCGTGCATGGTGCCGTAGCTGATGGCCAGGGCGTCGGCCCCGGTCTTTTTCAGGAAATCCACGGCGGTCAGGGGGTTGGTGTAGGTGGAGTTGGCGGCAAAGACATGGTCCTCCACCCCGGCCAGGACCCCCAGTTCCCCTTCCACGCTGACCCCCCGGGGGTGGGCGTACTTCACCACCTCACGGGTCAGTTCCACATTCTCCTCGTAGGGGAGGGAGGAGCCGTCGATCATCACCGAGGTATACCCCCCCTCGATGGCGGCGACGCAGGAATCGAAGTCCCGGCCGTGGTCCAGGTGCAGCACCACCGGGATGGGGCTCTGCTCGCCGTACTTCTTCACGGCGGCGGCGATGTTCTTGGCCCCCTTCTTCTTGTCCTCCAGGGTGCCGTTCTGGAAGTCAGCGCGGCCCCCCATAAAGGCGTTGGCCAGGTCCGCCCCCTGCAAAATGGCGGGGGCCCGGAGCAGTTCATGGATCTCGATAACGGCCTTGGCCTGGCAGACGGCGTTGACGTTGAAGGCCCCCTGGGCGTAACCGTGGGCCTCGGCGGCCTCCAACACGGGACGAAGCGGAACGAGTGGCATAGTGAAAACTCCTTTCTATATCGCGGCTGTCAATACTTCCCAAGAAGCTGGAACATCTGGTGCTTGTAGGCCTCCACCCCGGGCTGGTCGAAGGGGTTGACCCCCAGCAGTTCGCAGGAGAGGTAGCAGGAGAAGATAAAGTAGTAGTACAGCTGGCCCAGGGTCCGGGCGTCGATGGCGGGGATGGAAAACTCCAGGCAGGGGATGCCCCTCTGGCTGTGGGCGGCGAAGGTCCCCTTCCGGGCGGCCTCGTTGATGTCCCAGAAGTCCTTGCCGGTGAGGTAGTCGAAGTAGTCCTTTTTAGGCTCCGGGGGGATGCGGACGCTGGCGTCGCGCTCCCGGACGGTGAGGAAGGTCTCGATGATGACAGGCCGCCCCTGCTGGACGTACTGCCCCACGGCGTGGAGGTCCTCCGAGTTGCTGGAGACGATGGGGTAGAGGGCGGTGTCCTCCTTGCCCTCGCTCTCGGCGAAGGTCTGGACCCACCACTTGGCGAAGAAGTCCAGCCGGGGCTCGAAGAAGGAGAGCATCTCCAGGGCGTAGCCCTTCTCCAGCAGCAGTTTTCTGAGGACGGCGTACCGCAGGGCGATGTTCTCCTCCGCCCCCTCGGCAAAGAGCCGGTCCCGCATCTGCCGCATCCCGGCGGTGATCTCCCCGATGTCGATGCCCGCCACCGCCATGGGGAAGAGGCCCACGTCGGAGATCACCGAGAACCGTCCCCCCACCCGCTCCGGGAAGGTGAGGAAGGTGTAGCTGTGGTCCTTGCAAAGCTGGTGGAGGGTGCTGCCGGGGGTGCCGGTGGCAAAGATCCGCTTGGCGGCCTCTGTCTCCCCGTACCGCTTTTCCAGGTACTGGCGCAGCACCCGGAATGCGATGCCGGGCTCCAGCGTCTCAAAGTTTTTGGCGATGCAGTCGATGTAGACCGACCGGTAGCCGTCCAGCGTCTCCAGGGTGTCGGCCATCTCCCGGGCGGAAATGGTGTTGCCGGCCCAGAGCATCACCGGCCCGTCCTTTGGCCGCAGCGCCTTGATGGCCGCCCGGGAGGACTGGTTGGAGCCGCCGATGCCGATGGTGACGAAGACGTCGGCGCCGGCCCGGACCCGGGCCGCCTGCTCCTGGAGAAAGGCCACCCGCTCCGGGCTGGCGCTTTCGTCCACGGTGCGCCAGCCGGTGAAGTCCTGATACCGGGGGTCCCCGGCGACTGCACGGGCCAACACGGGGGCTGCCTGGCGGCAGCGGTCCTCCAGTTCTCCAGGGGAGAGGATGTTCTTTTTGTCCACGAAGGACAGAGTGATGGTGTTGTCCATGGGGTTCAACTCCTTATGTTGATGTATGGGGGCGGGGGGTGGGGGCCGCCGAAGCGGCCCGCTCCTTCCCCCCGCAGGGGAACTTCCAATCCGCCGGAGGCACCTTCGCCTTTGGCCGTCCGGGTCCAGGGCGCAGCCCTGGTCGCTCTTTGCCTTCTTTCTGTCGATACAGAAAGAAGGGCCCCGCCGGCGGGGCGGTCGAAGAGACGCCTTGAAAATTGCAGGAAAGGGTATGGGGAGGAACGAGCCCCGAACAAAAACAGAAATCACCCAAAAACCCGTTCCCCTCGAACAAAGGTAGCAAAGACCCCCAGCCCCTCGTCCACAAGGACCAGGTCCGCGTCCTTCCCCGGGGCGATGGCCCCCTTGCGGCTCCAGCCCATCAGTTCCGCCGGGTTCCGGCTCATCAGCCGGGCGGCGTCCTCCGGGTCCGCCCCGGTCCACCGGACGATGTTCCCCAGGGCCCGGTCCAGGGTCAGCGTCGATCCCGCCCGGACCCCGCTTTTTAGCTTGGCGTCCCCGTCCTTGACGATGACGTCGTTGACACCCAGCTTGTAATCCCCGTCCGGCAGCCCCGCCGCCATGATGGAATCGGTGATGGCCACCACACGGTCCCACCCCTTGGCCTTGAGGTAGAGCCGCACCGTCCCCGGGTGCAGGTGCAGCCCGTCGCAGATGGCCTCCACCCAGCAATCGCTCTCCAGGGCGACCCCCCAGATGGCCGGGTCATGCTGGTGGAAAAGGCGCTGGGCGTTGCCCAGGTGGGTGGCGGAGGTGACCCCCGCCTTGACGGCGGCCCAGGAGGTGTCGTACCCCGCCGCGCTGTGGCCCATGGCCACCGTGATCCCCAGTTCCCTCAGGGCCGGGACGATCTCCACCGCCCCCGGCACCTCCGGGGAGAGGGTCAGGTAGGTGACGTGGCCCCCGGCGGCCTCCTGGTACTCCCGGAACAGGTCGATCCGGGCCTCCTTCATCAGCAGGCTCTCCGGCATCGCCCCCTTGTACTCCACCGAGAGACAGGGTCCCTCCAGGTGGATGCCCATAAGCTGGGCCCCGCCGCTGCCCTTCTCGATGACCTCCCGGGCGGCCCGGATGGCTTTTAAAGTCTGTTCCTTGGTGTCGGTAAGCACCGAGCACTGCCACCCGGTGACCCCGTGGCTGGCAAAAAACCGGCTGATCTTCCGCAGCCCCTCCGGGTCGGCGGCGTTGACGTCCACCCCGGCGGCGCCGTGGGTGTGCAGGTCCAAAAAGCCGGGGAGCAGCCGCTTCCCCTCCCCGTCCACCCGGGGCAGGCCCTTGTCGTTCCCCGCCCCCAGGGCGGCGATGACCCCGTCCTCCACCGTCACGGTGGCGGCCTCCCCCCGGAGGCGGACATTCTCAAGGTAAAAGCTGTTCATCCAATGCACCTCTTATCTGGGCAGCTGGGCCGCCACGTTGTTGATGATGAGCAGGGCGTCGGGGTGGCCCTGGGCCAGGGTCACCGGGAAGCTGGCGGTGGGCTCGCCGTAGGCGGCCCGGCGGCAGACCGCCCGGTGCCAATCCCGGAACACCGCCAGCCGCAGCTTTTTGGCCCCCAGTATCTGCTTCATGCCGATGGTGACGCACCTTTTGGGCATATCCTCCAGGGCGCCCCCCAGGTCCCCCACGCAGTTGGTGGCCCGGGTCTCCGGGGCGATATCCAGCACCCGGGTGGGCAGCTGGCGGAACTCCTCCGCCGGGATGTCCTGGGGCTCGTTAAAGGCCAGGTGGCCGGTGATGCCGATGCCGCCGAAGCAGGCGTCGGCCCCCCCCAGTTCCTCCAGCAGCCGGTCGCATCTGCTGGGGTCACGGGGATCGGGGAATACCCGCTGCTCCTCCGGCATCACCAGGTCGGGGCGGATCCTGGAGTAGACCACCCGGTCCATGAAGCCCCGGAAGGAGAGGGGGTCGTCCTTGTCGATCCACTCCCCGTCATCGGTGAGGTACTCGTCCATGTTGAAGAACCAGCAGTTTTTGAGGCTCAGTCCCTCCTCGTTCACCAGCCGGACAAAGATGGGGTACTGTCCCACCGGCCCCACCGGGACGATGAACACCGTCTTTTCCCCCCGGCTGTTGTGGTCCCGGATGACGCTCGCCATCTCCCGGGCCAGTTCGTAGAAAGCCTCCCCCGAATCCCCGGTGAGGAGGACGGGCAGCTTGGCGTTTTTCCCCAGTTCCCGGGGGGGCAGCTGATAATAATCGCGCATGTCAAAATACCTCGCTTTCTTATGGACAGGGGGCAGAGGACCGGTCCTCATCTTCCCCCGGTGAACAGGTGCTCCAGACCCAGCTGGCGGATCATGGCCACGATCTCCTTGGTGCGGGTGCAGCCGAATTTGTTCAGCAGCCCCTTGATCTGGGTCTTGACGGTGACCACCTCCACGCACCGGGCGGCGGCGATCTCCTGGACCTTCAGCCCCTGCAAAAGCAGCCGCACCAACTCCCGTTCGGCGGGGGTGAGCCGGGCCATGTTGCTGATGAAGAAGATCAGGGAGCGTTCGCTCTGGTGCAGGCGGCTGTACTCCCGCATGACGATCTGCTGGACCTGCTGCTCCAGGGCGGGCCGGCCGGCGTGGGCCCGGCGGATGTGCTCCAGCAGCACCTCGTCGTCGCAGCCCTTCACCACGTAGTCCACCGCCCCGCTGGCCATGGCGCTGAGGATGATGTCCTCGGTCTCGTGGGCGGTGAGGAAGATGATCTTCACCTCCGGCTTGTCCCGGTGGATGGCCTCGGCGGCGGTGATCCCCGCCTGCATCGTCTCCATCTCGATATCCATCAGGATGATGTCGCAGTCGGTCTCCCGGGCCAGGCGGGTGATCTCCTGGCCGGTGGCGGCGCAGCCCGCCACCTCCATCCCCGGGGCCCGGC
The DNA here is from genome assembly GCA_910585525.1 of uncultured Angelakisella sp. Classification (GTDB taxonomy): domain Bacteria; phylum Bacillota; class Clostridia; order Oscillospirales; family Ruminococcaceae; genus Angelakisella. The sequence continues at coordinate 11,403 of CAJUFR010000035.1, forward strand.
TCACGATATCGCAGAAGTCCTCCCGCAGCAGGGGGATATCCTCCGCCACCATCACCCGGATCGGCTGTCGTTCCATCCTCCCTCACCCCCTCCGTCCCGCGTCGTAGAGGGGCAGCATGATGAAAAAGCTGCTGCCCTCCCCCATCCGGCTCTCCAGCCGGAGGCGGCCAAAGTGGCTCTTGACGATCCTGCGGACATAATAGAGGCCCATGCCCCAGTTGTAGTTGGTGTTCTTGCTGGTAAAAAACGGCTCGTAGATCCTGCTTTGCAGTTCCGGGGGGATGCCCCCGCCGTTGTCCCGGACCTCCAGCACCGTCCACAGCCGCTCCGGCCGGGCCCGCAGGGCCAGGGACGGCTCCCGCCCCGCCGCCAAAGCCGCCTCGCAGCCGTTGGTGAGGAGGTTGTACACCGCCTCGCCCAGGGGGCCCAGGTCGGCCAGCACCAGCCGGTCCACCGGCAGTTCCACCGCCACCTCCACCTCCGGGTACTTGCCGTGGAACCGCTCCACGGCGGTGGCGGTCACCCGGCTCATCTCCACCGGGGAGAGGGAGAGGGCGCTGTTTTTGACGGTGCGGTACAGCTCGTCCATCCGGGCCAGCATCCCCTCGTTGAGTTCCCGGAGGGCCGACGCGCAGGCCCGGACCTCCGGGAGGTCCGGCTGGTCCCCCTCCAGGGCCCGGGACAGCTTTTTGTGCAGCACCCGGCTGGAGAGCAGCTGGTTTTTGATGCCGTGGACGAACACCGACACCCCGGTGCCGGCGGCGTCGAACTTCCGCTGCAGGGAGACGTCCTCCCGCCCCTCGGCGTAATCCATCTGGGCGTAGCAGACCATGCCGTAGCCCCCCAGCACCACAAAGAGGAGGGTGCAGGCCCCCAAAATGAGCCACCCCACCACCGACAGGGAGGGCCCGATGTAGCTGGTGATGCCCAGGCGGATGTACTCGCCGATGAACATATTGTAGATCTGGGCCGGGTCCTTGGTGGCGTAGAGGAGGTAAAGGGCGGTGATCCCCACGGCGGAAAGGAGGATGTAGCCGTTGTTGCGCTTAAAGAAGGTGATGGTGGTGGCCCGGTACTCCTGGACCATCAGCAGCAGCGCCGCCAGAAGGTAGGCCAGGATCCAGGCCATGGAGAGGGGGAGCATGGCGGTGATGAGCCAGAACCGCCCCCGCACCAGGTTGTAAAAGACATCGGGCCAGTAGTAGACCAGAAAGGCGGCGGGGAACACCGCCGACAGCCGCCGCACCAGCCGGTGGCGGCGGCGCACCCAGGGGATCATGGTCACCTCCAGCCCCACCTGGAGCAGGAACCAGGGGAAGAGGGTGCGCCCCACCGCCACCAGGTACCCCAGCTGGGACATGGAGATGGGCCGGAACTGGAGCCAGCGCTGGATCTCCGGCACCAGGAAGAGGAAGGTCTGCTCGGTGGCGGCGACGCCCCCCATCTGGGCGATGTGGATGATGACCCCCAGCAGCATCAGGGAGCAGGACACCCCCAGCCCCAACAGGTAGACCGAAAGGATATCCCGCCGCCGGGCCGCCACGAACACCGAGGTGGCGGCGCAGAGGGCCAGCACGATGAGCAGCATTCCCCACACCCCTTTTCCCCTCTATTATAGCCCAAAGGGGGAGGATACGCAAAGATGTTTTTTTGCCTGCAAAAAGCGCCCGGAAGTCACAGGCTGTTTGATACCTTGACTTCCGGGCGCCTGCGCCCGCTAATGGGCCGCTTTCTGTTACAAAGGCCAGCTTACTTGGCGGCGCTGTAGGCCTTGTAGGCCTCTTCCATGACGTCGAAGAGGACGTAGTTCTCCACCGGAACAGCCTCGGGGATACGGCCGTTGTTGATGAAGATCTGCTGCTGGGTCTCGTAGATGGTCTTGATGGCGTCCATGTTGCCGCAGTCCTTGGTGATGGTCTCCCAATCAGCCTCGCCCAGGGCGCGGATCATGGTGTCCTCGGGGGCGTCCAGTTCCTTGGCCAGCAACTTGGCCATGTACTCCTGGTTGGCCAGGCGGTAGTCATGGGCCTTGTTCAGGGCCTGGGCGAACCGGACCAGGATGTCCTTGTTCTCCTGGGCGTACTTGGTGGTGGTGATGTAGCTGGAGGGGAAGATGGCGCTGTCCAGGAAGTCGGCGTTGCCGCCCAGGTTGACGTAGTTCTCGCCCAGGGCGTCCTGGAGGGTGATGGTGTTGGGGGACCAAGCGGCGGCGGCGTCCACCTGGCCGGTGATCATGGCGGTGGTCATGCCGTCAACGGTCATCTCCACGGTGTTGATATCCTCGACGGACAGGCCGGCCTTCTTCAGGGCCTGCTGGAGGATGATCTCGGAGGAGGTACCGGCCTGGACGGCCACGGTCTTGCCCTTGAGGTCGGCGGCGGTGTTGATGCCGTGGGACTTGTTGCCAACGACGACGTCAGACAGGGAGGTGGTGTGGTCCATCTGGAAGATGGCGGCCTGGCCCTCGATGCAGAGGGCGTGGGCGCCGTGGCCGATCTGGGAGATATCAATGTCCCCGGAGGCCATGGCGGCGATCTCGGCAGGGCCGCCCTGGAACTCGTAGACCTCAACGGTGAGGCCGACTTCCTCAAAGTAACCCTGGTCCATGCCGACGAACAGGGAGCCGGCGGAGCCCAGGTTGGGCATGTAGGCTACCCGGACGGTGGCGGGCTCGTAGGTAGGGCCTTCGGGCTCAGGGGCAGGCTCGGGGGCGGGCTCGCTGCTGGAAGCGGGGGTGGAGGTGGAGGCCGGGGGAGTGCTGGAGGCGGGCGGGGTGGTGCCGCCGCCGCAGGCGGCCAGGCTCAGCACCAGCACGGCGGAGAGCAGCAGGGAAACGAGTTGCTTCTTGTTCACGGTAATGTTCCTCCTTAGATCATTGTAAATGTCCTTTTTTATGATACCAGCCCGCAGGCTGCGGTATCCGTCGTTATTTGCGCACCGAGAGATACTCCTGGTACACCTGGTTCCAGATGTGGTTCTTCAGTTCCAGGAAACGGGGGGTCATCTTGGTGGCCTGGTCACGGGGGTAGGGGATGTCGATGTCCACGATGTCCTTCACCCGGCCGGGACGGGCGCACATGATGACCACCTTCTGGGCCAGGATGATGGCCTCCTCCACGTCGTGGGTGATGAAGAAGCAGGTCTTTTGCTCCTTCTCCCAGGTCTCCAGCAGTTCCTGCTGCAGCTGGGTGCGGGTCTGGGCGTCCAGGGCGCCGAAGGGCTCATCCATCAGCAGCACCTTGGGGTCCACGGCGTAGGCCCGGGCGATGGCCACCCGCTGCTTCATGCCGCCGGACAGTTCCTTGGGGTAGCTTTTGGCGAACTGCTCCAGTTCCACCATCTTCAGGTACTTCCGGGAGATCTCGTCGCACTCCTCCTGGCTCTTGCCCTGCAGCTTCAGGCCGAACTGGACGTTCTTTTCCACCGTCAGCCAGGGGAAGAGGGCGTACTGCTGGAACACGATGCCACGGTCGGGGCCGGGGCCCTCCACCTCTTTGCCGTCCACGTAGACGTGGCCCTCGGTGGGGGTGTCCAGGCCGCCGATGATGTTGAGGAGGGTGGACTTGCCGCAGCCGGAGGGGCCCACCACGCAGATGAACTCGTTCTCATGGATATCCATATCCACGCCGTTGAGGGCGACCATCTCGCCGTTACGGCCGTTGAACTTCTTTACCACATGGTCGATATGTACCTTTACTGCTGTATCGTTTCCTGCCATCCGGTAAACCTCCTCTCCAGGAATTTCACGATCTTCTCAAAGCAGATGCCGATGACCCCCAGCAGGATGATGCCCATGAGCATCACGTCCATCTGGTAGTAGCCGTTGGCCTGCTGGATCATCATGCCGATGCCCTTGTCGCCGCCCACGATCTCGGAGGCCATCAGGGTGGTCATGGAGGTGGACAGCCCCAGCCGGGCGGCCACCAGGATGAAGGGGGTGGTGGCGGGGATGGTCACCTTGAAGAAGATGTCGAACTGGTTGGCCCCCAGCACCCGGGCGGCCTTGATGAGGGTGACATCCACCCCCTTGACGCCCTGGTAGATGGTGACCACCATCACCAGGAAGGCGGCGATGAAGATCACGGTGACCTTACTGGTCTGGCCGATGCCCAGGGCCGCGATGATGAGGAAAACGTAGGCCAGGGGGGGGATGTTGCGGATGAACTGGATCCAGGGCTCCACCACGTGGCGGAAGGGGTCGTACCAGGCCATGAGGAACGCCACGGGGATGGCCACCACAAAGGCGATGGCAAAGCCGGTGAGCACCCGGGAAAGGCTGGCCCCCACATGCCCCCAAAGCACCCCGTTGGATGCCTTGCTGAGCAGCGCCTTCCAGACCATGCCGGGGGTGGCGAACACCGCCGGCCACTGGTGGGCCGCGAACAGCCACAGCGCCACCGCCACGGCCAGGGAGATGAGCAGCCACACCCCGTTGGGTATCCTGCCCCAAAGATTCGATCTCTTTTGCCTCATGCTCTACCCTCCTTGAATCAATACCGGATATAATATCAGGAAAGACGGGTCTCTGTCATCATTATAACAGACCCGGGGCGTGAAAAAAGTATGATTTTTTATCATACCTTGGGGGGCGCCGCCGCCATGGACGGACCGCTGGCGGGCTCATTTCCATCTGGCCCCCCGCCCGCCGGGAAATTTTACAAAAAACCACTTGCCAAGCGGGGCAAAAGACGCTATCATATGTTTGTGCAAGCGACTCAGCTTCATTTAGTCAAAAGGAGAGTAATCGGTATGATCTTTGAGAAGGTTGCGGCGATCCTGGCGGAGCAGCTGGACGCGGAGGCGGAGACCATCACCCTGGAGAGCAGCCTGGTGGACGACCTGGGCGCCGACTCCCTGGATGTTGTGGACCTGGTGATGACCCTGGAGGACGAGTTCGATATGGAGATCCCCGACGAGGATATCGAAAACGTCCGCACCGTGGGGGACATCGTAAAGTACCTGGAGGAGCACACCGCGTAACGTTTTTTTCGCCCACACGCCCTGCCTGTCCCCATCAGGCGGGGTTTTTATTAAAAATCAAATGACCGCCGGGGAGACCGGCGGGGAAATGGAGCAAACGGATATGGCACAGGAGAAAAAGCTGGTGGAGGACATCACCTCCATGGAGGTGGACTTTGCCCGCTGGTACACCGACGTGGTGAAGAAGGCGGAACTGGTGGATTACAGCAGCGTCAAGGGCTGCACCATCTTCCGGCCCTACGGCTACGCCATCTGGGAGAACATCCAGCGCATCCTGGACGGGATGTTCAAGGAGACCGGCCACGAGAACGTCTATATGCCCCTCTTTATCCCCGAGGGGCTGCTGCAAAAGGAGAAGGACCATGTAGAGGGCTTCGCCCCGGAGGTGGCCTGGGTCACCCAGGGGGGCGGCGAGAAGCTGGCGGAGCGCCTCTGCATCCGCCCCACCTCCGAGACGCTGTTCTGCGAGCATTACGCCAAGATCATCAGCTCCTACCGCGACCTGCCCAAGCTGTACAACCAGTGGTGCAGCGTCGTCCGGTGGGAAAAGACCACCCGCCCCTTCCTGCGCACCAGCGAGTTCCTGTGGCAGGAGGGCCACACCATGCACGAGACCCAGGAGGAGGCCATCCAGGAGACCGAGCGGATGCTGAACACCTACGCCCGGTTCTGCGAGGAGTACCTGGCCATCCCGGTGGTAAAGGGCCGCAAGACCGAGAAGGAGAAGTTCGCCGGGGCGGAGGCCACCTACACCATCGAGGCGATGATGCACGACGGCAAATCCCTCCAGTCCGGCACCAGCCACTACTTCGGGGACGGCTTCGCCCGGGCCTTTGACATCCAGTTCACCGACCGCCAGAACACCCTCCAGTATCCCCACCAGACCAGCTGGGGGGTCTCCACCCGGCTCATCGGGGCCATCATCATGACCCACGGGGACGATTCCGGCCTGGTGCTGCCCCCCGCCGTGGCCCCCGTCCAGGTGATGGTGGTCCCCATCGCCCAGCACAAGGAGGGTGTGGTGGAGAAGTCCACCGCCCTGCTGGAGCGGCTGAAAAAGACCTTCCGGGCGGGCATCGACCTGTCCGACAACTCCCCCGGCTGGAAGTTCGCCCAGTACGAGATGAAGGGGGTCCCCCTCCGGCTGGAACTGGGGCCCAAGGACATCGAGAAGGGCCAGTGCGTCCTGGTCCGCCGGGACACCCGGGAAAAGACCTTCGTCCCCCTGGACAGGCTGGAGGAGGAGGTGGCCCGGCTGCTGGCCGAGGTCCATCAGAGCCTCTACCAGCGGGCGCTGGAGAACCGGGAGCGGCGCACCTACACCGCCGCCACCTGGGAGGAGATCCTCTCCATCGCCGGCGACCCGGAAAAGACCGGCTTCATCCGCACCATGTGGTGCGAGGACCCGGCCTGCGAGGCCCGGATGAAGGAGGAGGCGGGGGTCACCAGCCGCTGCATGCCCCTGGAGCAGGAAAAACTGTATGACGTTTGCCCCATCTGCGGCAAGCCCGCCAAGTCGATGATCATTTGGGGCAAGGCCTACTGAGTAAGGAGGAACTATCATGATCCTGGTCACCACCGATTTCATCTCCGGCAAGGAGCTGGAGACCATCGCCATGGTAAAAGGCAGCACCGTCCAGTGCAAGAACGTGGGTAAGGACATCATGTCCGGCTTCAAGAACCTGGTGGGGGGCGAGATGCGCTCCTACACCGAGATGATGGACGAGGCCCGGGCCATCGCCACCCGCCGGATGGTGGAGGAGGCGGAGCACCTGGGCGCCGACGGCGTCATCGGCATCCGCTACAGTTCCTCTGCCATCATGCAGGGGGCCAGTGAGATCATGGCCTACGGGACGGCGGTGAAGTTTAAGTAATCGCCCCGGCCCCGGCAAAGAAGAAAAAGCGGCGCTGCTCCCTATCCCGGGGCGGCGCCGCTTTTGTCTACTTCTGTCCCAGCCAGTTCTGGAGTTCCTCCAGGCCCTCCGGGGAGAGGGGGAAATCCTTTTCCGGGCAGCCTTCCTCCCGGCGCTCAAAGCAGAGACCGTTTTCCCACCACCAGCCTCGGATCGAGGGGGGCTCTGCTTTGGGCAGCGGTTCTACTCGCCACCGCAGGGGGCCCAGGCTGCCGCAGAATACGTTGCCGAACTGGAAGTGGTCGAAGGGGGGGAATTGGTAGTCGGGGTGGGACATGGGAAAATGACCTCCTTTTTTCTGGGGGTGGGGGTTCGTTCCTTTCCGTTCCTTTTCCTGTTATTTTAAAAGACAGGAAAGGACCGAGCCTAAAAAGCCCCCCTACCCCCCAAACAACACCTCCAAAAAACCCTCCACCGTCTCCGGGGAGGTCTCCGGCCAGGGGCACGGCCCCCCTTCCTTCATGTCCTCCAGGCGGTGGGCGTCCGAATCCTTCAGGATCACCCGCCCCTCCAGCACCTCCCGGTGGGCGCCGTCCCGGAAAAACTCCTCCGGTCTCCAGACCTCCGCGATGGGGAAGTCCAGGTAGTCCGGGAAGTACCCCAGGTTGGCAAAGACGCTGTTGGAGGGCCGGTCGATGTGGGCCGGGAAGGCGATCCCCCCGTACCGCTTGGCAAATCCCGGCATGTCGTCGATGGAAAGACTGGTGGCGTTGATGAGCAGCCGCTCAAACTCCCCCAGCGGCTCCTCCTCCGGCCCCAGGATCAGCTGGCGGCCGAAGATATCCGGCTTGTTCTTCACCGGCAGCAGCGCCGATTCCACCTCCTCCCCGGCGGCCCGGGCGGAGGGAAGGTCGGGGAAGAGGCAGACCACGTGGACCTCCTCGGCGGTGGTCACCTCCATCCCCGCCAGGACGGTGAGGGGCAGCCCCATGGCCTTGGCGGCGGCCATCACCGCACCGGCGTTGCGGCAGCTGTTGTGGTCGGTGACAGCGATCAGGTCCAGCCCCAGCAGCGCCGCCATGTTGGCGATGTTGGGGGGGGTCATCCCCTCGTCCCCGCAGGGGGAAAGGCAGCTGTGGATATGCAGGTCGTAGGAGATCGCCACGGTAGCCCTCCTTTCACTGCCGCCTGCCTGGCGCCTTCCGGTCCAGGAACTGCTCCAGCTGCTCCGGGGTCCCCAGGGTCATCCCCGCCTTCTGGACCACCAGCGCCTGGTTGCTTTGGACATAGATGTAAAAATACTCCCGATCCTCCCCGACGCGGGTGATCTGGTCATAGGTATAATACCCCTGGGTCTGCTGCCCGGCGTATTCCAGCCGGTCCTCAAAGAACCGGTGGCGGTTGGTCAGCGGCCGGCCCTCCACCGGGTCGGGGACCTTCACCGAGGTCTTGCCGGACAGCATATCGATCCCCGCCAGCAGCAGCCCCAGCCCGAAGATGCCCAGCACCGCGGGCAGCAGCAGTTCCCCCGCCAAAAGCCGCCAGGCCGAAAGGCCGGTGAACAGCCCGCCCAGCACCAGGAAACTCAGGGGGGCCCGCCGGTCCACATGGCGGTAGTGGTAGGTGGTATAATGCCGTATCGCCTCCTTGTCGTAGGCGGTGACGGCTTCAAAATAGTATGTAGACTCCATGATACTCACCGTATAATTTCTGATAAGATACAGCTATTGTAATATCCCAATGGCTTTTGCCACCGCCATGGACGCCTGGTACACCGGCAGGGAGGTTTTCAGCACGGTGACCCCCTGCTGCTCCCCCCGGGCCCGGGCGTCGTCGTCCAGGGCCATCCCCTCCGCCAGGACGATGCAGGCGGTGTCCGCCAGCACCGACACGGCGATGGAATTGAGGTTGCCCATCACCGTCACCCAGGCGCAATCCGCCGGGGCCCGGCCCATGACGATGGAGAGGAGGTCACAGCAGTAGATGCCTCCCGTTACCTCCCGGTCCCCCTCCCCGCAGGCGACGTCAAAGCCGCAGGCGGCGGCAAGTTCCTTGACTGTCACAGCGCGCCCTCCTTTTCCGGCTCCGCCTGGGCGAAGCCCTGGGTCATCATGCTGGTCATCACCGCCCCCAGCTTCTCCTGCAGGACGTAGATGCAGCTGTCCTCGGTGGCGTAGCCCCGGACGATATCCTCCGCCAGGGCGTGGCAGGAGGGGGCCCCGCAGGAGCCGCAGTCCAGCCCCCGCAGGCGGCTTTCGATCTCCTGGATGCGGCCCAGCATCTCCATGGCCCGGAGGGGGTTCTGGTCCAGCTGCATCACCGGGGCGTAGACCACCTCCCGGTCCCACTTGGCGTCGGGGGGGATGGCGTCCTCCAGGTGGTTGCAGGCCACCGGGCGGTACCGCCCCAGCCGTTTTAGCCGGACGGCGGCGACGTAGGGGTTCTCCACGTTCAGCACCCCGCCCACGCAGCCGGAGGAGCAGGCGTTGAGTTCCACAAAGTCCAGACCCCGGAGCTTCTCGTCCTCCATGTCCTCCAGCACCCGGATGACGTTTTCGATGCCGTCGGCGGCCAGGTACCGCTCGTGGAGGGTGGCGGCGGCCTCCCCGCCGCTGCGGCCCCAGCCGATGCCGGTCCGCCCGGCGGCGGCCAGTTCCTCCCCCGGCTCCCCGGCCTGCCGCATGGCGGAGCAGAGGGCGGGGTAGACCTCGCTGACGCTCACCACCAGGTCGATATCGCTGCGGCCGGTGCCCAGGGGATTTTTGGCGGCGGTCATCTTGGCGGGGCAGGGGGAGATAAAGACACAGCCGATCTCCGAAGCCGGGATGCCCAGCCGCCGGGATGCCTGGCGCTTGGCGTCCCGGGCGGCCAGTTCCACCGGGGCCACCAGGGGCAGGACGTTATCCAGCAGTTCCGGGAACCGCACCCGGATGAGCCGCAGCACCGCCGGGCAGGCGGAGGAGATCACCGGCCGCTCCAGCCCCCCCTGGCTGAGGAGCAGCCGGGTGGCGTCGCTGACCAGTTCGGCGGCGGCGGCCACCTCGTACACCTCGTCGAAGCCCATCTCCAGCAGCCCCGCCAGCACAACCTCGGCGTCGTCCAGGTTGTTGAACTGGCCGTACAGGGCGGGGGCGGGCAGGGCGATGGTGTACCGGTACCGCTCCATCTCCGCCAGGTGGTCGGTGACCGCCCGCTTGGCGTGGTGGGGGCAGACCCGGATGCACTCGCCGCAGTCGATGCACCGCTCCTTCAGGATGCGGGCCTTGCCCCCCCGGACCCGGATGGCCTCGGTGGGGCATCGCTTGACGCAGGTGATGCAGCCGCGGCAGGCGGCGGTATCCAGCGTCACGGAATGGACATATTCTCCCATTAGTAACCTCCTTGCCTGGCCGGCCTCATCCTCCCAGCCGCACCACCATGGTGACGGTGGTGCCCTCCCCCACGGTGCTTTCCACCGTCATCTCGTCGGTATTCTTCTTCATGTTGGGCAGGCCCATCCCGGCCCCGAAGCCCAGGCTGCGGGCGCTGTCGGAGGCGGTGGACCACCCCTCCTCCATGGCCTTCTGGATATCCGGGATACCGGGGCCCTGGTCCCGGAGGACCATCCGCACCGTCGCCCCGTCGATATCCACGTCGATCTCCCCGCCGCCGCCGTGGATGACCAGGTTGATCTCCCCCTCGTACATGGCGATGGCCACTCTGCGCACCACCTGGGGGGGGATGCCCATCTTCTTCAGGGTGCTCTTCACCGCCCCGGAGGCCTCTCCCGCCCGGGTGACGTCATCCCCGGGGACCTGGTAATGGTAATGCAATCCGCTCATTTGATGTGTCCTCCCCCATTCAGACCGGCCTGGAACAGCAATCCGCAGGCGGTAAACATCCGGTGGGTGGTGGTCATGACGGCGATGCCCTTCTCCCGGGCCAGTTCCACTACCTCCGGGGAGGGCTCCTTGCGCCGGACAAAGATGATGCAGATGATGTCCATCATCTCCGCGGTACGGATCACCTGCTGGTTCATCAGCCCGGTGAGCAGCACCGCCTGGTCCTTGACAAAGGCCAGCACGTCGCTCATCAGGTCGCTGCCGCAAGCGGTGTGGACCTCGTGATCCAGCAACTCCTCGCCGCTCAACAGCTGGGCATCCAGGATGGTCTTTACTTCACCTAGGGTCATACCGGCTCCACTCCTCTTTATCGTCAAACAGGCTACCCAGGGGGTCCCCTGGTGTTATGTTACTATCATAGCATAGTTTTTCGGGGAATGCCAGTGTAAAAAAGAGGGCGTCAACACGCCCCCACCCCCTCCCCCCGCAGGGGAACTTCCAATCCGCCGGAGGCACCTTATCAGGCCAACTTCAAGGAGGGAGCGGGCGCAACTACCCACCTTAGCGGCTGCGAACCACATCCCACCCCGCAGCCAGCCGCCCAACCAAGCATCGAGCCACCAAGGCAGACATCTATCATGGCGCCAGGGAGCACTCCAGCCCAAGCGGACTGGG
>CAJUFR010000036.1 GCA_910585525.1 uncultured Angelakisella sp.
AGCTTTTATCTATTTCGCACTTATTGTCGATGCCCTTATGTGAACAGACCCTAGCTTGTTGGCTGTGGACAACCAACAAAACGGACCCTTTATTTTCGTCTATCTTTTTTGTAGACCCTTGCCCGATTCAAAAAGGGCACAGGCCCAAAACTGCCCAAAACGGGGAAATCGTGAGGTTCAAATCCTGCCGGTTGCTCACAAAACCTCATTTGCATCTATCGTTTGACTATCTGATTTTTGACCCCTAAAAAACCCAAAAACACTTGATGCCATGCGGGTTTATCCGCATGGCATCTAAAGTGTTTGGGTTAGTTGGTGCGGGCGGCGGGACTCGAACCCGCACGGTTGCCCATTGGCTCCTAAGACCAACGTGTCTGCCATTCCACCACGCCCGCGCGTTGCCCCTTTCCGGCGGCTCTCCCTCCGCCTTCCGGGGCGTTTTTCATTATACCACACTATTCCCCTAGCTTCAAGAGCCCCTCGTCCACCATCTCCTGGGCGGAGAGCACCACCCCCGCCTTGCCGGTGGGGTAGGTCAGCCCTCCTTGCAGCCATACCGCATAGGGCTCCCGGAGCGGGGCGTCGGCGGAAAGTTCAATGGACGCCCCCATGGTGAAGGCCCCCGCCGCCATGATCACCTGGCTGTCGTAGCCCGGCATGTCCCAGGGCATGGGGGTGACAAAGGAATCCACCGGGGCGCCCTTCTGGATGCCACGGCAGAAGGCGCAGAGGGTCTCCGGGCTGCCGGTGAGCACCGACTGGATGATATCGGTGCGGGGGGCGTCGTGGGCGGGATTTACCGCAAAGCCCAGCAGGTGATAAAAGGCGGCGGCGAACACAGCCGTCTTGACGGCGGCGGCCACCACGGCGGGGGCCAGGAAGATGCCCTGGTACATCCCCCGGAGGGTGTCCAGGGTGCAGCCCACCTCCTTGCCCATGCCGGGGCAGGTAAGGCGGTAGGCGCACTGCTCCACCAATTTCTTCCTCCCGGCGATGTACCCGCCGGTGGGGGCGATGCCGCCGCCGGGGTTCTTGATAAGGGAGCCTGCCATCAGGTCGGCCCCCGCCTGGGTGGGCTCCCGCTTCTCCACCAGTTCCCCGTAGCAGTTGTCCACCATGACGATAACATCCGGGTTTTCCGCCTTGGCCGCCTGGGCGATCTGGCCGATGGCCTCCACCGTCAGGCTGGGGCGGAGGCTGTAGCCACGGCTCCGCTGGATGTAGATGACCTTGGCCTCCCGGGCCGCCTGGGCGATGGCCTTGTGGTTCGGGGTCCCATCGGGGAGGAGGTCGATCTGGCGGTACCTCACCCCCCATTCCATAAGGGAGCCGGTGCCGCCCCCGCGGATGCCGATGGTCTCCTCCAGGGTGTCGTAGGGGGCGCCGGTGACCGAGACCATCAGTTCCCCCGGCCGCAGGATGCCGAAGAGGGCGGTGGCCAGGGCGTGGGTGCCGCTGACGAAGGTGTGCCGCACCAAGGCGTCCTCCGCCCCGAAGATGGCGGCGTAGACGGCGTCCAGCCCCTCCCGGCCCCGGTCGTCGTAGCCGTAGCCGGTGGTGCCCTTCAGATGGGCCTCGCTGATGCCGGCGCTGCGGAAGGCTGCCAGCACCTTCTGGCCGTTGTACTCCTCCACCTCGGCGATGCGGGCAAAGGCCGGGACGCAAAGCTGCTCCGCCTGGCGGCTCAGTTCCAACAGCCGGGGGTGGATGTCAAAGAAATCTGTCATACGATATATCCTCCGTTGCCGGGCGTCCTGCCCGGGTGATGTGTTTTTATATCCCAAGGATCATTTTGACCTGTGGCAGCTTTTCCAGCACAAGGCAGAGGGCCAGCGTCAGCAAAAAGCTGCCGGCACAGATGACAAAAGCCTGCAAGGCGATGCCCCCCGGCCATCTCAGGATAACATAGGCCAGCACCACCAGCATCGGCTGGTGCAGCAGGTATAGGGGATAGGATACCTGCCCCAGGGCGGCAGAGAGCCGGGTCCGGCGGGTCCGGTATCTCCGGGCCAGTGGAAAGAGGGTCAAAACGGTCACCCAGCCAGTGAAGTTCACCCAAAGGTCCCCATAGAAGGACCACCGCCAGTAGAGCCAGGCGGAGAGGACCGTGCACCCGCCCCACAGCCCTAACAGCCAGGGAAGGCCGCCCTCCAGTTTGTCCAGCACAGCTTCATCGCCAAGGAGGTAATAGCCTAGAAGGTAGAGGGCAAGGCTTTTTCCCAGGCTGTACCCGTTGAAGTTCCCTAGGTGATACATCCCCCAGACGGGGAGAAAAAACAGCAGCAGACCTGGGGCGGGAAGGGTCTCTGTCCGGCGGGACACCGCCTCCCGGGAGAACCAGGAGAAAATGGGGATGGCCGCAGCCGAGATGAGGAACAGGAAAAGAAGAAACCAGTAGTGCCCCAGGGTAAAGCACCCGTCGTAGCCGGAAAGGTCGGTAGCGTGGGTGAAAAAATACCGCCAGTGCTCCCAAAGGCCGCCGTTATACTGGTACAGGCGCCGTCGGGCAAACAGCGTCATCAGGGGGCAGAGCAGGGCCGTTCCCCAAACAAAGGACACCAGCAGCTTTTTGGCCCGCCGCCGCAAAAACTCCCCCGGAGCGTGCCGTTCCAGGGCGTGCCGGGCACTGGCCCCGGCAACCACGAACAGCAGCGGCATGAACCAAGGACTTACAAGCACCAGAAAAACACTGAACCCCCGGTCCTCCCCGGCCTGTATGACAAAGCGGGAGCCAAAATCATTCCAAATCATGGCGGTGTGGAAGGGGAACAGCAACAGAACGCCGAAGTTCCGCAGGCTGTCCAGGTACTGCCGCCGGGTCATGTCTCCCGCCGCAGTTCCACCACCACGACCTCCGGGCGGTCATTGAACCGCAGGGGGCAGAGGCTGTTGCCGATGCCCCGGCTCACCACCATCCGGCAGTTCCCCCGGGTGTACAGCCCGGCGTCGTACCGGGGGAGCAGCCCCTGGTCGGGGGCGAACAGCCCGCCGATAAAGGGCAGCCGGGCCTGGCCGCCGTGGGCGTGGCCGCAGAAGGCCAGGTCCACCCCGCACCGGGCGTAGCTGGGGAACAACTCCGGCCGGTGGGAAAGAAGGATGTGATACCCCTCCTCCCGCCGGATGAGGTCCCGAAGTCTCCGGCGGACCAGGGCGGGGGCCCGCCGGAAGGGGTCCCGGCGGATGGTGAAATAGGGGTCGGCCAGCCCCACCAGGGTGACGGTGTCTCCGCCGCGGGTCAAGGGGGCGATCTGGTCCTCCAGCACGGTGGCCCCGGCGGCGGTGAGGGCGGCCCGGATATCGGGGTACTGGTCCAGCCGGGCCTCGTGGTTGCCGGGGACGTAGTAGATCGGGGCGATCTTCACCGCCTCCTTGACAAAGTCCAGGGCGGTCTTAACATCGGTGTGCCGGGAATCCACCAGGTCCCCGGTGATGACGGTGATATCCGGCCCGGTCCCCGCCAGCAGCTTTAACAGCTTGACGTTGCCCCTCCCGAACCGGGCGTTGTGCAGGTCGGAAAGGTGGGCGATGCGGTAGCCGGAGAACCCGGCGGGGATGCGGCGGCTGGCGACGGTGACAGGGGTCACCGTCAGGGCGGTGTTGCCCCAGACCGTCCAGGCGGACAGCGCCAGGGCGGCGGCCCCGCAGGGGATGGCGATGGCCTTGGGGGATAGTCTGTGTTCCATAGTTGCATCTTCCTTTATCGTGATAACAAAGCCCCCCTCTCCCACACCTCCCCGGCAAGGAAAAACCCCCGGGCTATGTAGAAGGCCGCCAACTCCTCCCGGCAGGCCAGCAGGGGCGTTTTCCCCTGCTCCATGGCTCCCCGGGCAGCGGCCAGCAGGACGGCGGTGCCATACCCCCGGCCCTGTTTTTCCCACCGGCAGGCCAGCCAGCCGATGACGGCGTGGCCTTCCCCCAGCAGCGTGGCGGCCCCGGCGGCGGGTTTCCCGTCCCCGTCCGGCGCCAGAAAGACCTGGGCGGCCCCCCGGCGGAGGCGCAGGTGCAGTTCGGCGTAGAGGGCATCCCGGTCCCCGGGAGGGATAGCCCCCGCCGAGACGTTGCATTCCACCAGCGCCATGGCCGAGGGGGTGCAGCACGGCGTTTCCACCGGCAGGGGGCCACGGTACTCCAGCACCGGGCACCGCCGCCACTCCCCGGGGAGGAGGGGGGCCAGCACACTGTCCACCGTCCCCGGGAGTGCCCCCAGGGCGGACAGGAAGGCGGCCGTCTCCTGGGCGGCCGGTGCCATGGCGGTGGCCCAAACACCCCCTTCGGTGCGGCAGACCGCCCCGGCGGGGCGGTCCCTTCCGTCCAGCGCCAGCCAAAACTCCCGGCGCAGGCCGGGTCCGGCGGTCTTTGCCAGCCCCTGGATAGCCGCCAGGACACAGGGCTCCCCAGGGGCCGCCGCCAGCCGGGGGTCATTGGCGTCGATGAGGGCGATCATCCCCGGGGCAGTTCCTTGGCCAGCAGGTCCAGCAGCTGCCGGGCGTGGTGGATATCGGCCTTGTTCACCAGGGTGTTGGCGGAGTGAAGGTACCGCACCGGCAGCGACACCGCCAGCACCTTGGCCCCGCCTGCGGAGGAAACGTAGCTTCGGGCGTCGTTGCCCCCGAACACCCCCTCCTTGGTCTGCCAGGGGATGCCGGCATCCTCGGCGATCTTCACCGCCTTCTGGTACAGGTCCCAGGGGTAGATGGTCCCCTTGTCCATAAAGGAGATCACCGGCCCGGCCCCCACCCGGCAGACCTGGCGGCCATCGGGGGCGGTGGGCAGGTCCCCGGCGGTGGTGCTCTCCACCGTCACGGCGATATCCGGCCGCTGGGAGAAGGCCACCGCCTTGCTCCCTGCGCAGCCGGTCTCCTCCTGGACCACAAAGGCGAAGGTGCAGTCATACTCCAGTTCCCCCTGGAGCATCCCCAGCAGCAGGGCGCAGCCCGCCCGGTCGTCGATGGCCCGGGCCAGGATGCTGTTTTCCCCTAGTTCCTTCCAGGGGCCGATGAAGGTGGCCTGGTCCCCGGGGGAGACCAGCTTCTCCGCCTCCGCCTTGTCCTTTGCCCCGATGTCGATGCGCATATCTTCTATTTTGGCGTATTCCTTCCGCTCCTCCTCGGTGATGAGGTGGACCGGGCGGGTGCCGATGACCCCGGGGATGGCCTGCTCCCCCACCAGCACCGGCCGCCCCGCCGTCACCGCCGGGGTGACCCCGCCCACCGTCTCAAAGTGGAGCATCCCCTCCGGGGTGATGTGGGTGATGATGAACCCCACCTCGTCCATATGGGCGGAGAAGAGCACCTTCTTTTCCGGGGCCCTCTTCCCCTTTTTGTGGACGATGAGGTTCCCCATGTTGTCCACCTCGTAGCTGTCACAATGTCCCGCGATCCTTTGGATGAGGTACTCCCGCACCTGGTCCTCGCAGCCGGAGATGCCCCGCAGCTGGGTCAATTCCTTCATCTGCCGCAGCAGTTCCATATCACTCCACCTCCTTGGCAAATTCCGCCATCAATCGGGCGGTGCTGAGGACATCCCGGGCGCAGACCGTCTCCACCGCCGTGTGCATGCTCCGCAGGGGGATGGACAGCAGTCCGCAGCGGACCCCTCTGCCGGAGGAGGCCACGATGTCGGTATCGGTGCCGGTGCGCCCCCCCATGATGTGGGTCTGCCAGGGGATCTCCTTCTCCTTCGCAATCTTCCGCAGCCGGTCGAACATCCGGCGGCTCACCGCCGGGGCCAGGTCGATCTCGGTGCCGCCGTTCATCTTGCCGCACTCGTGGTCCTTCACCCCGAAGCCGTCCCCAAAGGAAACATCCACCAGGATGGCCATATCCGGGGCCAGGGAGAAGGCGGCGGTGCCGGCGCCGAAGCCGCTGGTCTCCTCCTGGGCGGAGAGGCAGACGGTGACCCTGCACCGGGGCTTTGCCTCCTGAATCATCCCGGCAGCGGCGATGACCGCCACGCACCCCACCCGGTCATCCTGGCAGGGGGAGAGCATCATGTTATTGGCCATCATGGTAAATCCCCCGTCCAGGGTGACAGGGTCACCGGGAGCAAAGGCGGCCTCGGCCTCCTCCTGGGAAAGGCCGGTGTCCACCAGGATATCCTCTATCTTCAGCGGCTTCTCCTTGCCGTCGCAGAGGTGGGGCGGGGTGGAGGCGATGACCCCGGGGTACCGTCCCCCCTGGCCATGGACGGTGACCGGGGAGGCGGGGAGCAGGCGGCAGTCCAGCCCGCCCACATTGGCCACCCGGAGGAAGCCGCCTTTCTCCAGCCGGGTCACCACCATGCCGATCTGGTCCAGGTGGGCCTCCAGCATCAGGTGGGGGGCGCCGGGCTCCCCTTCGTTGACACAGCAGAGGACGCTGCCCAGGGGGTTCCGGGTAACGGTCCCCAGGGGGGCCAGCAGTTCCTCCGCCACGGCGGCGGCCCCGTCCTCCCGGCCGGAGGTGCCGGGGGCCTCGCAGAGCCGCTTGGTCATGGCGATGATCTGTTGCAGTTCCATACTTTTCATTACCTCCTAAATCATGATCCCTTTATAATAGATGACTCCCAGGGTCCGTTCACACAAATTCCTGGACTCCAGGCACTCACTGCCGCCCCGCACTACGTAAGGCGGCGTAGCCGCCGTGTAGGGCATCCCTTCGGGAACGTGGGCTACGCCCAGCCCGCGGCGGTACGCCGCTATTTGTGGTATTTTCCCCCGGAGAGGATAGAAAACCCCCGGTAAAGCTGCTCCGCCAGCATCACCCGGAACAGCTGGTGGGGGAAGGTCATGGGGGAGACCGAGAGCCGCAGCACCGCCTGGTCTTTCACCTGGCCAGCAAGGCCGAAACTCCCCCCGATGACAAAGGCCAGGCTGCTCCCCGCCTGCTGCCGTTCCCCCAGGAACCGGGCAAGGTCCGGGGAGGACAGGGTCTTTCCCTCGATGCAGAGGGCCACCAGAGGGGCCTTGCCCGCCCTGTCCAGGATGGCCCTGCCCTCCTCCTCCAGCCCCTTTTGTATCTGGGCCGGGGAGGGGGCCTCCGGCAGGCGGTGTTCCGGTATCTCCACCACCGAAAGATCGCAGTAGGCGGACAGCCGCTTCCGGTACTCGGAAAAGCCCTCCCGGAGCCAGGGCTCCTTTAGCTTCCCCACAGCGAAAATGGTGACAGAAAACATAAAAAGCCCCCTTTCCGTCAAATCACAGCTATTTTATACAGATGGTAAATCCGTCAGGATGTTATTTGCCTTGTATTCCTTCCACCAGCGCAAGATTTCGGGAAAATCGGTGGAATCCACAAGGGCTGCCAAAACAGCCCCCTCATAGACGGCGCAAAGGCCGTGCTCGATGGACAGCCGGTTTCCCTTGCCGCCAAAGGTCAGCCCCCAAAGGAAGCTGTCCCCATAAAAGGCCAACTCCACATCCGGTGTTCCCATGTAGGGATGGAGTTCCTCCTTGGCGGTAAATTCCAGCCGGGCCGGTCTCTCATCGTCCCCCATCCAAACATCCCACAGAGGGGAACGCCGGTAGGCTGCGCAGACCCCCGCCAGGACCTGGCCGTACCCCTGCCGGTAATGCTCCCGGACAAAGTCCAGGGCCTCCTTCGGGTCCCATCGGCTGCCCTCCTCCCGCCAAACACGGTACCGCAGGACCGTCTCCCCGGCCCCGTAAAGAGCCGGGTCACAGAGGACCGAAAAGGTCCCCTGGCAGTCCAGATAGTCTACATCCACGGCGTTTCCCTCTCTTTGGTCAGAACAAAATAGGCCCCGTCACCGTCAGCCGGTTGGCCACGGTGAGGAGATAATCCCGCCCCTCCTCCATCCCGGCCTCCGCCAGGGCCCCCCGGGCGGCGCAGGCCGCCAGGTCGGGGGTGTTGTTCTCACGGCTCAGGTGGGCCAGCACGAACCGGGCGGTGCCGGTCTGGGCCAGGCGGCGGACGGTGTCGGCGCAATCGGGGTTGGAAAGATGCCCGTGGTCCGAGGCGATGCGCCGCCGCAGGTAATAGGGGTAGCTGGAGATAGCCAGCAGCCGGGGCTCGTAGTTGGATTCGATGAGCACCAGGTCGGCCCCCGACAGGCCCTGCCAGATCTCCGGCGTCACCGCCCCCAGGTCGGTGGCGTAGCCGATGGCCCGCTCCCCCGCCTGGATGCGGAAGCCCACCGAGTGGGCCACGTCGTGGGGGGTGTCGAAGGGGACCACCTCCATCCCGGCCAGTTCCATTTGGGAGGAAAGTTCCAGCGTCTCCGCCCCCGGGGTCAGGTTGCCGGTGTCGATGATGCCCTCCAGCGTCTCCACCGTGGAGCAGACCGGCACCCGCAGCCGCTTGGTGAGCACCCGCAGCCCTCGGATGTGGTCGTTGTGGTCGTGGGTGACCAGGATGGCCTTTACCGCCCCCGGCTCCACCCCCACCTCCCCCAGGGCGGCAAGGATGCTTTTTGCGGAAGCCCCGGCGTCCACCAGGATGCCTTGGGTCTTGGTGCCTATGTAGGTGCAGTTGCCGCTGCTGCCGCTGCAAAGGGGGGCGAATAATATCATGGGGCGTGTCCTCTTTCTGTCGTCATTTTAGCATGGTGTCCCCGGGGGCTCCCACCCGCCAGGGCATGATGCGGCACTTGACGCCGTGGCTGCGCAGCGCCGTCTGGAGCCGCTCCGCCTCCCGGCGGGTAAGGCCATCGAACCGCTTCCGCCAGGGCTGGCCGGGGTCCTCCACCCAGGCCCGGGCCTCGGCGGTGGTCAGGTCAAAGGCGTCCCGCAGCGCCTTGACCCATCCCAGCCTTTTGCCGGGGTTGTATTTTTCCTGGTTCTTGTTGGCAAGGTCCAGCTTTTCCACCTCCAGCTTGAACCGGCTGGTGATGGTCACCCGGCGCAGCTTTCCGGCCTCGTCGGGGTAGCACCGCACCCAGTGGCGCTCGTACTCCAGCAGGAAGCTGCCGTCCTCCTGGGGGACCGCCTTGTTGGGGTAGAGCCGCCGGAGGTCCTCCCAGCAACAGTCCGGGAAGTAGACGTGGGGGCCGAATTTTTCCAGGTCGATCTCCAGCGTTTCGGTGCTCCAGTCGGCCCAGCGGATGCCGGGCACCCCCGCCGGGATACGGACATTATGGTGATGCTCTATCTCCCCGTTGAGGGTGGTATACCCTTGCCCGATGACAAAGACATTGGCCGCCTGCTCCCTGACCTGCCGGAGGAACGCCTCGGCCCGGCCCTCCCCGGCCAGATACCGCTGGCAGTTGGCCTTGGGATTGGCGTACTCCCCCCGGGGGGCGTGGGAATTGCCAGGGTGGGCATCACAGTGGAACAGGGGCACCCACATGGCCACCGTCAGTGGGTGGTCTCCGGGAAGGGTGTCCTCCAGCAGCCTGACCCCGTAGTAAAATACCAGCTGACGGCACTCCTCCTTGGTTTTGGGGCAGACGGCGTGATCCCCCCGCATCCGGGTGACGATCTCGCAGCAGCGACCGTTCCAGGTGTGGTAGAGGTAGTCCCCCGCCCCGATATAGTCGCAGAAGGACTCGACAGTCACCTCCTCCGGCAGGGGTTTGACAGGGAACTGCTTTTCCTTGAATACCGTGATGGCCTTTTTGGGGAACCGAAACGTTTCGATCCCCAGCAGCGGGGCCAGCTGTTCCAGGTACCAGACCCAGAACCGCATCCACTGCACCGCCCGTTCCCCGGGCTGGGCCTCCTCGTCCCGGCCGCTCCAGGCGATGGCCGCCAGATGGGCGGCGTCCCAGTCGTCGTAGTCCAGTTCGCTGTCGATGGCCCCGGCGTACCGCCGGGCCAGCAGCGGCTCGTCCAGCCAGGCGGCCCAGGCCGCCTGCCAGGCCGCCATAGCGGCGGCGGGGGCGGTGCTGTAGGGCTCGTTCTCCGCCCGGTCCAGAAAGCCGCCCTCCTTCATGGCTTTTTCCAGCGTTTCCGCCGGTATCCTGCCGTCCAGGTAGTCCCGGACAGCTTTTAACAGCTTCTGGGGGGCCTTGTCGTCGGGGGCGTAGGCGCTCCACACCGGCATCACCTTTTTGGCGCAGGCCCAGGCCAGCCCCGCCCGTTTTTTCAGCGCCTCGGTGAGGGCCCGGGGGGTCTCCTCCGGGTCGTCCTCGTCCCGCCACTCCCATTCCCCCAGGGCCAGCCACAGCTGCCGCCGGGTGGGGAAGGACAGGTCCCCGCTCTCCGCTACCTCCGCCACCGCCTGGTCAAAAAGCTGGATACCGGTGCCCTTTGCCGCCATGAAAAAAGCCCCCCTTCTGTTGCCTAGAAAAGCCGCCCGGCTTTTTCACCAGGCGGCCGTGTTTTTATAACGCCTTGGACAGTTCCCCGTCGGGCAGGGTGATGCGCTTCATGTCGCCGCCCAGGGCGGTGACCTTCTCCACCACGTCCTCGTAGCCCCGCTCGATGTGGATGATCTCCTCGATCTCGGTACTGCCCCGGGCCACCAGGCCGGCGATGATCATCGCCGCCCCGCCCCGGAGGTCGGTGGCCTTGACCGGCGCGCCGGTGAGGGTCTCCACCCCCTCGATCACCGCCACCTTGCCATCCACCGTGATCCTGGCCCCCAGGCGGTTCAGCTCGTCCACATATTTGAAGCGGTTGTCCCACACCCCTTCGGTGATGATGCTGGTGCCCTCCGCCATGGTGAGCATGGCGGCCATTTGGGGCTGCATATCGGTGGGGAAGCCGGGGTGGGGCATGGTCTTGACGTTGATCCGCTGGAGGCGGCCGGTGCGGAACACCCGGAGCCAGTCGTCCCCCTCCTCGATCTGGGCCCCGGCGGCCAGCAGGCGGGCGGTGATGGGCTCCATGTGCTTGGGGATGATGTTCTCCACCCGGACGTCCCCGCCGGTGGCCACGGCGGCGGCCATATAGGTCCCGGCCTCGATCTGGTCCGGGATGATGGAATAGTTCGCCCCGTGCATCATGTCCACCCCGTGGATCTTGATGACGTCGGTGCCCGCCCCCCGGATATCCGCCCCCATGGAGTTGAGGAAGTTGGCCAGGTCCACGATGTGGGGCTCCTTGGCAACATTTTCCAGGATGGTGAGGCCCTTGGCCCGCACCGCCGCCAGCATGACGTTGATGGTGGCCCCCACGGTGACCACGTCGAAGTAGATGTGCACCCCACGCAGCTGCTCCGCCTGGGCGTTGATCATCCCCTTGTCGATATCCACCGAGGCCCCCATGGCCTCAAAGCCCTTGATATGCTGGTCGATGGGGCGCACCCCGAAGTTGCAGCCGCCGGGCATAAAGACGCTGGCCTCCCGGCTGCGGCCCAGCAGGGCGCCGATGAAGTAGTAGCTGGCCCGCATGTTCTTGGCCAGGTTGTAGGGGACGGTGTGGCTGACCAGGTGGGTGGTGTCGATCTCCACCGTCTTTTTCCCCTGCATCCGCACGGTGGCGCCCATCTCGGTGAGGATGCGCAGCAGCAGGGTGACGTCGCTGATGTTGGGGATGTTGTCGATGACGCACTTGCCCCGGGCCAGGACGGTGGCGGGGATGATAGCCACCGCCGCGTTCTTGGCGCCGCCGATCTTTACTGTACCGTGAAGCGGGTTCCCCCCGGTCACCACAAATCTATTCAAGGTCAAAGTCCTCTTTTCTTTCTGTTATTTCCGTCATAGACGGCTATGTAGCGGCGATTTTCCCCCTGGGAAAAGGGGGCGGCCGCGATGTCGGTGTTCCACACAAAGCCAAGGCCCGCCCTTGCTTTTTCGGGGGCAGACCGGGTCCCTGGCCAAAATTACAGATGTATTATACCACGCTTTACAGAGAAATAAAAGCGCCGCGCCCTCTTTTCCCTTCTTTTTTTTCGTTATTTTTTGGCAGGGATCGCTGTACGGGGTGGAGAAAGGGTGTTACGGCCACAAAGCGCCGTGGTTTATCCATACTGTGCTGTTCGTTGCGATGCAAAGGCAATTTCCCGCTTCTTAACGGTTTGTTTCTTTTCTTTTCCCCCCGCTTATGCTATACTAGTGGATATTCCGCTTTGTTCTACCGTCAACTTTACAGCCGCAAGGGGGCATTTTGCTTTGAACAAAAAAATCTCTCTGGGGGCCGCCATCGCCTATATGGCCATCGTGGCCGCCGTGGTGTTCTGTCTCACCATGTTCTATTCCGAGAACCGCTATAACGCCATGTACAGCAACATCACCGAGCGGGAGCGGGAGTACGCCCTCCTCTCGGAGATCGACCAGTACGCCCGGACCAACTACGCCGGCACCATCAACGAGGAGACGCTCCGGGCCGGCATCGCCGCCGGGTATATCTCCGGCCTGGATGACCCCTACGCCCGGTTCTTCACCGACCAGGAGTACGAGGCCTACCAGCGCACCGAAAACCAGCAGTACGTGGGCATCGGCGTCGTCACCGAGCAGGACGTGGACGGGTACATCCGGGTGCGCAGCATCTACCCCCAGTCCCCCGCCGCCACCGCCCAGATGCAGCCCGGGGACCTGATCGTCAGCGTGGACGGCGTCCCCGCCACCAAGGACAACTACTCGGAGCTGGTGGCCTCCTTCCGGGGCTCCGCCGGGACCAAGGTGCTGCTGGCCTACCGCCGGGACACCGAGGAACTGACGGTGGAACTGACCCGGCGTGAGATCGACATCCCCACCATCACCACCACCATGCTGGACAACATCGCCTACCTGCGGTTCTCCGATATCTCCAACAACACCTCCGCCCACCTGGACGCCGCCATCCGACAGGCCAACCAGGAGCGGGCCCAGGCCCTGGTGTTCGATATCCGGGGGCTGGCCAGCGACAATATGGAGATCATCGGCGACATGCTGGACACCCTGGTGGGCAAGATGACCATCATCTACGCCCAGGACCAGCAGGGGGAACTGCAGGAACTGATGGAATCGGACGACGCCCAGGTGGAACTGCCCATGGTGGTGCTGGCGGATAACACCACCTCCGGCACCTGGGAACTGTTCGCCCAGGTGCTCCGGGACACCGGCAAGGCCCGCACCGTGGGAGAGACCACCGCCGGCAAGGGCACCCGCCAGAGTTTCTACAAGCTGAAAAACGGCGCCGCCGTCTACCTCACTGTGGCCCGGTACGCCGGCCCCTCCAAGGAGACCTACGACCAGGTGGGGGTCCCCGCCGACTACGAGATCCACTACTCCGCCGACATGGACAAGTTCCTCACCATGGGGGACCTGGAGTATGACAACCAGCTACGAAAGGCTCTGGAGATCGCCTCCACCGCCGTCAAGACCGAGACCGCCAACGCCCAGGCAAACGGCTGACGAATCGCATCACAAAAGCCCCCAAAAACGGGGGCTTTTTTTGTGGGGTCAGATATGCTCCTCGGCGATGAGGGCGATGGCGGCCACCTCGTCGATGATCATGCCGTTGATGT
Organism: uncultured Angelakisella sp.; assembly: GCA_910585525.1. Lineage (GTDB taxonomy): Bacteria > Bacillota > Clostridia > Oscillospirales > Ruminococcaceae > Angelakisella. The sequence continues at coordinate 13,329 of CAJUFR010000036.1, forward strand.
GCCGCCCCCGCAGGGCGGCCCGGAGGGGGGCCACCTTCCGCTTGCCCTCGCACAGGCCGATGACCAGGGGGATGGCGTGAAGGTCCTCCAGCGTGACGCTGATGAGGCGGCGGGAGAAGAAGGTCTCCGGCTCGGTGCCGTCGGGCATCAGCTGGTGGCCGCAGATGTCCCCGATGAGCCCCATGTCGCTGAGGGTGCGGGCGGTGCGCTCGTCCACAAAGTTGGCCTGTAACGCCACCGAATCCTTGTAGTAGGCGGAGCCCACCCCCACAAAGGCCATCTGCGCCCCCCGCACTTGGCGGAAGTGCTCCTTCACCGACGGCTCCTCCATGAACATATCCCGCAGCTTGGGGTTGTGGACCAGCATGGGGCTTTGCAGGATGCTGTACTGGCACTCCAGCTTCCGGGCCATGTCCTTTGCCACGTCACGGACGTCGAAGCTCATGCTGTGGCTGTACAGGCCCCCTACCAGCTGCACCACGGTGGCCTTGGGCATGGGGCGCTTGGCCCGGAACTCGTGGACGAAGGTATTGATGGTGTTGCCCCAGGTGATGCCGATGCAGCTGTCCTCCTGGATATTCTCGTTGAGGAAGGCGGAGGCCGCCCGGCCGATGAGGGTCATGGTGGCCGCCGAGGAGTGCTGGGTGGGGACGATCTTCACCAGGTCCAGCTTGTAGTGGCTTTTGATCTTCTCCTCGTTGCTGGCGATGGAGGTGCCCGGGTCCTGGATGACGATCTGGACGATGTTCAGCTGCCGCCCCTCGGTCAGCAGGCGGGAGACCTTGGGCCGGGAGATGCCCATCACCTGGGCGATCTCCTCCTGGGACATATTGCCGTAATAGTACAGCTTGGCTGCCTTGATGATGCTTTGCCGCTTGCTGCTGGGCTCCATAACATTCCTCCGCTCCTGGGTTCTAAACAACATTATAACGGTAACTGAACAGTTGTGCAACTGTTTCCCGGGGGCTTTTGATAGCTTTTGCCTGCCGGATTGTTGAAAGTGTACATCTTTCTTATTTTGTACTGTGCAAAACGCTAAATAATATTTATATTGCACCTATAATTGAACAAATGTGCAATGAATTTCTGAATTGATATTGAAAATTGTTCAGAAATCTTTTATCTTAGAAAAAGAAGCAGGGCCTGCCGCGCCCCGGCCAGGGCAGGCGGGCCAGCCTGGGGAGGGTCCCCAGTCGACCAAGTGGAGGAAAAACTTTATGTTAGTAAATGGCAAGCAGGTGCTGGACGCCGCCAAGGCGGGCAGATACGGCGTCCCGGCACCGGACTACCTGGACCTGGATTCCGCCCGTGTCTTTGTCCGCACCGCGGAGGAGATGGGCAAGCCGGTGATCCTGTCCTACCCCCAGCTGCTGGACACCGCATTCCCCCTGGAGGAGGCCGCGGCGGTGGGCAAGCTGCTGGCGGAGCGGGTCAAGACCCCGGTGGTGCTGCACCTGGACCACGGGGAGGACTTCGAGTTCCTGCGCCGGAGCATCGACCTGGGCTTCACCTCGGTGATGATGGACGCCTCCATGGATACCTTTGAGGAGAACGTCCGCAAGACCAAGGAGGTGGTGGCCTACGCCCACAGCAAGGGGGCGACGGTGGAGGCGGAGATCGGCCATGTGGGCCACGGGGAGAACCTCACCGAGATCCAGGAGAACGAAAGCGTCTACACCACCGTGGAGGAGGCCAAGCGGTTCGCCGAACTTACCGGGGTGGATTCCCTGGCGGTGTCCATCGGCACCGTCCACGGGGTGTACAAGGACCTGGCCACCCCCCAGCTGAACTTCCAGCGGCTGGCGGAGATCGCCGCCGCCGTCCCGGCCCCCCTGGTGCTCCACGGCGGCTCCGGCACCGGCGACGACAACCTGGCCCGCTGCTGCCGGGAGGGCATCTGCAAGGTGAACATCTTCACCGACTTCCTCACCGGCGCCATGGACCGCATCCATGCCAACAGCCCCAAAAGCTGGCCCGCCATGAAGGAATGCGCCGACGCCGCCATGGCGGAGGTCCTGCGCCACTATTACAGTGTGTTCGGGACAAAATAAGAACCAGGATTCATAACCGGATGATGCAGGCAGGGCGAGGGATTTTTTCGTCCTGCAAGGCAAAAATCCGCAGACAATACTTTGTGTATTGCAAGGATTTTTAACGCAGCAGGGCGGAAAAAGACCCGGCCTGACTGCGTCAGACGGTTGTGAATACTGGTTCTAAAAAGAAAGGAGCGAAAATCCTATGGAAAAGCGTAAGCTGCGGGTCCCCTTCTTTGTAGTGAACCCCAAATCCTACCTTTACGGGGAGCAGGTGGTGGAGTTGGCCAAATACACCGACGCCCTGGCGGTGAAGTACGACTTTGACGTTCTCTTTACCGCCCAGCACGTGGATATCGCCGCGGTGAAGGCCGCCGCCCCCCACCTGATCGTCACCGCCCAGCACATGGACGGCCACAAGCCCGGGGCGGGGATGGGCCACATCCTGCCGGAGGGCATCAAGGCCGCCGGGGCGGAGGCCACCTTCCTCAACCACGCCGAGCACCCCATGACCGTCACCGCCCTTGCCAAGGCCATGGCCCGGGCCGATGAACTGGGCATCCTCACCATCGTCTGCGCCGACACGGTGGAGGAGGCCAAGGCCATCGCCAAGCTGGGCCCGGACATGATGGTCTGCGAGCCCACCTCCCTGATCGGCACCGGCAAGGTGAGCGGCAAGGATTACATGACCGCCACCAACGAGGCGGTGAAGGGAGTCTCCCCCGGTACTTACGTCCTCCAGGCGGCGGGCATCCACAACGGCCAGAATGTCTACGACGCCATCATGAGCGGGGCCGATGCCACCGGGGGCACCAGCGGCATCGTCTGCGCCGCCGACCCCCACGCCACCCTGGACGAGATGTTCGAGGCCCTCGACCGGGCCCGGACCGATAGAAAAAAGGAGGTCTGACTCTTATGGTCATCTATCAGGACACCGTTATCACCACCTCCAACGGCAGCCGCCCCTCTTACCACAACATCACCGACCAGGTGAAGGAGATCGTGGCCAAGAGCGGGGTCAAAAACGGCATCGTGGTGGTACAGTCCCCCCACACCACCTGCTCGGTGATCTTCCAGGAGTATGTTCACGACACCGACTTTAACGGCGACGAGTTCCTCCAGGTGGACCTAAACCGCATCCTGGACCGCATCATCCCCCGGGAACTTACCGAGAACACCGACTACCGCTACCCCGGCCCCAAGCACGTGGCCTTCCTTATGAGCATGAACGACCCCAAGTACCCCCCGGACCCCGCCACCATTCTCAACGGCGACGCCCATATCCGGGGCTCCCTCTTCGGGGCCAGCGAGACCTTCACCATCAAGGACAGCACTATGCAGACCGGCACGGTGGGGTACATCTACTTCATCGACTGGGACCAGAACCGGGTCCGTGACCGCAAGTGCCACGTCCTGGTGATGGGGGAATAGTTCCCAGGAAAGCAGGGGTACGACCCCTAACCATAGCACCACCCAAAGAAAGGAGCGGATACCCATGAAGAAGATCCTGATCTGCTGCGGTTCCGGCATCGCCACCTCCACCGCGGCGGCAAACCGCCTGAAGGAGAAGCTGGAGGCCCGTGGCTTCGCCGGCCAGTTCACCACCAGCCAGTGCCAGGTGGGGGAGGTCGCCGGCAAGATTGATGACTTCGATCTGGTGATCTCCACCGCCGTCATCACCCAGCCCCTTGGCAAGCCTGTCGTGCTGGGCATCCCCTTCCTCACCGGCATCAACCTGGACAAGACCATCGACGAGATCGTCCAGAAGCTGGGCTGGTGACCCTTTCCCCCCGATGGGGAAGATTCTGTGACATGTTAAGGAGGGTATCATGGAAATTATCTTAAAAGTGATCGGCTTTATCCAGAACCTGGGTTCCTCTGTTATGATGGCCGTGGTGGTGACGCTGCTGGGCATCCTCTTCGGAACCAAGCCCGGCAAGGCGCTCCGCGCCGGTCTGACCGTGGGCGTCGGCCTGGTGGGCATCACCACCATCTTCGGCCTGCTGGGCGAGAACCTTGGCCCCGCCACCCAGGCCATGGTGGAACGGTACGGCTTCTCCCTGTCGGTCATCGACGTGGGCTGGCCCGCCGCCTCCGCCATCGCCATGGCCACCAATGTTGGCGCCATGATCATCCCCCTGGGCCTGGTGGTGAACATCGTCATGCTGCTCACCAACACCACCCAGACCGTCAACGTTGACATCTGGAACTACTGGCACTTCGCCTTCACCGGCGCCCTGGTGGCCGGTGTCACCGGCAACATCGGCTACGGCTTCATCGCCGCCGCCGTCAACATGGTCATCGTGCTGATCATCGGCGACCTTACCGCCCCCGCCGTGGCCAAGTACAACGGCCTGGAGGGCATCTCCATCCCCCACGGCTTCTCCGGCGCCTTCGTGCCCCTGGCCTGGCTCACCGACTGGGTCATCGACCACATCCCCGGCCTCAAGGATGTTGACTTCAACTTCGAGCAGGTCCAGAAGAAGTTCGGCGTGGTGGGCGAGCCCATCTTCATCGGCACCGTCATCGGTACTGTCATCGGCTTCCTGGCCGGTTACGGCACCAAGGCCCTGGGCCTGGGCGTCACCATGGGCGCCGTGCTGGTCCTCACCCCCAAGATGGCCGCCCTGCTGATGGAGGGCCTGCTGCCCCTGTCCGACGCCGCCTCCGGCTTCATCACCAAGCACTTCGCCAACCGCGGCAAGATGTACATCGGCCTGGATTCCGCCGTGGGCGTGGGCAACCCCACCACCCTGGCCATCTCCCTGATCCTGGTCCCCCTGACCCTGGTGCTGGCCCTGATCCTCCCCGGCAACAAGGTGCTGCCCTTTGGCGACCTGGCCAGCATCCCCTACATGTTCGTGCTCATCCTGCCCCTGTGCAAAAACAACGGCTTCCGGGCCCTGATCGTTGGCATCGTCTCCCTGGCCTCCGGCCTCTACTTTGCCACCGATATCGCCGCCCTGCACACCCAGATGGCCATTGAGGCCAGCTTCGCCATGCCGGAGGGCGCCACCCTCATCTCCTCCATCTGCGACGGCGCCAACCCCCTGGCTTGGGTCCTGACCAAGATCTCCGGCCTGAACACCGTGGGCGTCATCATCATGGTGGTCATCGCCGTGGTCATCGCCTTCTTCAACCGTGTCCGCATCCTGAAGGAAGCCAAGGCCATGAAGGAAGCCCAGGCTGCCTAAGCGTCATCCCTTGCGCGACCAACGCGGGCGGCCTGCCAGCCGCCCGCGTTTCCAAAATTGCCCGCCCGGCCCGGAAAAGGAGGATACCATGCACCGTTACGAGTACAACGACAGGGACTTCCGGTGGAAGGTCACCGGCACCGCCGCCTTCTGCGTGGTGGCCGGGCTGTATTCTGTCCTGATGATCTGCCGGGGGAACCTGCTGTTCTGGGTGTTCCCGCCGGTCTGTATCTACCAGCTGTGGAACACCTTCGCCACCCTCAGCAACCCCAAGGTGGTGGAGGTGGGGGACGGGACGCTCCGGTTCACCGCCTACGGCCGCAGCCACAGCTACCGGCTGGAGGAGATCACCCTCTTCCTGATGAAGGAACTGGAACCCCACGGAAAATTCTACCTGCGGGTGGAGGACAGCGGGGGCCGGAAGGGCCGGTACTGGCTCCCCTGCAAGTACATGGAAAACGGGGCGGAACTTTGGGACTGGTGCGCCTGGATGGAGCACCAGAAGGACCCCGGCCTGCTGAAGTTCCGGGCCCGCACCCCCCCGGAGGACCCCTACCGGGACCCGGGGGAGGAAACGACAACAGTGGAGGTAATGCCATGAATATCGAACAAAAAATCCTGGGCGAGATGTGCTTTGGGGAGGAACTGGTGGTGCTGGACCTGGCAGCCGCCAGCGACCTGGAGGTGCTGGACCAGATGGCCGCCCGGATGCTGGCGGAGGGGATGGTAAAGGAAAGCTACGCCGCCGCCATCAAAAAGCGGGAATCGGTCTACGCCACCGGCCTGGAACTGCCGGAGATGGGCATCGCCATCCCCCACACCGACCCGGAGCATGTGAACACCCCCGCCCTCTGTCTGGGCATCCTGCGGGAGCCGGTCTCCTTCGGGGCCATGGGGATGGCGGACCAGCGGGTGGACGTCCGGGTGGTGTTCATGCTCAGCATCAAGGAGCCCCACGCCCAGCTGAAGGTGCTCCAGGCGCTGATGAAGGTGTTCCAGGAGGAGGGGCGGCTCACCGCCCTCACCGCCTGCGCCACCCCCAAGGAAGCCGCGGACAAGCTGAGGGAACTGCTGGCTGGTTAATTTCTACAACGACACGGGAGGCCCGGGGCGAACGCTGCCGGGCCTCCCGCTTTCTGTTTTCTCCGGGGGATCACTCCACCACCGCCCCGGAGTAGTAGTGCTCCAGTATCTCCACATGATCCCAGCCCTGTTTGGCGTAGTAGCCCGCCCCCACCTGGCTCATCCCCACCCCGTGGCCGTAGCCGTAGGTGGTGAAGAGAAACTGGTCCCCGTCCGGGTCGTAGTCCACCTCAAAGGCGGTGGAGCGCAGGCTGAAGATGCTCTCCCGCAGCTTGCGGCCGGTGGTCACCGCCATCCCGCCGATGTCCACCTCATCGACGTAAAGGCCGCTGTCGTCCCAGTAGGACAGGATGGTGAACCAGTCCTCCGGCTCCACCCCGTCCAGGTCCACGTCCAGCGCCCCCTCCAGCTTGCGCTGTACCTCCAGGGAGGAGAGTTTCTTGGTGGACTGGAAGCCGCTTCCAGTCTCGTCCCCCTCGCTCTCCACCGGCACCAGGTAGGGCAGCGCCCGCCCCCAAACGCTCTGGGAGGAGGCGGTCCAGCCGGCGCTCATGGCGCAGTAGGAGGCCAGGATGGGCTGGCCTCCATAGGTGATCTGCTCCCCGGCCACCTCCTTCACCAGCCGGGTCACCCGGTCGGTTGCGTTACGCAGCCCCACGGCGGGGGAACTGCCGGTGATATTGTGGTACCGCACGAAGGTGTAGGCCGCCACCGCCTGGGCTTTGATGGCCTCGTCTGGGAAGGAGCTGCCCATCTCGTTTTGAACGATGCGGGCGACGATGGAAACGGCGCTGTCACGGATGGTGGCGCCGCCGCTCTGCACCTCCAGTGTCTCCCAGCCGGAGCCGCCGGAGGTATCTTCCTCTTTGCCGTCGTCCTCGTCCTCCTCCGGCTCCGGGTCCTCTTCGGGCTCGGGGTCTGGGTCGGGTTCCGGTTCAGGCTCTGGCTCCGGGTCGGGCTTTGGGTCGGGCTTTGGGTCCGGCTTGGGCGTCTGCGTGGAGTTGGAACCGCCCCCGGAGCCGGAACCGCCGCTGGGGCGGCTGGGGCGCTGGGCCGGTTCCTCCTCTTCTTCCTCCTCCGGTTCTTCCTTTTCCGGCTCCTCGTCCTCCGGGTCCTCTTCCTCCGGCTCCTGGGAGGACGGGGGCGGCGGGGTGCTGCTGGAACTGGAGGAGGGGGGCACGCTGGAGGAAGGGGGCGCCGAAGAGGAAGCCACCGAGGAGGAGACAGAGGTCCCGCCGGAGGAAGGAGCTGCCGGGGAGGCGGGTATCTCCTGGAAGGAGGGGGACTCCTCCTGGACCGGGGGTTCCTCCCGGGAGGTATCCGGCGGCGTGTCCGGCAGCGCCGTCCCCTGGTCGGAGGAGATGGCGCCGCCCCCGGAGAGGATCTCCGGCCCCGGGACAGCCTCCGGCCGCCGGGCAGCGCACCCGGCCAGGGCCAGGGCGGCGACCCCGGCCGCCAATACCCGGCGCAGGGTGGGGGTGAAAAATGTCATGGGGTTGACCCCTTTCTGGTGTGATGTGGCATACACTAACCCATTTTACGACATCATACCATAAAACTCGCCGGTTTTCCATAGCCGCTGTTGCAAAAAATGGGGAACTGGTCTATCATGTTCTCGTAAAATCTGCGCAAAAAAAGAGAGGACAGCTTGTCCCGGCTGAGGTACAATAAAGAAAAAGGAGTGATCGGTATGGAATGGGTGGAACGGATGAACAAGGCCCTGGACTACCTGGAGGAACATCTGGCCGGGGAGGTGGAACTGGAGGAGGCGGCGCGGCTGGCTTGCTGCTCCCCCTACCACTTCCAGCGGATATTCCCCTATCTGGCGGGGGTCCCCCTTTCGGAATACCTGCGCCGCCGCCGGATGTCCCTGGCCGCCGCCGACCTGCTGGCTGGGGAGAAGGTGGTGGAGGTGGCTCTCCGGTACGGCTACAATTCCCCCACCGCCTTTAACCGGGCCTTCCAGGGGGTCCACGGA
>CAJUFR010000037.1 GCA_910585525.1 uncultured Angelakisella sp.
ACCCCGGTCTCCGCCAGGGTCATGGAGCCGCCGGTGGCCACCGACGCCCCCTGGGGCAGCAGCCCCCGAAGGGCCTCCACCAGTTCCTCCGGGGTCTCCACCACCCGGGCCTCCATCCGGTTGTCCTTCAGCGCCTTGGCCACCCGCTCCAGGGTGGCCCGGCGAGCCGCTCTCACATGCTGATCCATTCTCATCCGCTCCTCTCTTATCGCAGCACCTTCATCTGCATCCCCGCCATCACGTCCAGGGCCTTGCCGTGGAGGATAGGGTCGTTGCTGGCGCAGAGCCGCCCGTCCACCACCACCTCGGCGTTGGGGAAGGCGGTCTGTAGAATGACGGCATTGGCCATGACACACAGGTTGGTCACCACCCCCGCCAGAGTGATCTGGTCCGGGGCGTACCGGGCCAGGTAGCTGTAATTCTGGGCCCCAAAGGCGAACTTGGGGGCCAGGTAGACATGGGGGTGGTCCTCCTCCATGAACCGCTCCAGCCCCCCGTAGAGCCGCCAGCCGGGGGAAGCCTTTTTACAGTGGGGTACCGGCAGATACCGCCCCTCCCGGGTGGAGAGATAGTCCTCCCCGTGGGTGTCCAGGGTGAACACCACCGGGTCCCCTGTCTTTACATATTCCTCCACCAGGGCCAGGATGCCCGGCTCCAGCCTCTTGGCCCCCTCGAACCCCAGGGCCCCGTCCACAAAATCCTTCTGGTAGTCCACTACCACCAGCACTCTGCCCATAAAAGACCACTCCTTTCCACTGCTATTGTATCGCTTTTGCCGCCCGGCTGTAAAGTCCCCAGGGAAAATTTACCCACCTGTGCAATAAAATAGAAAATGTGGGACACTAAGTAAACGCGGGCAACGAATGACGCCCGAAAATAAAGAATACCCGGCCCCGTGCCGGAAGGAAAGGACCCTGACTATGAAAATGAAACGTATCATCTCTCTGCTCCTGGCCGCCGTGCTCCTTCTCTCCTCCGCCGCCTGCGGCTCCAAGGAACCCCCCGCCCCCACCCTCAAGGAGGGAGTCACCCTCCAGTCGATGGTGGATTCCATCACCGAGACCTACGGCTTCACCATGCCCTCCCCCCTGGATGACACCATCCTGAAGGACCTGCTGGGCATCGACCCCGGGGACGTGGAGGAGTACGCCGGGTATGTCACCATGGTGAACCTCTCCGCCAACAACCTTATCGCCGTAAAGGCCAAGCCCGACAAGCTGGAGACGGTGCAGAAAGCCCTCCAGGCCCGCAAGGACTTTGAGGTGGAATCCTTCCGCCAGTACCTCCCCGACCAGTACGCCATGTCCGAGGCCGGCAAAGTCTTTACCGTCGGTGACTACTGCTTCCTGGTCATCATGGGCCGGATGGACGAGGACCCCGCCAGCGAGATCTCCGCCATCGAGCAGATCATCCGGGACAGCTTCAACAGCTGAACATCCACAGCACAAAGCGCCCCCCTCGTTGAGGGGGGCGCTCTTGTTTATTCTTCCAGGCCGCGGATATATTTTTCCAGTATCCGGGCCACCACATCCACATCGATGGGCTTGGCCACGTGGGCGTTCATGCCGCAATCCAGGCACTTCTGCATATCCTCGGCAAAGGCGTCCGCCGTCATGGCGATGATGGGTATCTCCTTTGCGTCGGGGCGGTCCAGGGCGCGGATGGCCTCGGTGGCCTCGTACCCGGTCATCACCGGCATCCGAATGTCCATCAGGATGGCGTCGTAGTAGCCCTTGTCCGCCTTCTGGAACATCTCGACGCAGATCTGGCCGTTTTCGGCCCGCTCCAGGGCAAGGCCACGCTCGGCCAGCAGTTCCTCGGCGATCTCCCAGTTCAGGTCGTTGTCCTCCGCCAGCAGCACCCGCTTGCCGGTGAGGTCCACCTGGTCGTGGGCGGGGACCTGCTCCACCATGGCGGTGCCGTCCCCGGCAAACTGCCGCAGGCCATAGTAGAGGGTGGATTTGAACAGCGGCTTGGAGATGAAGCCGCAGACACCGGCGGCCCGGGCCTGCTCCTCGATCTCCCCCCAGTCGTAGGCGGAGATGATGAGGATGGGGGTATCATCGCCGCAGCGGCTCCGAAGTTCCTGGGCGGTCTCGATGCCGTCCATCCCGGGCAGCTTCCAATCCAGCAGGATGATATGGTAGGGGTCGTGGCGGTGGTGGCGGTCCTCCGCCATGCGGATGGCGCTCTCCCCGTCCAGGGCCCAATCGGCGTGGACCCCGATCTCCTTGAGGGAGGAGGCGGTGGAGTGGCAGAGTTCCTCGTCGTCGTCCACCACCAGCATGTTCCAGCTTGGCAGGATCATGTCCACCTCGGTGACGGTGGCTTTCTCCAGGTCCAGGATGATGTGGAACTCGCTGCCCTCCCCGGACTTGCTTTGCAGCAGGATCTCGCCCCCCATGGCGTCCACGATGTACTTGGTGATGGCCATGCCCAGGCCGGTGCCCTCGGTCTTCTGCACCCTGGTCCGGTCCTCCCGGGCGAAGGATTCAAATATCTTCTGCTGGAATTCCTCCGACATGCCAATGCCGTTGTCCTTCACCACCAGGTTGATCCGGGCGTAATCCGGCCCGCTGGGGGATTCCTCCTCATAGAGGGTGACGTGGATGGTGCCCTCCTCCTGGGTAAACTTCACCGCGTTGGAGATGAGGTTGATGAGCACCTGGTTGAGGCGCACCCCGTCGCAGTAGACGTTCTCGGTGGTGATATCCCGGATGAGGACGTCGAACTTCTGCTTTTTGGCCCGGACCTGGGGCTGGACGATGTTGACGATGCCGTCCATCACCTCCCGGAGGGAGACCAGGTCCATGTTCAGCGTCAGCTTGCCGCTCTCGATCTTGGACATATCCAGGATATCGTTGATGAGGCCCAACAGGTGTTTGCTGGAAAGGGATATCTTCTTCAGACAGTGCTGCACCTGCTGGATATTGCCGATGTTGGCGGTGGCGATGGCGGTCATCCCCACGATGCCGTTCATGGGGGTGCGGATGTCGTGGCTCATGTTGGAGAGGAACTCGCTCTTGGCCTTGCTGGCCCGCTCCGCCTCCCGCCGGGCCTCGTCCAGGTCGTGTATCTGCTGCCGGGTGATGAGGAAATACTTGGCGAACACCACCAGCAGCACCAGCACGATGATGAAGCAGGCCCCCAGCACCAGGGATATCCAGTGGCTGCTCAGGGCGTTGAGGGATTTGTCCAGCTGGCCGTAGGGCAGCACGGTGATCAGGTACCATTCGGAGGAGGGCAGCGGCGTGCAGTAGATGTGCTGCCGCTCGCCGCTGATCTCCAGCACGTCGGAGTAGCTGGCCTCCCGGTCCATGGCGTCCTCCAACCCGGTGACATAGATCTCCGGGTCGGTGCCGGTGATGGTATTGCGCAGCCGGTCAAAGTAGTTTTCCCGGAAGGCGTCGCCGCTGCGGATGACAAAGCTGCCGTTGCGGCGGATGATGTGGCAGTGGACCAGGGAATCCTCGTTGTCCAGGGCCAGTATCTGCTCGATGTAGGAGATGGGCAGCCCCGCCACCAGGCCGACGCTCCGCTCCCCGTTCTCCATGGGGTAGAAGGCCGGGTAGCCCAGCAGGAACACACGGTCACCGTCGGGATCGGTACCCACCGCGGCCTTCTTCTCCCCCGCCAGCATCGATTCCAGGAAGGGGGGCGGGTCGGTGATGGTGACCGGCTCGCCATAGATGGTCTCCAGGCTGCCATCGGCGCCGTAAAAGGCCAGATGCTCGATGCCCCGGGCCTCGGCGTCGTAGATGAGCCGCTCCCGGATGTTGCTGACGGTGCTGTCCGGCGGGGTCCTTTCCACCAGGGATTCCACATGGGACATGCGGTACTCCACGGTGGTCTCAAAGTGCATGGTGATGCGTTCGCTCATCCCGGTCATGTAGATGGTGCCCACCTCGTTGATGGTGTCCAGGTTCTGTCCGTTCATATAGAAGGCCAAAAAACCGAATACCACCAGGCAAAGGGCAAGGATGAGGGCAAGGCTCAGCACCAGGAACCGGGTCGTCTTGCTTTTCATGTATCGTCTCCTCAGTCTGCATATGTACTTTTGGTCACAGGGATGCCTGGAACTCCTGGATGGCGGAAACGGTGCGCTGGTAGTCGGCCTTCACCTTTTCCAGCAGGCCGGGGGCCTCCGGGGACATGCCGGACCGCAGCGCCTCGGTAAGGGCGCTGCTGGACTGGGCCAGGTGGGTGAAGGCCAGGTTCTGGCAGACCCCCTTGATGGTGTGGGCGGCCCGGAAGGCCTCCTCGCAGTTCCCCTCCTCCATGGAACTGATGAGCAGCTGGTAGCTGCCGTCGTTGAGAAATTTAAGAGCGAACTTCTGCACCATCCGTTCGCTGCGCAGGCGGCTGATGACCTCGTCGTAGCTGGCGTCCATGGCCTGGTAGCATTCCTTCAGTGTCATTTCCTGCTTCCTCCTTCCCCGCCGGCAAGCCCGGCAGGCACTTTTTCCTCCCCGTCAATGGGGGTGATGACCGAAAGGACCTTTTCCATCCTGCTGTTGTAGAACCGGCATTCCCCCCGGCCGGCCCGCTTGACGGCGTACAGGGCGTGGTCGGCGGCGTTGAAGAGGGCGGTGTAGTCAGTGCCTGTCTCCTCGCTCTTGCTGACCCCCATACTGATGGAGATGGGGAATTCACGGTACTGCCTGCGGTTGATGGAGTTGTAGATGCGCTGGATGATGGGGACGATGTCGTGGCTGTACTCCAGGAAGATGAGGAACTCGTCCCCGCCGATGCGGGCGGCGATGTCCCCGCTACGCACGCTCTGCCGCAGCCGGTCGGAAAGGTAGGTGAGCACCTGGTCGCCAAAGGCGTGGCCGTAGGTGTCGTTGGCGGATTTGAAGTGGTCCAGGTCCAGCAGCGCCAGGGCGTACTTGTGGTCGGGGTAAGCCTCCATCCGGGCCTTGATCTGCTCCTGGGCGGTGCTGTGGTTCAGCAGGCCGGTGAGGGGATCGTGGGAGGCCATCCGCTCCAGCATGGTCAGCTTCATCCGGGAATCGTGGACATCGATGGCCTTGCCGATGGCGCCCATGAACTGGGGACACTCCTCCTGGCTCCAGGTGGCCCGGGCGATGAGCCGGGTCCACCGCCAATCCCCGTCGTAGCAGATGCGGCAGTCGTGGCGGACCAGGGGGGCCTCCGGGGTGGTGCCCCGCAGCGCCTGGGAAAAGTCGTCCCAGTTCCCCCCTTCTATAATAGAGAGGGCCTTTTTGTCGTGGAGGGGGTCCATGATGATCTCCGGCAGACCCAGGCGGCTGGCCCCCTGGGCCGAGAGGGTGACCATGGCGGGGGTGACGGTGTACTCGAACTGGATCTCGTCGGTGAGGGAGGCGAAGAAGTTGTACTTCATCCGCTCGTGCTCCAGCAGCCGCAGCGTCCGTTCCGACGCGGTGAGTTCCTTGTGGCGCAGCAGTTCCTCGGCGATGTTGCGCATCTCCCGCTGCTGGGCCCGGGCGGGGCTGTCGTTGCGCAGTTCCATGGGGATGGAGCCGGCCAGGTCCCGCAGGCAGTCCATCAGCAAGGGGTTAAAGACGCCGCACTGGCCGTCCAGGATCATCTCCACCGCCTTCTGGTGGCTGAAGGCGGGCTTATACACCCGCTCGCTGGTCAGGGCGTCGTAGACGTCGGCCAGGGCCACGATCTGGGCGGAGATGGGTATCTCGTTGCCCACCAGGCCGTCGGGGTAGCCCCTGCCGTCGTACCGCTCGTGGTGCCAGCGGCATATCTCGTAGGCCACCTTGACCAGCGGCTCCTCCTGGTGGATGGGCAGGTCCCGCAGCATCTGGGCGCCGATGACGGAGTGGGTCTTCATCACCTCGAACTCCTCGTTGGTCAGCCGCCCCGGCTTGTTGAGGATGGCCTCGTCGATGGCGATCTTGCCGATATCGTGGAGGGCGGAGGCGGTGCTGATGAGGGATATCTCCGACCGGGAAAAGCGGTACTCCTCGGTGTGCTGGCTCAGGTGCTGCAAAAACAGTTCGGTGAGGAGGTTGACGTGGCGGACATGGAGGCCGCTCTCCCCGTTGCGGAACTCCACGATGTGGCTGAGGATATCGATCATCAAACTGCTGCTCAGTTCTTTTTCGTAGATCTGGTCCGCCACCAGGTTGGTGAGGTTTTTCTGCTTGGCATATAAAAGGATGGTATTGACCACCCGGTGGTGGACGATAAGGGCGTCAAAGGGGCGGCTGATGAAGTCGGTGGCCCCCAGTTCGTAGGCCTTCTCGATGTTGTCCGGGTTGCTCTCCGCCGAGATCATGATCACCGGGATATCCTCGATCCAGCGTTGCTCCTTCATCTCCGCCAGGACGCCGAAGCCGTCCATCCGGGGCATCACGATATCCAGAAGAACCAGGGATATCTCCTGTTCCCTCTTCTGGATGATCTCTACCGCCTGTTCCCCGTTCTCCGCCTCGATAATGTCATATTCATCCCCCAGCATATCTTCCAGGATGGAGCGGTTCATCTCCGAATCATCGGCGATGAGGATGCAGGGGTTCTTCGCTGGCCCAATGGCCATGGGAACACCTCCTTGCTGTTGGTGCCGGGCCGCCCGCCCCGGGAAATGGCCGGGGAGAAGGCAGCATATAGACATATTATAATCAAAAAACCTATCACAAGCAATATAGAATTTGCATAAAAGCCGCAGGGGGAATTTTCCGCAGGCATCATTCCCTGCCCCGGAGCCAATTTTTGGCAGGACCACCGGGGAAAAACGGTAAAAACTGCTGGTTTTAGGCGCTATTTTTTAATAACGATTTGGCAGGTTGGATAAATTCGGATGGGTTCTGAAAATAAGTCTTGAAATTTTATCAGGTTTACAATATAATTGGGACACGAAGTGTTAAATCGCTAACACTCAAAGAAAATGTCAAGACATTTGGAGGAGAAGAATCATGAAGAAACTCATCGCTTTGACCCTGGTACTCCTGATGGTCGCTGGCTGCAGCGCCCCTTCCCTGAAACTGGGCCTGGGCATGGTCGCCAACATGAGCGGCGGCGACGCTTCCGCTGACGGCGACGGCAAGACTCAGGCGGACGTCACCGCCTGCGCCGTCACCCTGGACTCCAACGGCAAGATCGTGGGCGTTTCCTGGGATGTTGCCCAGTGCAAGGCCGCTGTCACCGCTGCCGGCAAGGTCACCGTTGCTGACGCCATCCAGACCAAGAAGGAACTGAAGGAAGGCTACAACATGAAGCCCGCCTCCGCCATCGGCAAGGAGTGGTACGAGCAGATCGACGCCCTGGAGAAGTACGCTGTTGGCAAGACCCCCGCTGATGTCTCCGGCATGGCTGTCAAGGAAGTCAACGGCCACACCAACGTCCCCGACATCGCCGACCTGGCCAGCTCCTGCACCATGTCCTGCGGCGACTTCTTCGCCACCCTGACCAAGGCTGCCGCCAACGCCAAGTAAGACATAACCCCAGCATAAGAGGGCCCCGGTCTGACAGAGACCGGGGTTTTTTTGTACTTGCGGAACCGGTCGAAACTTGATATGATGATACCATCATGAGCAAAGCGAAAAGGAGTGTATTTTAATGGATGAGAAAGAGAACACTGCCACCCTGGAAAAGCAGGAGGTTCCCCAGACCGGGGCCGCAGCCCCGGACCCCAGCGCCGCCCGTGTGGAAACGCTGCTGCGCCGGCTGGAGGAGCAGTCGGTGCTGCAAACCAAGCTGGCCAAAAAGCGGCTGTTTTGGGCCCGGCTGTCCACCGCCGTGTTCGCCGTGGCGCTGATGCTGCTGGCGGGCCGGGTGATCCCGGCAGTGGAGCGCACCCTTACCAACGCCAACACCACCCTGCTGGAGGTCACCACCCTGGCCCAGCAGCTGGAGGGGGCGGACATCCCCGCCATCCTGGACAACCTGGACCAGACCCTCACCGAAAGCCGCGCCAGCCTGGCCGAGGCGTCGGAGGCGGTACAGGCGGTGTCCAGCATCGACTTTGAAAGCCTCAACCAGGCGATACTGGACCTGAAGCGTTTGGTGGAGAATCCTTTGGGGAGTTTGTTTGGGAGATAAAGCATACCTGTTCCCGGTGGCCGGGGGCCCCTGTGCGATGGCATAGGGGCCCCCGGCTTTTGTGCATTTTGCCGCAAAAAAATTCCTACTTTTTCTACTTTTCGCCTAATTTCTCTAATCCATCTTGACACGTTCCCCCGATGATGTTAAACTGATAACAGACTTAATTTTGTATACATTATACATTATTCTGTGTGGTATTTCCCTGTGTTCAACCCGTTTTCCGCCTTTTTGACAGCAGAAAAAACGTCTGCCGTTACACCGGTTCAAGCCCCTTTTGACGGGGTAGAATAGAAAAAAAGACAGAAAAGAGGTTTGCCTTATGAAGGGTCTCAAACGGTTCGTTTCTTTGTCTCTTGCCACGGCGATGATCGCCCTTGCCGCAGGCTGCAACACCCCGCCTCCACCCTCCTCCACACCTCCCTCCTCCAGTGATCCGGCCGCGTCCACCCCCTCCGGCGACGCCAAAAAATATTCGGTGGGCACCGGCGCCATGGGCGGCGTCATCTACATTATGGGTTCCGGCTGGGCCACCGTCATGAACGACAAACTGGCCGGGCAGTATGAACTCACCGCCGAACAGACCGCCGGTCAATCCGCCAACGTCAGCATGATTGAAAGCGGCGAGGTAGAACTGGGGGTGGGCGGCACCGCCACCCTGTACGATGCCTACAGCGGCACCGGCTCCTGGACCAACGGCGCAAAATTCGGCAAGGCCCGGGCTCTTTTCACCGTCGCCATCCCCAACATGACCCCCTTTACCCTTGAGGGCTCCGGCATCCAGACCCTCCAGGACCTGAACGGCAAACGGGTCTCCCTGGGGCCCAAGGGCGCCAGCATCGACAGCACCTTCCGCGCCATCTTTGACAAGCTGGGCATCACCCCCGCCGTGATCCACAACGACACCTGGTCCGCCGCCGTCACCGCCCTGTCCGACGGGACCACCGACGCCATCATCACCCAGCAGGCGGCCCCTTGGCCCTCCCTCACCGAGTTGGAGGCCACCAAAGAGGTCTCCTTCATCCAGATGACCGACGCCGAACTGGCCGCCATCCAGGAACTGTTCCCCTTCTACACCCCCTCCGTCATCCCCAAGGGCACCTACAAGGGCAACGCCGACCAGGACATCCAGACCCTTTGCGAATGGACCATGATGCTGGCCAGCGCCGACCTTTCCCAGGAGGATGTCTACAACTTCATGATCGCCACCTTCGACGCCCGAGACGATCTGCTGCTAGTGCACCCTTCCATGTCCACCATCACCCTGGAGAACGCCGCCAAGGTCCCTGTCACCTGGCATCCCGGCGCGGTGCAGTATTACACCGAAAAAGGGATCAACCTCCTGGAGCCCACTGCCGCCTTTATCCCGCCCCAGGGCTGACCGCCCCTTCCACAAATAAGAAAAAGACGGAGCGCAGCCGCTCCATGCCCCGATCCTTGAGAGGAGGTCCCTTATGGCTGATCAGTCCGTTTCCAAATACCCCAAGGCGGATGCCTGGTACCGGCGGGGCATCACCCTCATCTGCTTTGTGATGTGCGCCATCCAGGTGGGAAATTTCATCCTGCCCCCCATGAAAACCACATCCTTTTTCGTCCTCCACTTCATGTTCGGTATGCTCATGTGCTACCTCATCTATGACTGGAAGGGCAAAAAGACCTATCTTTACGGCCCGGGCAAACTGCCGGACCTGCTGATGGCCCTGGCCGCCGTGGCGGTGGCGGTCTACATCCTCCGGGATGTGGATGGCTACCTAACCCGCATCCAGATCAGCGCCTCCACTACCGATATCGTCATGGGGATCGTTGTCACCCTGCTGGTGCTGGAGGCATGCCGCCGCCTTACCGGTCCCTCCCTTACCACCATCGCTTTGGTCACCATCCTCTACGCCTTTTGGGGCAAGTATCTGCCGGGGCTGCTGGGGCACAAGGGCTATTCCCTCCAGCGGGTGGTAAAGACCATCTTCAGCGATCAGGGCGTCTTTGGCATGCCCATCGGCGTTTCCGCCAACACCGTTTTCCTCTTCCTGCTCTTTGGCGCCTTTCTCAATGTCTGTGGCGCTGACCTGATCTTCCGGGACATCTCCATCGCCCTGGCGGGGAAGGCCCGGGGCGGCCCGGCCAAGATCGCCATCGTCGCCTCCGGCATCTTCGGTTCCATCTCCGGCTCCGCCGTGGCCAATGTGGTGAGTACCGGCGCCTTCACCATTCCCATGATGAAGCGCACCGGCTACCGGAAGGAGTTCGCTGGGGCGGTAGAAGCGGTGGCCTCCACCGGCGGCCAGCTGATGCCCCCCATTATGGGGGCCGCCGCCTTCATCCTGGCGGAGATGGCCGCCACCCCCTACGGCGCCGTCTGCGTGGCCGCCGCCATCCCCGCGTTCCTCTACTACATCAGCGTTTTCATCATGGTGGACGTGGAGGCCATCAAGGCGGACCTCCAGGGGATGGACCCCAAGGACGTCCCCCGGCTGGGACCGGTGCTCCGCCGCGGGGCCAAGCTGCTCATCCCGGTGGGGGTGCTGATCTTCACCCTGGTGGTGCTGCAAAAGACCCCCATGAAATCCGCCCTTTACGCCATGGCCGCTGTCATCATCTGCGCCCTGCTGGATAAAGAGGACCGGTTCTCCTGGCGGCATCTGGCCGGCGCTTGCAGTTCGGCGGCAAAGGGCTCCGCCCAGATCATCGCCGCCTGTTGCACCTCCGGCATCGTCATCGGCATGCTGGCCATCACCGGCCTGGGGCTCAAATTCTCCAACTTCATCCTGGCCCTGGGGGGCACCAGCCTCATCACCTGCCTAGTCATCTCGATGATTGTTTCCATCATCCTGGGGATGGGGCTGCCCACCACGGCGGCTTACATCATCACCGCCACCACCATCGCCCCCGCCCTGCTGAAGCTGGGGCTCTCCCCCCTCTGCGCCCACCTGTTCCTGTTCTACTTCGCCTCGTTGTCCTGTATCACCCCGCCGGTGGCCATCGCCTCCTACGCCGGGGCTGCCCTGGCGGAGGCACCCCCCACCAAGGTGGGCTGGGAGGCGGTGCGGCTGGGGATCGTGGCCTTCCTCATCCCCTACGCCTTCGCCCTGAACCCGGCTGTGATCATTCTGGATTTCTCCTCCCTCTGGGCCGCTGTGGATACCTGCCTTTCCGCCATACTCACCCTGCTGGCGGCGATCCCCATCGCCTATGCCGTCCAGGGGCACTCCTACAAGCCGTTGCCGGTTTGGACACGTCTCCTATGCGTCCTGCTGGGTTGCTGTCTTATCGTTCCAAACCTGCTGGTGGAACTTCCCGCCGCCGCTGTCACTGTCGCCATTTTCTTGCTGCATCGCAGGGAGTACGCCGTCACCCACCCGCCGCTGGGAAAAACCGGCGCCTAGATCGTTTACACAAAAAGCCAGCAAACACAAAAAGCCCCGGGCTGTTTGCTGTCCCGGGGTTTTTTGTGTTCCGGCCACTGCCGGTCATTCCTTCTGTTTCCTCTGGATGATGCCGTGGATCATATCCCACGCCCGGTCCAGATGCTGGGTGATGACCACCTCGGCAGCGGCGGCATCCCGGTCCAGCAGGGCCTGGATAAGGGCCAGCCGGTCCCCCACCGTCTCCTGGAAGAGACAGGAACTGCCCTCCAACACCATCCCGCCGAAGTTGCTCATCATGGTGTACAGGTTCCCGTAGGTGCTGATGATGATATGGTTGCCGCTTAGGGCAATGAGGACATTGGAAAGTTCCCGCTCCAGGGTGTGGTAGCCCTTAATGTCCCCGCCTTGGTAAGCCTTCTGGATGCTTTTCTCCAGCCGGCGCAGCTGACGCTCGTCCGCCTTGGAGAGGACGCGGCAGGCCCGTTTGGCGGCGTAGACCTCAAACATCAGCCGCACGCTGTACATATCCTCCATTTCCTTTTCGGTGGGCTTTTTCACAAAGGCGCCCCGGTTGGGGATGTTCTCCACCAGGCCGTCCCCTGTCAGCTGTTTGATGGCCTCCCGCACCGGGGAGCGGCTCACTCGCAGCCGGTCGGCGATGGCCTGCTCCACCAGCTTTTCGCCGGACTTGATGGTGCAGTTCATGATCTCTTCCTTAAGGATCTGGTATATCTGGTCCTTGATGGTCTCGGTAAATATCGTCTGCCGCTTCTCCATAGTCCTTCTGCTCCGTTTTCTTTACAAATATGCCAGGATACCGGAAAGGGATGTTTTCCCTCCAAGTATAAATGATTTTTAAGTAAAATGGAAGCCCAATTCTCTCCGATCTCCTCTTAACTCCACAGAAATCATGGTGCAAAACTGTATACAATAGTCATTTTTCAACCCTTACATCAGGGAGGCTCTTACTTATGTCCCCTCTTTACAACTTCGACGAGATCTTGGACCGTTCCGGGGAACGCTCCAAGACCTGGGATCTCCGCACTCTAAAGCCAGGCCAACTCCCCATGCACGGGGCGGAGACCCACTTTACCTGCCCCTACCCCGTCCTGGAGGCGGTGCGCCAGGTGAGCCAATGCCAGGTCTACGGCTACCCCTACTTTACCGACGACTTTGAAAAGGCGGCGGCCGGATGGCTTTACCGCCGTCACGGCTGGGCGGTGGACCCGGAATGGGTGGAATTTGTGGGCGGTATCGTCCCCGGGATCGCCTTTGTGCTGCAAACGGTAACTAAGCCCGGGGAAAAGGTGCTGATCAACACCCCCGCCTACGACCCCTTCCGGGGGGTGGTGCTGAACAACGACCGGCAGCTGCTGGAATCCCCTTTGCTGATAGACTGCGAGACCGGCGCTGTCTCCTTCGACTGGCAGGACATGGAGGAGAAGTTCCGTGACCCCGCCTGCACCGCCTTTATCCTCTGCGATCCCCACAACCCCACCGGCAAATGCTGCACCCGGGAGGAACTGCTGCGCATTGCGGAACTCTCCGAAAAATACCAGGTCTTTGTCATTGTGGATGAGGTCCACGCCGATTTTGTGTTCTCCGGCCACCGGCACATCTGCTACCCCTCGGTAAGCGACTTTGCCCGGGGCCGCTCCGCCGTTGTCATCAACCCCAGCAAGACCTTCAACGTGGCGGGCTTCCGCACTGGGGCGCTGATCCTGCCAGACCGGGAACTCCATGACCGGGTGCTGGTAAAGGTGATGGCGGTAAAGGGCATCAGCCGCACCATCACCGGGGTGGCCGCCTTTGAAGCCTGCTACGACGGCCGGTGCGACGACTACGCCGACCAGGTCCGGGACTATGTGGAGGGGCTGCGGGACCTGACCTGCGACTTCTTCCGGGAGCATATCCCCTCCATCACCCTGCTGCGGCCCCAGGCCAGCTTTGTCTGCTGGCTGGATTGCCGGAGACTGGGGCTGCCCCAGCAGCAACTGCTCTCCTTCTTTGCCCAGGCGGGGACGCTGATGGGCAACGGGGAGGAGTACGACCGGCAGCTTGGCAGGGGATTTGTTCGGATGGCCTACGCCTTCCCCCGGCCACAGTTGCTGGAGGGGCTGCAAAAGCTGAAAACAGCGGTGGACACCCTGTAACAAAAAGGAGGTGACCCCATGTTCAACGAGATAAAGATCATCACCACCCCTGACGCCCCCGCCCCTAAGGGGCCCTACAGCCAGGGCGTTGTCCACAACGGAATGGTCTACGTGGCGGGCCAGCTGCCCCTGGATCCCGCCACCGGGGAGGTGGTCCCCGGCTCCTTCCAGGACCAGGTGAAGCAGGCCCTTCACAATGTGGAAGCGGTGCTTCGGGCCGGCGGCTCCGATCTGGAACACCTGGTCCGGGTGAACGTCTACCTCACTGACGAGAGCCAGTTCCCCCTTCTCAACGAGGCATATACCCAGGTCATCAAGGCCCCGTACCCGCCCCGCACTGCCCGGGCGGTAGCCCTGGGCCCCTACCAGGTGGAGATCGACGCCTTGGGCGTCGTTGTGGCGGAGTAAAGGAGGAAACAGAGGATGGGATACAAAATATACGCCCCCAAACCGATCGATGACGAATGTATGAAGCTGCTGGAGCAGAAGGGGTTTGAACTTATTGGCGTCTGGCAGGACAGCCCCGAGGATATGAAAAAATACATCGCCCAGTGTGACGCCGCCATCGCTCGGGTTCATTTCTTCCCCGACGAACTGCTGGCGCTGGGGAAAAATATGAAGCTGCTCCAGGTCCACGGGGTGGGCTACCAGGACCATGTGGTCTGCGCCGACGCCGCCAAGCGGGGGATCTACGTGGCTTACTCCCCCTATGGCAACCACACCACCGTGGCGGAAGGGGCGGTAGGTCTTACCATCGCTATGACCAAGCACATCTGTGAATACGACCGGAAGGTTCGCACCCCGGAGGGCATCCGGGCCAAAATGGCCCTGGAACTGGAGGGTGCTACCATCGGTCTGCTGGGATTGGGGAACATCGCCCGCAGCTATGCCCAGAAGATGCACTACGGCATGGACGCCAACATCATCGGCTACGACCCCTACATCGACCCTGCCTTTGTCCCCTCCTACATACGGATGACCGACACCATGGAGGAGGTATTTGCCCAGGCGGATGTGGTGTCTCTCCACATCCCCGGGGAGACAGCCAACCGGGGGATGATCGACCGGCACTTCTTTGGGCTGATGAAGCCCACCGCCTACTTCCTCAACACTGCCCGGGACATCCTGGTGAACAACGATGACCTGTACCAGGCGCTGGAAAGCGGCAGCATCGCCGGGGCCGCCGCCGACGTGGATTACACCGAGTTCCCTGGTGGCCGGAAGCTGCTGGAACTGCCCAACTTCATCAATACCCCCCACGCCATGGCCTTTTCCTGGGGTTCCCTGCGCCGCTCCGGCATGAACTGTGTCCGGGAACTCTGCCGGGTTCTGCTGGAGGGGAAGGAGCCGAAATACTGGGTAAACCAGCAGGGCTTTGTTCCCAAGGCGTAAACCCGGGATAATAAGGTGGAAAGGAGTGTTTTTCTATGGTCTTGAAGGACTTTGCACAGCTGGAGCAGGCCGCCCGCTCCTCGCCCCGGCGTAAAATGGCGGTGGCGGCCGCCCAGGACCCCCATACCCTGGCGGCGGTGCGGGACGCCGCTGCGGAAGGGCTGGTGGACTACCTGCTGGTGGGGGACCCCGGGGCGATCCGGGACGCCGCCAGAACAGTCGGCTTTGATCCCGCCGCGGACCGTATCCTTGCCGCACCCGACGAGGATGCCGCCGCCAGGCGGGCGGTGGCCCTGGTACGGGAGGGAAAGGCCCAGCTGCTGATGAAGGGGAAACTCCCCACCGCCACCCTGCTGCGGCAGGTGGTGAACAAGGAGACCGGCATCGGCACCGGCCGGCTGATGTCCCACCTGGCCCTGTTCCAGATACCGGGACAACCCAAACTTATCGCCGTCACCGACGGCGGCATGGTACCTGCCCCCGGCCTGGCGGAAAAGAAAGCCATTCTGGAAAACGCTGTGGCGTGCCTCCAGGGGCTTGGCATCCGGGAGCCCCGGGTAGCGGTCCTCTGTCCGGTGGAGATGGTGGACCCCAAACTCCCCTCCACCCTGGACGCTGGCGCCTTGGCGGAGATGAACCAAAGCGGGGCGCTCCCCGGCTGCGTGGTGGCGGGGCCAATCTCCATGGATCTTGCCATGAGCCAGGAGTCCGCCGCCCAAAAGGGGTTCCAAAGCCCGGTCACCGGGGAAGCCGACCTTCTCCTGGTCCCCGACCTTTGCTGCGGCAACATCCTGGGGAAGGCGTTTATCTACACCGCCGGGGCCATTATGGCCGGGTGTATCCTGGGGGCCCGGGTCCCCATCGTCCTCTGTTCCCGGGGCGCCACCGCCCAGGAGAAGCGGTATTCCATCGCCCTGGCGGCGCTGGCCGGTGCCCCACCCACCACTGAAAGGAAGGAAACAAGATGAAACAACTCCTTACCGGCAATGAAGCCATCGCCCGGGGGGCCTGGGAGGCCGGGGTGCACTTTGCCTCCGCCTACCCCGGGACCCCCAGCACCGAGATACTGGAAGCCCTTTCCGCCTGCCCGGAACTCTACTCCGAATGGGCCCCCAACGAGAAGGTGGCCATGGAAGCCGCCATCGGGGCCTCCATGGCGGGTGCCCGGTCCATAGTGAGCATGAAGCACGTGGGGATGAACGTCGCCGCCGACCCCATGTTCACCTACGCCTACATGGGGGTGGGGGGCGGGATGGTTGCCGTCACCGCCGACGAGCCCGGCCAGCACTCCTCCCAAAACGAGCAGGACAACCGCAACTACGCCCGCTTTGCCAAGATCCCCCTGTTTGAGCCCGCCGACAGCCAGGAGTGCAAGGAAATGATCCAGGCGGCCTTCCGGCTCAGCGAGGAATTCGACACTATGGTGCTGGTCCGCCTGACTACCCGGGTCTGCCACTCCAAAAGCATCGTGGAACTGGGGGAACGCCAGGAGGTCCCCATCCGCCCCTATGAAAAGAATATCCAAAAGTTCATGACCGTCCCGGAGATCAGCCGCAAACTCCGCCTTCGGGTGGAGGAACGGACCCGGCGGATGGCGGAGTTGTCCGAGGTCTCCCCCTTTAACCGGGCGGAGTACCTGCCGGGAAGCAAGGTGGGGGTGGTCGCCTCCGGTATGGCCTACTACTACGCCAAGGAGGCATTCCCGGAGGGCACCTCCTTCCTGAAGCTGGGCTTTACCTACCCGCTGCCCCAGGGGCTTATCCGGGAGTTCTGCTCCCGGATGGAGGAACTTTATGTGGTGGAGGAAAACGACCCCATTCTGGAAAACGCCATCCGGGCTATGGGCTTCGATCCCAAGGGATACCATTTCTTCCCCTTCTCCGGGGAGCAGACCCCCGACGTCCTCCGCAAGTCCCTCACCGGGGCCTCCTATCCCGCCATTCCCCATTCCCGGGAACAGGTGGTCCCCCGGCCCCCGGCTCTCTGCGCCGGATGCCCCCATCGGGGTGTTTTCTACCAGCTGAGCCGCCGGAAGGGCATCATGATCGCCGGGGATATCGGCTGTTACACCCTGGGCTTTGCCGAGCCCTACCAGGCCATGGACTTTAACGTCTGCATGGGGGCCAGCATCAGCGCCGGCCACGGCGCCCAAAAGGTGTTCCAGATGCAGCCCGGCTGCGGCACCCGGGTGGTAAGCGTCATCGGGGATTCCACCTTCTTCCACACCGGCATCAACTCCCTGCTGGAGGTGGTCTACAACCACTCCAACACCGTCACCATCATCCTGGACAACCGTATCACCGGTATGACCGGCCACCAGCAGAACCCCGGCACCGGCTACAACGCCATGGGACAGCAGGCCACCATCACCGACCTGGAGGCTTTGGTGCGGGCCTGCGGCATCCGGCAGCTGTGGAAGGTGGACCCTAACGACCTTGGGCAGGTCCAGGAGGCGCTGGACGCCGCCCTGGCCGTCACCGACGAGCCTTCGGTGATCATCACCCGGTGGCCCTGCGCCCTGAAGCGCTTTTCCGACGCCGACCGGGCCGAATTCCCCGACATGTTCCCCGGGGCGGAAGCGGTGGACCCCGGCCGCTGCATCGGCTGCCGTGTCTGCCTGGGCAGCGGCTGCCCCGCCCTTTCCTTTGACACCACCGCCAAAAAGGCGGTCATCGACCCGGCCCAGTGCCTGGGCTGCCATATCTGTGCCCAGATCTGTCCCAAGGGGGCCATTGGCAAAGCCCGGTAACGACCTTTACAGGAGGAGAACGACTATGGACCAGAAAACCAAAAGCATCCTGCTGGTGGGCGTGGGAGGACAGGGCACCATCCTGGCCAGCAAACTCCTTTCCAACGGCCTGATGCAGGCAGGATATGATGTAAAAATGAGCGAGATCCACGGCATGAGCCAGCGGGGCGGCTCGGTTTCCTCCCACATCCGCTACGGCGGACAGGTGTGGAGCCCCGTCATCGAGACCGGCTCCGCCGACCTGCTGGTGGCCTTTGAGCAGATGGAGGCCCTGCGGTGGCTGGACTACCTCAAGACCGGGGGGAAGGTGGTGGTGAACGACTACCAGATCCCATCCATCCCTGTCACCACCGGCAAAATGGCCTATCCCCAGGGGATACTGGAGGAACTGCGGCGGGTGGCGGATACCCTGGTCATCGACGCCGCTGCCGAGGCCCGCCGTCTGGGCAACCCCCGGGTAATGAACGTCATCCTGCTGGGTGTCATCGTCCGGCAGATGGCGCTGGAGCACATCGACTGGGCCGGGATCATCCGGGAAAATGTAAAACCCGCCTTTGCGGAGTTGAACATCGCCGCCCTCGGGGCGGGGATGGAACTGCTTTAGACGGAGGGGGTCGCATGGATACCAGAATACTTTGCATCAACCCCGGGGCCACCTCCACCAAGGTGGCGGTGTACCACAACGAGACCCCTTTGTTCAGCCGGACCATCCGCCACGCCCCGGAGGAACTGGCCCCCTTCCCCACCGCCGCCAGCCAGCTGGAACTACGCTGCCGGATGGTGCGCCAGATACTGGAGGAGCAGGAGGTCGCCCCCGCCTCCCTTTCCGCCGTGGTGGGCCGCGGGGGGCTGCTCCCCCCGGTCCGGTCCGGGGCGTACCTGGTCAACGACGCCATGCTGCGGCGGCTGCGGGAAGCCCCTGTGGAGGACCACGCCTCCAACCTGGGGGCCCTGATCGCCCACAGCATCGCCAGCCCCGCGGGCATCCCCGCCTATATCTACGATTCGGTGGCGGTGGATGAGATGTGGCCGCTGGCCCGGCTCACTGGCTTCCCGGAATCCCCCCGCACCTGCCTCTGCCACACCCTCAACGCCCGGGCGGTGGCCCACCGGTCGGCGGCGGCCCACGGCAAACGCTACCAGGACATGACCTTCATCGTCGCACACCTGGGCAGCGGGTTCACCGTCAGCGTCCACCACAAGGGCCGGATGGTGGATATCACCGACAATGACGAAGGCCCCTTCGGCCCGGAATCCTGTGGACGCATCTCCACCCGGCGTCTGCTGAAGCTGGCCGCCTGTTACGACATGGACCACCTGAAAAAGCGGGCCCGAGGCTCCGGCGGCCTGATGGGCCACCTGGGCACCTCCGACGCCCAGGTGGTGGAGCAGCGAGTATTGGCCGGTGATGACGTGGCACGCCTGGTATACGAAACCATGGCGTATCAGATTGCCAAGGCCATTGGGGAACTGGCCACCACCGTTTGCGGGCAGGTGGACGCCATCCTTCTCACCGGCGGGGTCGCCCGTTCCCAACTCCTCACCGGCTGGATCACCCAGCGGGTCTCCTTCCTGGCCCCGGTAGAACTCTGGCCTGGGGAGGACGAACTGGAAGCCCTGGCCATGGGAGCCCGCCGGGTGCTGCTGGGGGAGGAATCCCCCCACATGTACCAGGACACAGAGATACCCGGTTGATACTACCTCCTTTCTTGATAAACACCCCGGGGCCACCGCTTGAGAGACGGTGGCCCCGGGGTGTTTTTTCCCGCTACTTTCCGGCAAGTCTTTGCATCCTTCCCCCCGTCTGCTATAATAGATCCATCCCCATCCAAAGGAGGTGCCGCCCCATGCCCCAGCGCCGGTACACCCCCCTCTCCTCCCTGCCGGGGGACGCCCCGCGGCTGGTCTATGTCTCCCGGGACCGGTACAGCAAGGACTGGAACTCCAGCCTGCATACCCACGGCTGCGCCGAGTTGTTCTTTATCACTGGCGGCCACGGGCGGTTCTGCACCCGGCGGGAGGAATTCCCGGTGGCCATCCACGACGCCGTCATCGTCAACGCCAACGTCCCCCACACCGAGGTGAGCCAGCTGGAAAGCCCCCTGGAGTATACCGTCCTGGGGGTGGACGGGCTGGAGACGCTGGCCGGGGCGGAGGGCTACACTATGCTCCACCTCCACACCGGGTGGGAGGAACTGATGGGCTGCCTGGAACTGATGCTCCGGGAGGCGGGGGAATCCCAGCCCGGGTACGAGCAGGTCTGCCGCAGCCTCCTGGACGTGGTGCTCATCCGGCTGGGCCGCCAGCGGGACGCCGCCCTCTCCGACGACGCCTCCGGCACCCGGGCCAGCCGGGAGTGCGCCCTGGTGCGGCGGTACATCGACGACCACTTTAAGGAGAACCTCAGCCTGGATCAGCTGGCGCAGCTGGCCCACCTGAACAAATACTACCTGGCCCACACCTTCCGGCGGGAGTTCGGCGTCTCCCCCATCCACTACCTCATCGCCCGCCGGGTGGAGGAGAGCCGCTTCCTCCTCCGGGAGACCGACCACACCCTCTCCCTCATCGCCCAGATATTGGGCTTTTCCTCCCTCAGCTACTTTTCCCAGTGCTTCCGCCGGGCGGAGGGCATCAGCCCCCTGGAATACCGGCGGCAGAACCGGTGACGGCAGGCGGACTATCTATTTTACCCAGAACCTGCAAACAGCCCTCCAGAAAATTAGGCTGATTCGACCGAAAAAGCAATATTACTAAAAACTTCCGCAACAAAGGGATTGCTTCCCGGCCCCAGACAAGTTATACTTTGTCACAAGAGGGCTGGCTCGCCAGCCTTTGGAAAATTTTGTTTTCCCAAAACTGAATGGAGGTAACACCATGAAGAGATTTCTTAGCCTGCTGATGGCGCTGACCCTGGTGCTGGCTCTGTCCGCCTGCAACAGCGGCACTCAGCCCGCCCCTTCTTCCACCGCGCCCCCCCCCGCTCCCAGCGGCTCTGGCAGCGACGCCCCCGCACCTGCCCCGGATGTGACCATCACCGTGGCCGCCCTGGCCTCCGGTTATGAGGAAGCCTATCCCGGCATGTGGAAGGAAGTCTGCGACGCCTTCACCGCCGAGACCGGCATCAAGGTGGAACTCATCTGCGACAAGAACCTGGAAGA
Organism: uncultured Angelakisella sp.; assembly: GCA_910585525.1. Lineage (GTDB taxonomy): Bacteria > Bacillota > Clostridia > Oscillospirales > Ruminococcaceae > Angelakisella. The sequence continues at coordinate 20,852 of CAJUFR010000037.1, forward strand.
TGTCATCGGGCCCTCGATGCAGGGCGGCGACTTCCCCGACGTCATCCACCTGGCCACCGGCCGTGAGAAGGGCCTCACCGAGCAGTTCATCAAGGACCGCAACATCGCCGAGATCACCGATGTTCTCTGCATGACCGTTCCCGGCGAGAGCGTGAAGGTCTCCGACAAGATCGTGGGCGGCTTCACCGATACCTCCGTCACCAACCCCTACAACGACGGCAAGACCTACCTGGCCCCCATGTTCTACTCCCCCTGCGGCCTGTTCTACAACGCCGGCCTGTTTGAGGAGAAGGGCTGGACCGTTCCCACCACCTGGGACGAGATGTGGGAACTGGCCGACAAGGCCAAGGCCGAGGACCCCAACATGTACCTCTTTACTTACCCCACCACCGGTTACTTTGACGCCTTCCTGTATGCCCTGATGTATTCCGTGGGCGGCGCTGACTTCTTCAACAACGCCACCACCTACGCCGAGGGCATCTGGGACACCCCCGAGGCCAAGGAGTGCTTCGATATCATCGCCAAGCTGGCCAGCTACACCAACCCCGTCACCCCCGCCCAGGCCAACGATCAGGACTTCACCCAGAACCAGCAGCTGGTGCTGGACAACAAGGCCCTGTTCATGCCCAACGGCACCTGGATCGTGGGCGAGATGGCCGAGGCTCCCCG
>CAJUFR010000038.1 GCA_910585525.1 uncultured Angelakisella sp.
CAAAGGAAAAGGAATTGACGAAAATCACCCGCTACAAGCAGTCACTGTATCAAGATTGGAAAGACGGGGAAATCACCCAGCAGGAATACCGGGATATGAAAGCCGATTATGAACGGCAGGCCGCCGAGCTTGCGGATGTGCTGGCCCGGCTGAACGCGGAACGGGCGGAGCTCTTGAATGGCGTTGACAAGGAACACCCCGCACTGGTAGCCTTTGCAAAGTATCAAAGCATTGAAACGCTCACCCGTGAAATCCTCACGGACTTGGTAGACCATATCAAGATTTACGAAAACGGCAATATCAGCGTTCACTTCAAGTTTGCGGACGAGTTCCGCAGGATTGCCGAGTACATTGAAATCAATACCACCGATACCGCCGAGGCGGGCTGATACCCGCCAACGCATAAACCCTTTTGACAGTGTGTTTTCCTAATAGGAGCTAATCATATGAAAGAGGGAAAACTTTCCGCCGCCGCCAAGCGTGAGCAGAACTGGGGCTGGTTCATGGTGGCCCCCACCATCATCGGCCTGCTGGTGCTGAACCTGTGGCCCTTTATCCAGACCGTCTACACCAGCTTCTGCGAGCACCTGGGCTTCGGCCACTACCGCTTCAACGGCATCCAGAACTATGCCGACGTCTTTTCCCGGCCGGAGTTCTGGAAGGCCACCTGGAACACCATCTACTTCTGCATCCTCACCGTCCCCCTGGGGGTGTTCATCGCCCTGCTGGTGGCGATGCTCCTCAACGCCAAGATCAAGGGCCGGGGCCTGTTCCGCACCGTTTTCTTCCTGCCCATGATCTGCGCCCCCGCCGCCGTCACCATGGTCTGGCGCTGGCTCTTTAACGGCGAATACGGCATCCTGAACCAGATCTTCGGCACCAGCATCAACTGGCTCACCGATTCCAAATGGGTGATGCTGGCCTGCGCCGTGGTGGCCATCTGGTCCAACATCGGCTACGACGCGGTGCTGCTCCTTTCCGGCCTCCAGAACATCTCCAAGTCCTACTACGAGGCGGCGGAGATCGACGGCACCACCAAGGTGAAGCAGTTCTTCCAGATCACCCTGCCCATGGTCTCCCCCACCCTCTTCGTGGTGCTCATCATGCGGCTGATGGCCTCGGTGAAGGTCTACGACCTCATCTTCATGATGGTGGAGGACACCAACCCCGCCGTCACCAGCGTCCAAAGCCTGATGTACCTCTTCTACCGCGAGTCCTTCGTCGCCGGCAGCCGTGGCACCGGCTCGGTCATCGTCATCTGGACGGTGCTCATCATCGGTCTCGTGACGGTGGTCCAGTTCCTGGGCCAGAAGAAGTGGGTCAACTACGATGTGTAAGGAGGGTACGAGATGAAAAGCGCTTCGCTGGAACGGTCCAAAAAACTGATCAAAGTCCTCACCTACGCTTTCCTGGCCCTTGGCACCATCGTGATGATCTTCCCCTTCATCTGGATGATCCTCACCAGTTCCAAGACGGTGCCGGAGAGCATGCAGATCCCCCCCACCATCTTCCCACGGGAGTTCACCCTGAAGAACTTCAGCGACGTGATGAAGAGCCTCCCCTTTGTGAACCTCTACATCAACACCGGCCTGATGATCCTCTTCCGTGTCATCTGCGCCGTGGTGTTCAGTTCCATGGCGGGCTACGCCTTTGCCAAGCTGAAGTTCAAGTACAAGAACCTGCTCTTTGGCATCGTGCTGGTCCAGATGTCCCTCCCCAGCCAGATCTTCATCATCCCCCAGTACCAGATGGTAGCCAAGCTGGGGGCGGCCAACACCATCTTCGCCCTGGTGTTCCCCGGCCTGGTCAGCGCCTTCGGCACCTTCTTCCTCCGCCAGGCCTACATGGGCATCCCCACCGAGATCGGGGAGGCTGCCTACCTGGACGGCTGCAACCAGTGGGAATCCTTCTATAAGGTGATGTTCCCCCTCACCTCCTCCTCGGTGGCCGCCCTTACCGTCTTTACCGCCGTGTTCGCCTACGGCGACCTGATGTGGCCCCAGGTGGTCACCTCCGATGTAAAGATGATGACCCTTTCCGCCGGGCTTGCCAACCTCCGGGGCCAGTTCACCACCAACTTCCCGGTGCTGATGGCCGGTTCCCTGCTGGCGATGCTGCCCATGGTCATCCTCTATCTCTTCTTCCAGCGCCAGTTTATCGAGGGCGTCGCCATGACCGGCGGCAAGTAAATCCGCGTTCCACTACCTTTTACCTTTTACCCTGGCGCCCTGGGTCGGATGGTTCAGCATCTCCCCCCATAAGACCCAGGCGGCCCCGGCCCGGATGTACTCCCCGCCGGGGCCGTTACCTTGGATAAAATTCCATGCGGAGGGTGCAAGTGATTCGTCGCTTTGCGCACTTGTTTTCCGCCGGGAAATCGCCTAAAATCATCATGAGCCGTCACGGCGATACCTACCACAGAGAGGTTTTTTCCTATGATCATTTTGGACGAAAAAAACAGGGTGTTCACCCTGCACACCCACGGCACCACCTACCAGATGAAGGCCGACCGGCACGACGTGCTGGTCCACACCTACTACGGCCCCCGGGTCAGCGGCGGGGACCTCTCCTACCTGATCCAATACGCCGACCGGGGCTTTTCCCCCAACCCCAGCGGGGCAGGGCGGGACCGCACCTACTCCCTGGACACCACCCCCCAGGAGTATTCCACCTGCGGGGTGGGGGACTTCCGCCTCCCCTCCCTGGAACTGGAACTGGAGGACGGCAGCCTCCTTTGCGACCTGCGGTACACCGGCCACCGGCTGGAAAAGGGCAAATACAGCCTCCCCGGCCTGCCTGCCTTCTTCGGCGGGGAGGAGTGGGAGACCCTGGCCGTCACCCTGTCCGACGCCGCCGCCCAGGTGGAGGTGGAACTCCTCTACGGCGTGCTGGCGGAGCGGGACCTCATCACCCGGGCGGCCCGGATCACCAACCGGGGCAGCCGGAAGCTGCGGCTGCGTCAGGCGGCGTCCCTCTGCCTGGACTTCCACGGCGGGGACCGGGATCATGACCTGATCACCTTTAACGGCTGCCACGCCATGGAACGCTGCCTGGACCGCTCCCCCCTCCGCCCCGGCATCCAAAGCGTGGGCAGCGTCCGGGGCACCTCCAGCCACCACCATAACCCCTTCGTCATCCTCTGCGAAAAGGACGCCGGGGAGGACCACGGCCTTTGCATCGGGGCGGCGCTGCTGTACAGCGGCAACTTCCAGGCGGCGGCGGAGCGCACCCAGCTGGAGAACGACCGCCTGACCCTGGGCATCCATCCTTTCCACTTCTGCTGGACCCTGGCCCCCGGCGAGGCCTTCGTCACCCCGGAGGCGGCTATGGTCTGCTCCACCCGGGGCTTTGGGGAGATGAGCCGCCAGTTCCACCGGGCCATCCGGGAGCACCTGCTCCGGGACCCCCTGGCGGGGCGGCGGCACCCGGTGCTCATCAACAACTGGGAGGCCACCGAATTCGACTTCACCGCCGACAAGCTGGTGGAGATCGCCGGGGCCGCCGCGAAGCTGGGCATCGAACTGTTCGTCATGGACGACGGCTGGTTCGGCAAGCGGGACGACGACTACAGCAGCCTGGGGGACTGGCAGGTGGACCAGCGGAAACTTCCCGGTGGCCTCACCGCCCTGGTGCCCCGCATTCGGGAACTGGGGATGCAGTTCGGCATCTGGGTGGAGCCGGAGATGGTGAGCCAGGACAGCGACCTTTACCGGCAGCACCCCGACTGGGCCCTGGGGGCCCCTGGCCGGTCCCAGACACTGGGACGCAGCCAGCTGGTGCTGGATTTCTCCCGCCGGGAGGTCCGGGAGCACGTCTACGGGGAACTGAAAAAGGTGCTGGACAGCGCCGATATCCGTTACGTCAAGTGGGACATGAACCGCAGCCTCACCGATGTCTGGTCCGCCGCCCTCCCCCCGGAGCGCCAGGGGGAGGTGTACCACCGCTATGTCCTGGGGCTCTATGACATGCTGGAGCAGCTGCACCGGGACTACCCCAATATCCTCATCGAGGGGTGCAGCGGCGGCGGCGGCCGGTTCGACGCCGGGATGCTCTACTACACCCCCCAGATCTGGTGCAGCGACAACACCGACGCCATCGACCGGCTGCGCATCCAGTACGGCACCTCCTTCTGCTACCCGGTGGCCACCATGGGCGCCCATGTCTCCGCCGTGCCCAACGCCCAGACCGGGCGGACCACCCCCATGGAGACCCGGGGGGTGGTGGCCATGAGCGGCACCTTCGGCTACGAGATGGACCTGAACAAATGCACTGCCGCCGAGACCGACACCGCCGCCAGCCAGGTGGCGGAGTACAAGAAGCTGTGGCGGCTCATCGGGGAGGGGGACTACTACCGCCTTACCGACCCCTGGCGGGACGGCCCCTTCACCGCCTGGGAGCAGGTCTCCCCCGACCGGCGGGAGGCGCTGGTGTCGGTGGTGACCCATGCCGCCCGGGCAACGCCACCCTTCCTTGCCCTGCGGCTGGCGGGGCTGGACCCGGACCTCCGGTACCGTGTGGAGGGCCGGGAGGGCAGCTGGCCCGGGGACCTGCTGATGAACGGCGGCTGGCCGATGCCCATGCCGGTGGGGGACTACCAGGCCTTCCAGCTGCACCTGTACGCGGAATAAAAAAGACCGACCGGGCTGACTGCAACAGGGCAGCCAGTCCGGTCTTTTGAGGACTAATCTTCTTTTTTGGGCTTTGCCCGCTCCTGGTCCCGCCAGTGGCGGGGGGAGATGCCGTAGCGCTTTTTGAAGGCCCGGGAAAAGTGCAGCTGGTTGGCGTAGCCGCACATGGCGGCGATGCCCCCGATGGAGGCCCGGGAGGTGCGCATCATCTCCGCCGCCTTGGCCAGCCGCAGCCGGATGAGGAATTCCTGGGGCGGGCAGCCCATCTCCTCCCGGAACAGCTTGCTGAAGTAGCTGCGGTTCAGGCGGCAGACATCCGCCACCTCCTCCACCGTCAGGTCCCGCTGGTAGTGCTGCTCCATGTAGGTCACCGCCTCCTGGATGTAAAAATCCCGCAGCTGGGCCGCCCGGGCGTCCCGGTGGATGGCGGAGGAGAGGATGAGCCTGTCCAGAAACAAGCAGAGGTGGCCGATGAGGTGGAGGGGGGACAGTTCCTGGCTGTTTGCGATGTACAGCATCTCGTCCCGCACCTCCTCCCCCAGCTGGGCGTCCCGAGGGGCGTAGATGGGCTGGGCGATGGAAAGCCCGGCGCGCTGCAAAAACTCCTGGGCCCGCAGCCCGTCGAACTCCAGCCAGACATACTTCCAGGGCCGGGCCCGGTCGGCGCAGTAGGTGGTCACCTGCCCCGGGCAGATGAGGAACCCCTGGCCCTGGTCCAGCTCGTACCGCCGGGTCGCCCCGTCCTCCCCGTCGGCGTCCAGTATCCCCTGGCCGGAGATGACATAGTGGAACAGGTAGTGGTTGCGGACGAAAGGACCGAAGGAGTGGAGGGGAGCGCACTGCTCCCAGCCGTACTGGTAAAGGCGAAGGTCCAGGAAGTTCTCGTTGGGGAAGATGGAAAAGGAGTATTCCCCCATACCGCAAGCCCCTTTCTTCTGTTATCTGATGGAAACGATTATACCACAAAGCAACACAAAACTCCAGGCGCTTACAAAGAATTTTCCCCAAAAAGGCAAGGCGGCGCGCCGCCAACAGGAAGCGAGGAATCAGTGATGTTTGATGTTACCGCGTTGGGCGAACTGCTCATCGACTTTACCCCCGGCGGGGCCAGCGGCCAGGGCAACCCCCTCTTTGAGGCCAACCCCGGCGGCGCCCCCTGCAATGTCCTGGCGATGCTGGCCCGGCTGGGCCGGCGCACCACCTTTGTGGGCAAGGTGGGGGACGACCTCTTTGGCCGGATGCTGAAAAACGCCATCCAGGAGGCGGGCATCGGGGAGGGCGGCCTTGTGCTGGATCCCGCCGCCCACACCACTCTGGCCTTTGTCCACAACGCCCCCGACGGGGACCGGGAGTTCAGCTTCTACCGGGACCCCGGCGCCGATGAACTGCTTGCCCCGGAGGAACTGCCAGAGACGCTGGGGGAGACCCGTGTCTTTCACTTCGGCTCCCTCTCCCTGACCCGGGAGCCGGTCCGGGCCGCCACCCGGGCGGCGGTGGAGCGGGCTGCCGCCGCCGGGGCGGTGATCAGCTTTGACCCCAACCTCCGGGCCTCCCTGTGGGGCTCCCTGTCCGATGCCCGGCGGGAGATGCTCTGGGGCTGCTCGGTCTGCCAGGTGCTGAAGGTGGCGGAGGAGGAACTGTCCTTCCTCACCGCCGAGGAGCAGCTGGGGGCCGGGGCCGAAAAGCTGCGGCGGGACTTCCCCAGCATCCGGCTGCTGCTGGTGACCCGGGGCAGGGCGGGGAGCGCCGCCTTCTGGCAGGACCTGCGGGTGGACCGCCCCGGCTGGCCGGTGGAGGCCATCGACACCACCGGGGCCGGTGACACCTTCTGCGGCTGCTGCCTGCATCATATCCTGGAATGGGGCCTGGAGGGCCTTAGCGAGGAACGGCTGGGGGAGATGCTCTCCTTTGCCAACGCCGCCGCCGGCCTGGTCACCACCCGGAAGGGCGCCCTTCGCAGCATGCCGGAGCGTGACGAGATCCACCGCCTGATGGCGGCAAACTGAGGGGAGGTATCTGGGGATGACCGCATTCGAGCGCCGCCTGCTGGTGCGGCGGGACGAGTTGGAATGGCTCTACATGGAACTTTACGATGACCGGGAGGGGCTGGAGGCCCTGGAGGAGATGATGGCCGGGCTTTACGCCCAGCGCGGCCTGGGTCTGCGGCGGCTGGACAACCGCCGGGAGCAGGACCCCCACTGGTTCCGCCGGGGGGATATGCTGGGGATGACCATGTACACCGACCTCTTCGCCGGCAGCCTTGCGGGGCTGGAGAAGAAGCTGGACTACCTTGCCCAGCAGGGCATCACCTACCTGCACCTGATGCCCCTTTTAAAGATGCCCCACCCGGACAACGACGGGGGGTACGCCGTGGAGGATTTCGGCCAGGTGGACCCCTCTCTGGGGACCAACCAGGACCTGGTGCGGCTCACCGCCGCCATGCGCCGCCGGGGGATGAGCCTCTGCCTGGACTTTGTCATCAACCACACGGCGGACACCCACCGCTGGGCCATGCGGGCCAAGGCGGGGGAACAGAAGTACATCGACCGGTATATCTGCTTCGACACCCCGGATATCCCCCGGGAGATGGAAAAGACCATCCCCGATGTCTTCCCGGAGACCGCCCCCGGCAGCTTCATCTGGCAGCCGGAGATGAAGAAGTATGTCTGCTCCTCCTTCCACCCCTACCAGTGGGACCTGAACTACAAAAACCCGGTGGTGTTCCACGAGATGGCCGCCGCCCTGCTCCGCCTTGCCAACCTGGGGGTGGAGGTGCTTCGCATCGACGCCGTGCCCTACCTTTGGAAGGAACTGGGCACCACCTGCCGCAACCTCCCCCAGGTCCACACCATCATGCGGATGCTGCGGCTCATCACCGAGACGGTCTGCCCCGGCGTCATCCTCAAGGGGGAGGTGGTGATGGCCCCCAAGGAACTGGCCCCCTACTTCGGCACCGCCGAAAAGCCGGAGTGCCACATCCTCTACAACTCCTCCACCATGGCCACCCAGTGGAGCGCCCTGGCCAGCGGCGACATCCGGCAGCTGAAGCGCCAGCTGGACGACCTGCACAGCCTGCCGGACCACTGCTGCTTCGTCAACTACCTGCGCTGCCACGACGACATCGGCTGGGGCCTGAACGAAGCCTACGGCAAGGAACTGGGCCAGGACCCGGTGGAACACAAAAAGTACCTCTACACCTTCTTTGAGGGCAGCTTCCCCGGCTCCTACGCCCGGGGGGAGCGGTACAACTACGACCCCAAGACCCAGGACGCCCGCAGCTGCGGCACCACCGCCAGCCTCTGCGGCATCGAGAAGGGCTTGTACGAGGGGGACGAGGCCCAGGTGGCCATGGGCATCCGGCGGGACCTGATGATGCACGCCGCCGTCATGGCCATGGCCGGCTTCCCCATGCTCTCCAGCGGGGACGAGATCGGGCAACTCAACGGCTACGGCTACCACGATGACCCGGACCGCCGGGAGGACAGCCGCAACCTGCACCGCACCCCCTTTTCCTGGGACAACGCCGCCCTGCGGGACCGGCCCGGGACGGTGCAGCAGCGGCTTTGGGACGGCCTGGAGCAGCTGGAGCGGCTGCGGGCGGCCCAGCCTGCCTTCGGCCCCGGTGCCCGGGTCACCACCTGGGACACCCACGATCCCCATATCCTGGCCCTGGTGCGCCGGGGGGCGGGGGCGCCGCTGGTCTGCCTCTTCAACTTCACCGGGGAGCCCCGGACCGCCTGGCTGGACGCCATGGAGGGGACCTTCACCGACCTGATCACCGGGGAAAAGGGGCCCTGCTCCCGGCGCGAGTTGGCCCCCTACCAGTATTGCTTCCTGCTGGGGGAGGAATGACCCTCACCCAAACAGCCGGTCCAGGATGGAATCCCGGTGGCGCTGGGGCGGGCAGGGGGGCGGGCAGTATTTTACCAGGACGGTGTCCTCCCCGATGCACTGGATCTCGCTCCAGCAGATGACGGTGTCCTCATCCCGGCCCAGCAGGCCAAAAAGGCGGCTGCGGCCGTAGATGACGATGGCGGTGACCCGGGCGGAGCAGGTATCCAACTCCACGTCGGAAACACAGCCCATACAGCTGCCGTTGTTGATGTTTACCACTTCCTTGTCCCGCAGGTCACTGAGCCTGCACAGCATATGGCATCGCCTCCTTCTCCTTTTATCTTATGCGGCGAGGGCTCGGCCCTCGACTGGTCATAAAATTCCGGCGGGCGCTTGGCGCCGTCGCCCGTTTCGTGTTATACTATATCATATAAAAAACAGAAATGAGGGGACGATGCGTATGAGACCCATCATCGGCATGACCGCCTGCCAGGAGGACCAGAAGATATACAAGACCAACAACACCTATGTCCGGGCGGTGCTGCGGGCGGGGGGCGTCCCGGTGCTGCTGCCTGTGGGCGGCCGGCCCGAGGACTGCGGGCGGCTGGCCGCCCTGGTGGATGGCCTGCTGATCCCCGGCGGGCTGGATGTGGCCACCCAATTCTTCGGGGAGGAACCGGTGAAGGAGGTCACCTGCATCGACCGGGTGCAGGACACCTTTGAACTGGAACTGATCCGCCAGGCCGCCGCCCTGGGCAAGCCGATGCTGGCCATCTGCCGGGGGCTCCAGGTGGTGAACGTGGCCTTTGGCGGGACGCTGTACCAGGATATCCCCACCCAGTGCCCCCAGGCCATGGGCCACCGCCAGGAGACCGCCAGCCGGTCGGAGGAGTACCACACGGTGGACGTCCTTCCCGGCACCGCTCTGGCGGCGGCGCTGGGGGAGGGGCCGCTGCTCACCAACTCCTACCACCACCAGGCGGTGAAGGACCTGGCCCCCGGCTTTATCGTCTCCGCCCGGGCAAAGGACGGCATCATCGAGGCCATTGAGGACCGGAACGGCTCCATCCTGGGGGTCCAGTGGCACCCGGAGTGCATGGAGGAGCGGCACCCCCGGTTCCGGCAGCTTTTTACCGCCTTCGTGGCCCGGGCCGCCGGGGAAGGCTGACACTTCCCTGTCCCGGTCTCCCCGCCCTCCCCGCCTTTGGGGAAGGGCGGGAAATTTTTTCTCCCTGCCTATATTTTCCGGCTTATCCCGGCCGGAGACCGGCCATACTCTCTGTGCGCGGTAAAACACAGGAGAGGATGATGGCGGTGTACCAGAACAGGGTAGAGATCTGCGGCGTCAACACGGCGAAGCTGCCGGTGCTGGGGGAGCAGGAGAAGATGGAGTTGATACGGAAGGCCCAGGCGGGGGACAAGGAGGCCCGGCAGAAACTCATCAGCGGCAACCTGCGGCTGGTGCTCAGTGTCATCCAGCGGTTCACCGGCCGCGGGGAGAATATGGACGACCTGTTCCAGGTGGGGGTCATCGGCCTCATCAAGTCCATCGACAACTTCAAGCCGGAATACGGCCTGCGCCTGAGCACCTACAGCTGCCCCATGATCATCGGGGAGGTGCGGCGGTACCTCCGGGACCACGGGATGGTCCGGGTATCCCGCAGCATGCGGGACACCGCCTACAAGGCGATGCAGACCAAGGAGCAGCTGACCGGCCGGAACCTGCGGGAGCCCACCGTGGCGGAGATCGCCGCCGAGATGGGCTGCCCCAAGGAGGACGTGGTCCTCGCCCTGGAGGCCATCGTGGAGCCGGCCTCCCTTCAGGAGCCGGTCTACTCCGACGGCAAGGACACCATCTACATCATGGACCAGGTGAAGGACAGCCGCACCGACAGCGACTGGCTGGAGGAGATCTCCATCCGCCAGGCCATCGAGAGCCTGGGGGAGCGGGAAAAGCGCATCCTCTCCCTGCGGTTCATGTCCGGCAAGACCCAGATCGAGGTGAGCCGGGAGGTGGGCATCAGCCAGGCCCAGGTCTCCCGCATCGAAAAAGGGGCCATGGAGCGGATACGGAAGCAGTTATGAGCCGGGGGCCACATCCACTCTGTACAACCTCCCCGGTCTGTGGTAAAATAAAAGCAGAAGAAGCTAGCCAGTCGGCCCTGACGGGAGGAAAGGTCATGGTGGATGTAATGACAGATAAGCAGTTCAAAATAATCCTGCAGATGGTGGATATGATCCTGGACGGCTGCAAAGACCTGGAGGAAGCCAAGGAAAAGGTGCAGGCCCTGATCAAGGAACAGGGCAGCAAGAAGGACGATGACTGATCATCCCCCCGCCACCCCTGTGGCGGGGCCTTTTCGTCCCCGCCGTTCGTAAACAGTTCCTAAACAAATAGCAAAACACCTTGCCGCCAACCTCCTTTTTTGGTACAATACAGGGTAATGGGTTTTTCTATGGACCCAATACCCGACATCGTATCGAAATAGGAGTTGGTATTTTTTTGGACAGTAGCTTTGGCGTTTATGCCGCTATGGCCGCGCTGGTGGCCTTTTCGGCTTTCTTTTCGGCCAGCGAGACCTCCTTTACCTCGGTGAACATGATCCGCATCCGCAACATGGCGGAGGAGGGGGACCAGAAGGCCGTCACGGCGGTGAAGCTGGTGGAAAACTACGACCGGATGCTCTCCACCATCCTCATCGGCAACAACCTGGTGAACATCGCCCTGTCCTCCCTCACCACCGTCATCGCCACCAAGCTGTTTGGCGACGCCGGGGTGGCGCTGGCCACCGGCGTCACTACCCTGGTCATCCTCACCTTCGGGGAGATACTGCCCAAAAGCTGGGCCAAGGAGAACAGCGAACGGCTGGTCCTCCTTTTTGCCGAGCCGCTGCGGCTCTGTTCCCTGCTCCTTTGGCCGCTGAGCACCTTCTTCATCTGGCTCAAGGGCGCCTTCCGCCGGGGCGGGGAGGAGGAAAAGGCCCCCAGCTTCACCGAAAAAGAACTGATGTACATGGCCAGCGTCGGACAGGAGGAAGGGGTGCTGGAGGAGCAGGAGAAGGACCTGGTGCAATCCGCCCTGGAGTTTGACGAGACCACCGTCCAGGAGGTCCTGACCCCCCGTGTCAACCTGGTGGCGCTGGATATCGAGGAGGAGCAGCCGGAGATCCTGCGGGTGGTCAACGGCAAGAAGTTTTCCCGCATCCCCGTCTACGAGGGGACCATCGATAACATCGTGGGGGTGGTCCAGTCCCGGGAGATCCTGAAAAAGGTGATCCAGGGGCGGCCGGTGCGGTTGAAAAACCTGATGACCAAGGCCACCTTCGTCCACCGCACCATGAAGATCAGCCGCCTGCTGGCCCAGTTCCAGCGGCAAAAGACCCATATCGCCGTGGTCATCGACGACTACGGCGGCACCCTGGGCATCGTCACCATGGAGGACCTGCTGGAGGAACTGGTGGGGGAGATATGGGACGAGGACGAGGAGATCATCACCGAGTTGGCCCCCCTGGGGGAGGACAGCTGGGAGGTGAGCGGCGACATGAACATCGAGGAGTTTTTCGACGCCATCAACTACGCCCCCAGGGGGTTTGAGAGCGACTTCAACACCATGAACGGCTGGGCGCTGGAGATGCTGGAGCACATCCCCCAGGCGGGGGAGCAGTTCAGCTACGGCCGCCTCACCGTGACGGTGAAGGAGATGGACGACCAGCGGGTAACCAAGCTGCTGGCGGAGTTGGCGCCGCTGCCGGAGGAGGGATGACCAGGCCATGAGCAACGCAAGGGAAGCAAAACGCATCGTCGTCAAGGTGGGGACCTCCACCCTGACCCACGCCAGCGGCCACATCAACATCCGGCTGATGGAAAAGCTGGTGAAGGTGCTGGCGGATATCAAAAACACCGACCGGGAGTTGGTGCTGGTCTCCTCCGGGGCCATCGGGGTGGGGATGGGCAAGCTGGGGCTGCGGGAGCGCCCCGCCACCATCCCCGGCAAGCAGGCCGCCGCTGCCGTGGGCCAGTGCGAACTGATGTACCTTTATGACAAGTATTTTTCCGAGTACAACCACACGGTGGGCCAGGTGCTGCTGACCCGGTACAGCCTGGACGACCCGGAGAGCCGCCGGAACGTCCGCAACACCTTTGAAGCCCTCTTCGGCATGGGGGCCATCCCGGTGGTGAATGAGAACGACACGGTGGCCACCGACGAGATCAGGGTGGGGGACAACGACACCCTCTCCGCCATCGTCACCCAGATCATCCAGGCCGACGCCCTTATCATCCTCAGCGATATCGACGGCCTGTACACCGCCGACCCCGCCAAGGACGCCGCCGCGCGGCTGGTGCCGGAGGTGCGGGAGATCACCGACGCCCTGATGGACACCGCCAGCGGGGCGGGCTCCAGCCGGGGCACCGGGGGGATGCTCACCAAACTCACCGCCGGGCGCATCGCCCTGGCCGCTGGCGCGGATATGTACATCGTGAACGGCAGAAACCCCGACGTGCTCTACGACCTCACCGAGGGGAAGCCCGCCGGCACCCACTTCATCGCCCGGGAGGGCTGCTGACATGGAGTTCCGGCCGGCAGCTGCCGCCGACATCCAACGGCTGAAAAAGCTGGATACCCACATCACCGGGCAGGAGTTGGAAAACTCGGTCCGGCTGGGCCGGGTGTATCTTGCCGAGGAGGGTGGCCAACTGGCCGGATGGCTGCGGTATGGGCTCTTTTGGGACAGCATCCCCTTCCTCAACCTGCTTTTCCTGTTGGAGGGCAGCCGGGGCAAGGGATACGGAAGGAAACTGATGGAATATTGGGAGGAGCGGATGGGCCGTCTCGGCTGCCCGCTGGTGATGACCTCCACCGCGTCGGATGAATATGCCCAACACTTTTACCGCAGGCTGGGCTATTCGGTGGTGGGGGGCTTCCAGCCGGAGGACGCTCCCTTTGAGTTGATCCTCGCCAAAAAGCTGGGGTCCCAGGAAAGGATGTGACCGGTTTGGAAATGATACAGCAGATGGGAGAGCGTGCCCGGGAAGCGGCCTCCGCCCTGGCGCTGGCCGGGGCGGAGGAAAAGAACGGCGCCCTGGCCGCCATCGCCGCCGCCCTGGGGCAAAACACCGGGGAGATCTTGGCGGCCAACCGGGCCGACCTGGACGCCGCCCGGGCGGACGGCATGGCCCCCGCCATGCTGGACCGGCTGGCCCTGGACGAAAAGCGGGTCCAAAGCATCGCCGCCGGGGTGGAGGAGATCATCGCCCTCCCCGACCCGGTGGGCAGGACCGACGCCGGGTGGACACGGCCCAACGGCCTTTCCATCACCCGGGTCCGGGTGCCACTGGGGGTGGTGGGCATCATCTACGAGGCCCGGCCCAACGTGACGGCGGACGCCGCCGCACTCTGCCTCAAATCCGGCAACGCCTGCATCCTCCGGGGAGGCAAGGAGGCGGTAAAGACCAACATCGCCATGGCCGGTGTCATGCGCCAGGCGCTGGAGAAAGCGGGGCTCCCCGCCGACGCCGTCCAACTGGTGGAGGACACCAGCCGGGAGACCTCCCGGCAGATGATGGGGGCAAACGGCCTTATCGACGTCCTCATCCCCCGGGGCGGGGCGGGCCTGATCCGCGCGGTGGTGGAAAACGCCACCGTCCCGGTGATCCAGACCGGGGTGGGCAACTGCCATGTCTATGTAGACAGCCCCTGCGACCTGGAGATGGCGGTAAATATCATCCAGAACGCCAAGTGCAGCCGTCCGTCGGTCTGCAACGCCGCCGAGACGCTGCTGGTCCACCGGGAGATGGCGGACCGGTTCCTCCCCATGGCCAAGGCCGCCCTGGACCGGTACCAGGTCCAGCTTCGGGGCTGCCCCATTACCCGGGAGATACTGGGGGATACCGTGGTCCCCGCCACCGGCGAGGATTACGCCACCGAGTACAACGACTACATCCTGGCGGTGCGGGTGGTGGGCTCCCTGGAGGAGGCCGTCGCCCACATCCGCCGGTATTCCACCGGCCACAGCGAGGCCATCGTCACCAGCGACTACCAGCACAGCCAGCAGTTTACCCGCCAGGTGGACGCGGCGGCGGTGTACGTCAACGCCTCCACCCGGTTCACCGACGGCGGCCAGTTCGGCCTGGGGGCGGAGATCGGCATCTCCACCCAGAAGCTCCACGCCCGGGGGCCTATGGGGCTGGAGGCGCTGACCACCACAAAATACATCGTCCTGGGCAGCGGCCAGGTCCGGTGAGGAGGACTTTTCTATGAGCACGTCTATCTTTCGTTCCAGCCGGCGGAACCGGTACGCGGCGCCCATCGGCGGGGTGTTTATCATCCTCTGCTTCGTGGGCTTCTTCACCGTGGCCAGCTTCTGCCTCAACATGACCAAGGGCCTTTTGGATAACTCCCGGAAGAAGCAGGAGTACGAAACGATGCTGCTGCCGGTGGTCATCTTCGACCCGGTGCCCTTCGAAAACCCGGTGAACATCGACAACGCCAGCCTTCTCCAGTATTCCATCTGGGCCACCGCCATGGGGGAGAAGCGGGACCAGTACGAGTATGACGACAACAACTTTGTGGTCATCCCCGCCAGCGATATCGACGTCACCGCCCAGCGGCTGTTCGGGCCGGACGTGAAGCTGGAGCACCGCTCCTTCGGCGACCTGGAAAACAGCTACCTCTACGAGGAGGCGATCCGCTCCTACCACGTCCCCATCATCACCATGACCGGCTTCGCCACCCCCAAGGTGGAGGAGATCAACAAGACCAGCGGTGACGTCATCGAACTGAAGATGGGCTACGTCCCCCCCAGCACCATCCTGGACCTGGACGCCAGCGGCAACATCCAGGAGCCGGAGCCCCAGAAGTACATGATCTATGAACTGCACCGCAGCCGCAGCGGCTGGTACCTCTACGCCATCAAGGACCTGCCGGGAGCGGGTCTGCTGCCCGGGGATATCCCCTCCCCCATCGAGCCGATGCCCGGGGACGAGGGGGCCTCTATCTCCCAGATAGTGCCGGAACTCGCCGGCAACGGCATGGAAAGCAGCGCCGCCTCCTCCGAGGCCGGGGAGAGCGACGGCTCCTCCGACGAGGGCAGTTCCGACAGTGATGGTGACGGCGAAGACGAAGGCGGCGACGAGACCGAAGGTGACGAAGGCGAGGAGGGCGAGGAAGAGGATGATACCTCCTCCGAGTCTGCCTCGGAGATGCAGGGATAACACAGGGAGGTAACGGGTATGGGGAAGATCTATACGTCGGTAGACCAGCTGATCGGCCGCACGCCGCTGCTGGAGTTGGCCCGGCTGGAGCGCCAGGAGGGGCTGGAGGCCCGTATCCTGGCGAAGCTGGAATACCTGAACCCCGCTGGCAGCGTCAAGGACCGGGTGGCCAGGGCGATGCTGGACGACGCGGAGCAAAGGGGCATCCTAAAGCCCGGGGCCACCGTCATTGAGCCCACCTCCGGCAACACCGGCATCGGCCTGGCGTCGGTGGCCGCCGCCCGGGGGTACCAGGTGGTCATCGTCATGCCGGACACCATGAGCCTGGAACGCCGCCAGCTGATGAAGGCCTACGGAGCCCGGCTGGTCCTGACCCCCGGCGCCCAGGGGATGGCCGGAGCCATCCAGAAGGCGGAGGAACTGGCGGCGGAGACCCCCGGCAGCTTCATCCCCGGCCAGTTCGATAACCCCGCCAACCCCGCCGCCCACCGGGCCGCCACCGGCCCGGAGATATGGGAGGACACCGACGGGGAGATCGATATCTTCGTGGCAGGGGTGGGCACCGGTGGCACCATCACCGGCGTGGGTGGGTACCTCAAGGAGAAAGACCCCGCCATCCGGGTGGTGGCGGTGGAGCCCGCCACCTCCCCACTGTTGAGTCAGGGGCGCTCCGGCCCTCACGGCATCCAGGGCATCGGCGCCAACTTCGTCCCCGGGGTGCTGGACACCGGCGTCTATGACGAGGTCATCCCGGTGGAGGACCAGGATGCCTACGCCGCCGGCCGCCTGTTGGGCCGGACCGAGGGGGTGCTGGCCGGTATCTCTTCCGGGGCGGCGCTGTGGGCCGCCACCCAGCTGGCCAAGCGCCCGGAGAACAAGGGCAGGACCATCGTGGCGCTGCTGCCGGATACCGGGGACCGGTATCTTTCTACGGAAATGTTTGGGGGAGCGGTGTGATAGAAGGGATAAGTGGGGAGACACTCTTGGGAGTGTCTCCCCATTTTTTTGGAACGATTGTGTCGTTTCAGTACAACCATTGTAGTATTCAAAGGGATATAATATAATATTGTCATATTCCCTGGAACGATCATTCTACATTACAGCAGTTTCTTGCCAAAGAGAGGGAGGGACAGGCATCATGTACAAGGAACCCGGCGCAGATATTCCATCCGAAACCACACCGTCCATGAACCATTTTGACCAGCAGGGCAACGCGGTGATGGTGGACGTCACCGAAAAAGGCGTCACCGACCGCGCCGCTACCGCCGCAGGACGCATCCTGGTGGGACAGCGGACCTATGACGCCATCCAGGACGGGACCGCCGGCAAGGGGGACGTGCTGGGGGTGGCCCGGGTGGCGGGGATCATGGCGGCCAAGCGCACATGGGAACTGATCCCCCTCTGTCACCCGCTGCCCCTGGGCAAATGCACGGTGGACTTTGCCATGCTGCCGGAGGAACTGGCGGTGGAGGTTCGGTGTACCGTCCGGGTGGCGGGACAGACCGGGGTGGAGATGGAGGCCCTCACCGGGGCCACCGTGGCGCTGCTCACCATCTACGACATGTGCAAGGCTATGGACAAGGGGATGGAGATCCAGTCGGTCTATCTGCTGCGCAAGACCGGGGGCAAAAGCGGTGATTTTATGAATCCCAAACACGGGGAGGAGACCCCATGACCGACGGGACAGGGCGGATCATCGACTACCTGCGGGTGTCGGTCACCGACCGGTGCAACCTGCGGTGTGTCTACTGCATGCCTCCCCGGGGGGTGGAGCCGGTGCCCCATCGAGAGATGCTCACCCTGGAGGAGATCGGGACCATCTGCGGGGCGGCGGCCCGGCTGGGGGTGACCCGGGTGAAACTCACCGGCGGGGAGCCGCTGGTGCGGAAGGGCTGCCCCCGGCTGGTGGAGATGCTAAAGGCCATCCCCGGTATCCGGGAGGTGACCATGACCACCAACGGGATACTGCTCCCCCGGATGCTGGGGGAGTTGACGGCGGCGGGACTGGACGGGGTGAACATCAGCCTGGACACCCTGGACCCGGTGCGGTACAAGGCCCTGACCCGGTACCCTTTGGAGGGGGATGCCCGAGAGGCCATCCATGCTGCCCTGGGGGCGGGACTGCGGGTGAAGGTGAACTGTGTGCCCATCCGGGAGCACAATGACCGGGACCTGGAGGAACTAGCCGCCCTGGCCAGGGACCGGCAACTGGATGTCCGGTTCATCGAGTTGATGCCGGTGGGGATGGGGGCAGCCCTCACTCCCATCCCGGGGGAGGAGGTGCGGCAGCGCCTGGAGGCGGCCTTCGGTCCCATGGAGCCATATCAGGGGGTACCCCGGGGGAACGGCCCGGCGGTCTATTACAGCCTGCCGGGGTTTACAGGAAAGATCGGCTTCATCAGCGCCGTCTCCCACCGGTTTTGCGGGGACTGCAACCGGGTGCGGCTCACCAGCACCGGCTTTTTGAAACTCTGCCTCCACTACAGCGACGGGGTGCCGCTGCGGGAACTGGTGCGGAGCGGGGCCGGGGAGGAGGAACTGGCCCGGGTGATGGCCAAGGCCATCCGTGACAAGCCCCTCCATCACGACTTTGGCGGAAAAGAGAGCGCCGGGTGGGACCGGCACATCATGTCCCAGATCGGGGGATAGAAAGGAAGGAAAGACCATGGGCAAAGTGATGGCGGTCTGTACCAGCCCGGAGCGGGGCACGGTCAAGACCAATGTCCACGAGGGAAGGTTCATCGAAAACTTCGGCATCCAAGGGGACGCCCACGCCGGGGACTGGCACCGCCAGGTGAGCCTTCTCTCCTGGGAGAAGGTGGAGGCGTTCAACCGCCGGGGCGGCAAGGTGAAGGATGGGGACTTTGGGGAGAATTTGCTGGTCTCCGGCTTCGACTTTAGAACGCTGCCGGTGGGGACCATCTTCCAGTGCGGGGAGGTGGTGCTGGAGATGACCCAGGTGGGGAAGGAATGCCACCAGCACTGTGAGATATTCCACCGGGTGGGGGATTGCATCATGCCCCGGGAGGGGGTCTTTGCCCGGGTCCTCCGGGGTGGCACCATCCGGGAGGGGGATGAATTGGTCATCACCAGCCAGCCGGTGAAAATCGGATAAAGGAGGACTTTTCTTATGTTCCGTGCAGGAATCATCACCGCCAGCGACAAGGGGGCAGCGGGAGAGCGAGAGGACCTGAGTGGTCCCGCCATCCGGGAAATGCTGGAGGAGACAGGGGCGTATACCGTCACGCGATCGGTCATCCTCCCCGACGACCGGCAGCAGCTGGCCGCCACCATGGCCCAGTGGTGCGATCAGGGGCTGGTGGATATCATTTTTACCACCGGGGGAACCGGCTTTTCCCCCCGGGACTGGACCCCGGAGGCCACCCTGGACGTCTGCCAGCGGATGGTCCCCGGCATCCCGGAGGCTATGCGGGCCATGAGTATGCAAATCACCCCCCGGGCGATGCTCTCCCGGTCCGCCGCCGGCATCCGGGAGCGGACCCTTATTGTCAATCTTCCCGGCAGCCCCAAGGCGGCGCGGGAGAGCCTGGGCTTTATCCTTCCGGCTCTGGGTCATGGTTTGGATATCCTGGCGGGGGTGGCCGGGGAGTGTGCAAGATAACGGATGACAAAAAGCCAGGGGCAAAAATATTGCACCTGGCCTTTTGCTGTCTCAAAAAATTTTTTCGCCCTTTGCAAAGGGCTCCATCATTATAGCAAAATTGAACGGAACATAATAATCAATGAGCAAGGAGGTAAAAATGAGATACGGATATGCTCGGGTCTCCAGCCAGAAACAAAACTTCGTGAAGGATTTCCGGGGTAAACTCTTAACTGCCGTTGCTCATTCTCCAGAGAAAAAGACAGCGCCGCAAAGCGTTCCTCGGAGGACCGGTTCTTCCGGTACAGCGGGACTCTCACCGCCTACATACACGCCGGGAACGCTCTTTACGCCATGGACCCGGAGCGGTGGCGCTCCATGTCGGAGGTTCTCAGCGAGGGGGTCCGCCGGGATCTGGCGGCCAGTTCGGCTTACTATCAGGCCCATCATACTTCCTTGCGGGATGGAAGATAAGGACGATATTTTTGCTTGAGAAAGCATGGGCGGAGCATGTGCTGTGCTGTCTTTCCATACCTTTTTATGCTATTTTCAAATCATCTCTTCGACCGCCTCGCCGGCGGGGCCCTTCTTTCTGTGTCGACAGAAAGA
>CAJUFR010000039.1 GCA_910585525.1 uncultured Angelakisella sp.
CCTCGCCGGCGGGGCGCTCGAAGAGACGCCTTAATATAATAACAATAAAGGGTAGGAGAGGACCAAGCGCCAAAACAGCCCGCCCACCCACCGGTGAACAGGCTGTTTTGAAAAAAGAAACTGCATTGGGCGGGACTTCCTCCCCGCAGAGGGTATGGCTCACGCCGCCGACTGCACCAGCGCCCGGTTCACCTCCGCCCCCATGATCAGCACCGTGGCCGTGGCGTACAGCCACAGCAGCAGCACCACCATCCCCCCCAGCGCCCCGTACAGCACCGAGTAGTTGGCGATGTTCTCCACGTAAAACGAAAACCCCAGCGAAAACACCAGCCAGGAGCACAGCGCCGCCACCGCCCCCGGGAACACCCGGCGCCGCGGCCCGGTGATCCCCGGCGCCACCCAGTACAGCACCCCCAGCGCCAGGAAAAAGGCCGTCCCCATGATGGGGAACCGCAGGGCGTTCCACAGCCCGATGAAGGGCTGGATCACCGGCAGGTACCGGCTGAGGAAGGTCAAAAACCCCCGCCCCGCCAGCATCAGCACCAGCGTCAGCATCATCACCGCCATCAGGAAGAGGGTGTACAGCCCCACCACCAGCTGGTGGCGCAGGGTGGGCCGGGGGCTTTTGATGCCGTAGGAGACGTTCACCGCCTTCATCAGGCTGTCCACCGCCCGCATGGGCAGCCACAGGGTGATGATAAGGCTCATGGCCAGGAGGTTGCCGCTGCGCAGTTCGGTGACGTGCTGGAGGTAGACATTGACCAGTTCGATGACCTCCCGGGGGATGAGGTTCTGGAGGGCGGTGTCCAGCCGCAGCGGCGGCAGTTCCAGAAAGCCCACCAGGGTGCTGAGGAAGATGAGGAGGGGGAAGAAGGAGAACAGCAGGTAGTAGGCCAGGGCGGCGGCGGACTTGCCCACATCGTGGTCCAGGTACCCCCGGGCCAGCAGTTCCCCGAACCGCCAGGCCCGGTGGCGGCACAGCCGCCGGTGCAGCCCCTCCAGCCGCTCCCGCATCCTCATCCCTCCTCTATATGTCCTTTGTTACTCGGTCGCCTGGGCGGTATCCAGGTCCACCCGGACCTCCGGGGGATCGGTCTCCGGCAGGCCGGTGATGTTCAGGTTGCGGTTCACCTTGGCGTCGTAGGTATCCGCCTTGATGACCTCCCCCAGGTCGATGCCGGTGGTGGCCTTCATCGATTCGATGAGTTTCGCCATGACACTGGGGACATTCTCGGCAAGGCCGCCCACCCCGGTGGCGTCGCTGCCGATGATGGTGATCTTGTCGATCTGGGACAGGGGCTGGGCGATCTTGCCGGCGATATCCGGCAGCACCTGGATGAGCATCTCCGCCATGGCGGCGTTGTTGTACTTTTGGTAGGCTTCCGCCTTCTTCTCCATGGCCTGGGCCTCGGCAAGGCCCTGGGCCCGGATGGCTTCGGCCTCGGCAAGGCCCTTGGCCTGGATGGTGGTGGCTTCGGCCTCACCCTTGGCCCGGATGCCGGCGGCCTCCCGCTCCTGCATGAACAGCAGCGCCTTGGCTTCGGCGTCGCCCTTGGCCAGGATGCCCGCCGCCTCCTGCTCCTGCAGGAACCGCAGAGCCTTGGCTTCGGCGTTGCGCTTGGCCAGCAGGCCGGCGGCCTCCTGCTCGTTCATGAACAGCTTGGCCTCGGCGTCCTTCTGGCTCTCGAACAGTTCAGCCTGGGCCTGCTGCTGGCGGCGGTAGAGGTCGGCGTCGGCGGCCTTGCGGATCTCGGCGGAGAGGGCCTGCTCCCGGACCTCCGCTTCCTTGCGCTTCAGTTCCACCTCCCGCTCCTGCTTGGCGATATCGGCGTTGGCCCGGGCCACCTCGATGGTCTTTCTCTGCTCCTGCTCCTGGATGGCGTAGGCGGCGTCGGCCTCGGCCCGCTTGGTGTCCTCCCGCTTTTTCAGTTCCGCCATCTGGATATCCAGTTCGTTCTTTTTGATGGCGATCTCCCGGTCGGCGTTGACCCGGGCCTCGTTGGCCTGGCGGTCGGCCTCGGCCTTTGCCACCGCGATCTCCTTGTCCGCCTCCGCCTTGGCGATGGCGGCCTTTTTCTTGATCTGGCTGATGTTGTCGATACCCAGGTCGTCGATGACCCCGTTCTCGTCCGAGAAGTTCTGGACGTTGAAGCTGACGATATCCAGCCCCATGGCGGCCAGGTCCGGCTCGGCGTTCTCCTTCACCAGTTCGGCGAACTTCTGCCGGTCGCTGACCATCTCCTCCAGCTTCATTTTGCCCACGATCTCACGCATATTGCCTTCCAGCACCTCCTGGGCCACCGAGCGGACGTAGTCGGTCTTTTGGTTCAGGAAGTTCTGGGCGGCCAGGGCCAGCTTTTCCGGGGCGGCGCTGATCTTGACGTTGACGGCGGCGTCCACCCGGATGTTGATGTAGTCGGCGGTGGGGACGGCGTTGGAGGTCTTGACATCCACCGGGATGAGTTTGAGGCTGACGATGTCCAATCTCTCCAGGAAGGGGATCTTGATCACCGCCTTGCCGATGACGGTGCGGCGGCGCAGGCCGGAGACGATGAAGGCGGTATCCGGCGGAGCCTTCTTGTAGCCGCTGGCGACGATGCCCACCACCAGGGCGACGATGATGATCACAGGGGCGAACGCGATGATACGATCCAGCATGATGATGACCTCCTTTTTGTTGACCATTTACTGGCCGGTACTGATCATGTCCTCTATATCTCTACCGCCGTACACGACGCGGATCACATAAACAAGGGCTTTTTGTTGGTCCACCATGTAGTAGACGATGTAGTTGTCCACCGGCAGCCGCCTCACCCCCATGGAGGACCAGGGTTCCCAATCTACGCCGCCATGGCGTTCTGGAAGGGCGCACAGGGAGAGGATCGCTTTTTTGATCCGGGCCATCTGCTTTTTTGCCACCGTTTTTTCCTGCAGTTCCACGGCGATGTAGCGATGTATCCCTTGCAGATCACGGTAAGCGTCGGCCGTATACAGGACCTGATATTTTTTCATACGCCAAATTCCCGGGAGAAGACAGCATCCATTTCTTCCTGGGTGTAGACGGCCCCGTTTTGGACAGAATCGATCCCCTTTTGCAGTTCGGCGTTCAGCTGTTCCCGGGTCATGCCGCCGACGGCGGTGGGGCGGCAAGGCAGGCAGGGCTGAAAAGGCAGCCCCCCGGAAAGGATCACCTGGCTATACAGCATCTGGATGGCGCTGGAAGGGGTGATGCCAAGCTGGGACAGGATGCTTTCCGCGTTTTTCTTCAGTTCCGGGTCGATTTGAACAGAAACAGCGGCGGTGTTTGCCATAGGGTCACACTCCTTTGTTGAACGGCGGATCAAAACCGCAGCTTACTGACCCCCTTGCCCCGGATGGTGATGTCCCGGGCGCAGCGGGAGGCGTTTTCCAGGATGGGGGCGGTGTCGAAGGCCAGCGCCCCGTCCCGCTTGCGGAACTGGCCGGCCACCATCACGTGGCGGATGTTCCGGCTGTCGGCGCTGTAAAGGATGGCGGCCAGGGGGTCGTAGAGGGGGGCGGTCTGGGGGGTGTTCAGGTCCCAGAAGCAGAGGTCCGCCGCCGCCCCGGGGACCATCCTGCCGGAGCCGAAGCCCAGGGCCTGGTGGCCCCGCATCATCACCTGCCACACCTCCCGGAGGGGGTAGTCCTCCGCCTGGTCGGCGAGTTTGCCCAGCAGGGCGAAGAGCCGCGCCTGCTCCAGGGGGTCCACCGAGTTGGAGCTGGCCGCCCCGTCGGTGCCGATGCAGAGGTCGACCTTCCGCCACTGGTCCCAGATGGGGCCCCGCTCCGCCCCCAGCTTCATGTAGGTCTTGGGGCAGACGGCGATGAAGGTATCCTTTCCCAGCAGCGGCAGGTCCCCTTCCTCGATCCAAAGACCGTGGGCCACGATGCAGGGGACGGTGAAGCCCCCGGCCTCGGCCACCACCTGGAAGGGGGTCTTGCCGTGCTTCTCCCGGCTCTCCGCCACCTGGCGCCGGGTCTCCGAGACATGGAGGTGGATGCCGCCGCCCTTCTCCCGGGCCGCCTCCACCAGGGTGCGCAGCACCTCCGGGGAGCAGATGTAGGGGGAGTGGGGGCCAAAGCGGATGTTCACCATGGGGTCATCCCGGTACTGCTCCATCAGCGCCTCCACCGGCCGCATCTCCGGCCCCGGGTCGCCGTCAAAGGCGAACACCGTCCCGGCGATGTCGGCCCGGATGCCGGTCTCCTTGGCCGCCCGGGCGATCTGCTCCCCCTGGAAGTAGTGGTCGGCAAAGGCGGTGACCCCGTGGTCCAGCATCTCGGCGCAGCAAAGTTTTGCCCCCCAGTAGATGTCCTCCGGCAGGATCTTGCTCTCGTAGGGCCATATCTCCTTGTTGAACCAGTCATCCACGTTGACATCCTCGGCGATGCCCCGGAGGATGTGCATGGGGGAATGGGCGTGGAGCACCGTCAGGCCGGGGCTGACGAACAGCCCGGCGCAGTCCATCACCTCCGCCCCGCCGGCCTCCAGCCCCGCCCCCCGGGCGGCGATGACGCCGTCCCGGATCAGCAGGTCCTCCCCGGAGGAGATGTTCCCCTCCTCGTCGATCAGGTTGCAGTTTTTCAGTAAAACAAGACCCATTCTCAACATCCCTCCTTCGATGATGCGGGTTTTCTTCTAGTATATCACATTTTTGGGGGGCTGGGGAAGGGGGTGTCAATATGTTCCTTTCGAGAAGATTGCCGGCATAAGCAAACAGCAGTCTCGCTGCTCAAATTGACTTTTTCCCGCCGGTATACTATAATGATCTTAACTATACCGGGGCAACGCCCCACTGGAGGGATCAGTTTCATTATGGACCCTGACACAGCGACCCCTGACCCTACCCTCCACCTTCTGCTCTTCCTGGCCTTTCTGGCCCTGGGCGGACTGGTGGTCCTCTGCCAGAACAGCCTGGTGGAACTCAGCGACCAGAAGCTGAAAAAGACCGCCGGCGACGCCGGGGCCGACCCCGGCCTGGAGCGGGCCGCCCGGCTGCTGGCCCGCCCGGGACGGTTCTCCAGCGCCATGCGGGGGGCCTACACCTTCTGCCACCTCTGCGCCGTGGGCTTCCTGGACCAGGCGGCGGACAGCTGCCCCCTTTTTTTCCACCCCTTCTGGGCGGCGGGCTGGGGGCGGCTGCTCCAGAGCCTGCTGGTCACCCTGGCGGGGGTCACCTTTATCATGGTGTTTTCCCGGGGAATCCCCCGGCGGCTGGCCGCCCGCCACGCCGACAGCCTGGCCCCGGCCCTCAGCGGGACGGCGGCGGCCATCGTGGCGCTGTTCACCCCCCTGGCCTGGTTCGTGGAAAAGGCGGTCTCCCTGGTGCTGGCCCTCTTCGGCATCCACGACCAGGACCAGCCGGAGAACGTCACCGAGGAAGAAATCAGGATGATGGTGGACGTCAGCGAGGAGACCGGCGGCATTGAGGCCGCCGAAAAGGAGATGATCCTGGGGGTCTTTGACTTTGCCGACCGCACGGTGGACGAGATCATGACCCACCGCACCGACGTCACCGCCGCCGGGGAGGACGCCACCCTGGAGGAGTTGGTGGCCCTGGCGGAGGAACACGGCTTTTCCCGCATCCCCATCGTGGGGGAGGACGGGCTGGACGACATCCTGGGCATCCTCAACGTCAAGGACCTGCTGCCCCTGGCGGTGGCGGACCGGCGGAAGAGGTTCAGCCTCAAAAGCTACCTCCGTCCCCCCTTCTACGTCCCGGAATCCACCAAGTGCCGGGACCTCTTCGCCACACTGAACCAGCAAAAGACCCAGATCGCGGTGGTGGTGGACGAGTACGGAGGCACCTCCGGCATCGTCACCATGGAGGACCTGCTGGAATCCATCGTGGGGGACATCCAGGACGAGTACGACAACGAGGAGGCGGAGGCCACCGCCATCTCCGGGGACCGGTACACCTTGGACGGGGACATCGACCTGGGGGAGGTGGCCCGGCTGCTGGATTGCAGCTTCCAGGAGCGGGAGGACTGGGACGACTACGACACCCTGGGCGGCCTGCTCATCGCCATGCTGGACCGCATCCCCTCCCCCAAGGAGCACCCCAGCGTGGAGGTGGGGGGGGTCCGCTTCACGGTGCAGCGGTCCAACAGCCGCCAGATCCTGGAGGTGCTGGCCGAGCGTGTCCAGGCGGAAGCGGCGCCGGAACAGGAGACATGATCTATCATCGGGAGGCCCCTTACGGGTCTCCCGGCTTTCTGTGATATCGATAAGAAAAGGAGGTCCCGGCTCATGACAGAATTTCTTGTCCGGCGGTTCATCCCCCGGTGGGAGGAGGCGCGGGACCCCGCCGTCCGGCAGCAGTACGGCAGGCTGGGGAGCATCGTCGGCATCCTGGTGAACCTCCTTCTCTCCGGGGGGAAGCTGGCGGCGGGGGCGCTGTCGGGGAGCGTCGCCATCACCGCCGACGGGGTGAACAACCTCTCCGACGCCGGGTCCTCCCTCATCTCCCTGGTCAGCTTCCGGCTGGCGGCCCGGCCCGCCGACGCGGAGCACCCCTTCGGCCACGCCCGCATCGAGTACCTTTCCAGCATGGCGGTGGCGGTGCTCATCCTTCTGCTTGGGGTGGAATTGGCCCAGACCTCCCTGGGCAAGATATTTTCCCCAGAGGAGGCCGCCTTCTCCTGGCTGACGGTGGGGGTGCTGGTCCTCTCCATCCTGGCCAAGCTGTGGCTCTACCGGTTCAACCGGTCCCTGGGCCGCCGCATCGATTCGGAACTGATGGCCGCCACCGCCGCCGACAGCCTCTCCGACGTGCTGGCCACCACCGGCGTCCTGGTCTCCGCCGCCGCCAGCCCCTTCCTGGGCTTCTCCCTGGACGGGTATATGGGGGTGCTGGTGGCGGTGTTCATCCTCCGCTCCGGGGGGGAGATCATCCGGGAGGCGATGGATAAGCTGCTGGGCCAGGCCCCCACCGGGGAACTGGTGGCGGAGATCGAAAGCTACGTCCGCTCCTACGACGGGGTGATGGACTGCCACGACCTGGTGGTCCACAGCTACGGCCCGGGGCGGTGCTTCGCCACCGTCCACGCCGAGGTCCCCGCCGGCCGGGATATTATGGCCAGCCATGACATCATCGATAACATCGAGCGGGACATTTTCCGGGAAAAGGGCATCCACCTGGTCATCCACATGGACCCGGTGGTGACCGACGACGTCCGGGTGGAGCAGCTGCGCCGCCTGGTCCGGGAGGTGCTGGCGGAGGTGGGGACCGAACTCACCTTCCACGACTTCCGCATCGTCGCCGGCCCCAGCCACACCAACATGATCTTTGATATCTCCGCCCCCTTCGCCTTCCCCCTGGGGGACAGCGAACTCTGCCGCCGGATGGAGGAGAAGCTGAAGGAGCGGGACAACAGCCTGTTTGCCGTCATCACCGTGGACCGGCGGTAAGCCGGTCCCTGTCATAAAAAGGAGAGTGTATGGAGACCATTCTTATCATGTGCCTGGGCGTGCTGGCCGGGGCCACCGTGTTCCCCAGGGCGCTGGGGAAGTGGAACCAGCGGTTCCAGACCGCCGCCACGGCGCTGCTCATCTTCACCATGGGGGTGGGGCTGGGGAGCCGCCCGGACTTTGTCGCCGAAGTCGGGGAGATCGGCCTGGAGAGCCTCATCCTGGCTGTGGTCCCCGTGGCCCTGTCGGTGGCGGTGGTCTACCCCCTCAGCCGCCGCTTTCTGCAAAAACGGGACCAGCCCGGCGGGGAGGTGGA
The DNA here is from genome assembly GCA_910585525.1 of uncultured Angelakisella sp. Taxonomy (GTDB): domain Bacteria; phylum Bacillota; class Clostridia; order Oscillospirales; family Ruminococcaceae; genus Angelakisella. Next base: position 7,749 of record CAJUFR010000039.1, read on the forward strand.
GTAGATGGCGCTGCTGGCTCTCTGCTGCCTGGTGGCGGGGGTGGCCTGCGGGCTGCTCCTTTTCCCCGGGGAACTTTCCGCCGCCCTTACCGGGCGGTCCTGGCTGGTGCTTTGGCTGCTGATGTTCTCGGTGGGGATCAGCGTGGGGATGGGCAAGGACGTCCTCCGCAAGGTGGGGGCCTACCGGCTGCGGGTGCTGGTGCTGCCCCTGGGCATCACCGCCGCCTCGGTGGCGGCGGGCTTCCTCTGCGGCTTTTTGCCGGGGCTCTCCCTGGCGGAGAAGGTCTGCGTCACCAGCGGCATGGGCTGGTACAGCCTCACCGGGGTGATGCTCACCGGCCTGGCCGGGGCCCGGGCGGGGGCGGTGGGCTTTTTGGCTAACCTGCTCCGGGAACTGCTCTCCTTCCTCACCATCCCCTGGATCGCAAGGAGGCTGGACCATTACACCGCCATCGCCCCGGCGGGGGCCACCAGCGAGGACACCACCCTGGCCCTCCTCATCCGCTGCACCCGGGAGGAAGTGGTGGTGCTGGCGGTGGTGAACGGCGTCCTCTGCTCCGCCGCCGTCCCCTTTCTCATCCGTTTCTTCTACGGCATCCTTGCCTAGGCACCCTTTGGACCACGGCCCCGCTGGGGGCCGTATTTTTATTCATGAATAATTGGATGATAAAATGTATAATTATTCACGGCATTTTTGAAAATACAGCATGATATACAGAAAACACCCTGTTTGTTAGGGGATAGTCTATGAAAAAAACAGCAAAAAGGGGTTTACAACGGATGTATGAGGATGTATAATAATTCACACAAACAGAAAAAACATTCACCCAATGCAAAGGAGGCCCCCGGGATGAAAAGCCTTTTTCCGGCACCGGCACACAGGACACGACGATGACGTTTCCTCCCCGCCGGAACGCTGACCGATGATAATCCAAAAATCAGAAAAGGAGCCTTTACCATGATGAAGAAGCTGATGACCGGCCTGCTGGCCGCTATGATGATCCTGTCCCTGGCCGCCTGCGGCGGCAGCCCCGCCCCCTCCTCCTCCGAGCCCGCCCCCGCTCCCTCCACCACCCCCTCGTCCACGGCGGACCCCGCTCCTTCCTCCCAGCCCGAGGCCAGCGCCCCGGCGGCAGAGGTAACGATGCCCACCTACCCCGACGCCGCCACCGTGGACCTGGCCGCCGTGGAGGCCCAGATCAAGGAACTGGCCCCCAAGGTCAAGACCGTTACCGATGGCAAGCTGGTGCTGGGCACCTCCGCCGACTACTCCCCCTACGAGTTCCATATCTATGAAAACGGCGTGGATAAGATCGTTGGCTTCGACGTCGCCCTGGCCCAGGCCATCGCCGATGAGCTGGGCGTGGAACTGGAGATCCACGACATCCCCTTCGATTCCATCCTGCTGGAAGTCAACCTGGGTTCCATCGACGTGGCCATCGCCGGCTTCACCCCCACCCCCGCCCGGCTGGAGGCCGTGGACATGAGCCACCTGTATGAACTCCAGAGCCAGTCCCTGCTGATCAGGAAAGAGGACCTGGGCAAGTACACAAACATCGAGAACTTTGGCGCCGGTACCAATGTGGGTTCCCAGACCAGCAGCATTCAGGAGGAGTTGGCCCACGAAAAGGCCCCTAACGCCAACCATGTCTCCATCCAGGAGATCCCCGCCCTGGTCCTCAACCTTCAGGGTAAGAACATTGATGCCATCGTGATGGAAACCGCCGTGGCCGAGGGCTACGTCAAGGCCCAGGATGACCTGGCCATCCTCTGCGAGGTCCCCTACGACTCCAACGGCAAGGGCGTGGTGGTAAAGAAGGGCAACACCGATCTGCTGAACTTCGTCAACGCGGTGGTCACCAAGGTGGTCTGCAACGGTGATATGCAGAAGTTCATCGACGAGGCCAACGCCATCGCCGACCAGTCCATCAGCGGCTGATCAAAGTGATACCGCACCCGCTCCTCCCCCACCCCTTGGGGGAGGAGTTTCCCCTGTGGGAACCCCATTTTGAGGAGGACATCCATGGAACTGCATTTTGAAAAGATGCTCAAATACGCCCCCTATTTTGAAAAGGGGATGTTTTACACCATCGTCCTGTCGGCCTTCTCGGTGGCTATCGGGTTTGCCCTGGCCCTGGTGGTGGCACTGATCCGCCTTTCCAAGCCGGGAAAGTCCACCTTCAGCAAGGTGGTGAACAAGGCCATGCACATCATCACCGGCCTCTACATCGAGGTGGTCCGGGGGACCCCCTTGCTGGTGCAGGTGATGATCGTCAACCTTGTGGTCTTTCACCCCGACCTGATCCCCAAGCCCAAGTTCACCATCTTTGGCACCATCACCGGGGAACTGTTCGTTCCCGCTCTGGTGGCCATCTCCCTGAACAGCGGAGCCTATGTGGCGGAGATCGTCAGGGCGGGTATCCAGGGGGTAGACTACGGCCAGACCGAGGCCTGCCGCAGCCTTGGGATGACTAAATTCCAGAATATGCGGTATATCGTTCTTCCCCAAGCCATCAAAAACATCCTCCCCGCCATCGCCAACGAGTTCGTCACCATCATCAAGGAGTCCTCGGTCTGCTCGGTGATCGGGGTGCAGGAGCTGATGAAAAGCGCCCAAATGGTCCAGGGGGCCAGCTTCATGCCCGCCGAGCCGCTGCTTGTCGCAGCCGGCCTCTACCTCTGCATGACCATACCCACCTCCAAGATCATCGCTTACTTTGAAAGGAGGATGCGCCGTGGCGACCAACGGTGACCTTATCCAGGTGAAGGACCTGGTCAAGACCTTTGACAGCCGGATACACGCCCTGGACCATGTGAGCATGGATATCCACAAGGGGGACGTGGTGGTCATCGTGGGGCCCTCCGGCTCCGGCAAGTCCACCTTCCTCCGCTCCCTGAACCTGCTGGAGGAGCCCAGCAGCGGGGAGGTCATCTTCGAGGGGGTGAACATCGCCGGGCGGGGGGTGAACATCGACCACCACCGCCAGAAGATGGGGATGGTGTTCCAGCACTTCAACCTGTTCCCCCACCTGACCATCCTGCAGAACATGACCCTTGCCCCCATGAAGGTGAAGAAGGTGCCCCAGAAGGAGGCGGAGGAGAAGGCCCTGGCCCTTCTGGACCGTGTTGGCCTGCGGGACCGCGCCCACGCCTACCCCATCCAGCTTTCCGGCGGCCAGAAGCAGCGGGTGGCCATCGTCCGGGCCCTCTGCATGGAGCCGGAGGTGATGCTCTTTGACGAGCCCACCAGCGCCCTGGACCCGGAGATGGTGGGGGAGGTGCTGGAGGTGATGAAGTCCCTGGCCCGGGAGGGGATGACCATGGTGGTGGTGACCCACGAGATGGGCTTCGCCCGGGAGGTGGGCACCCGCGTGGTCTTTATGGACACCGGCAAGATCGTGGAGGAGGCCCCCCCGGAGGAATTCTTCCAGAACCCCAAAAGCGACCGCCTCAAGGACTTTTTGGCGAAGGTGTTGTAAAGAAAATGGAATCAAAAACCCCCGCCCTTCCCGGCGTCTGCCGGAGGGCGGGGGGCTTTTGATCTTTACTGCGGCTCCGGCAGCATCCCGGAGAAGATATCCTCCAGGGCGATCTCGAAGTCGTCAAAAAGGCTGCATTTGAACCGGGTGACGATGGCGGCCCGTTCCTCCTCGGTCATCTTCGCCAGGGCGTAGCCGGGGAAGATGGCGTAGATGGTCTCCAGTTCCAGCGTCCCGTCCCGGAGGAGGTACTGTTCCACCGCCCGGTTGACAGGGTCCACGATCCAGTACTCCCGGACGCCCCGCCGCTGGTAGGCCCGCATCTTGTGCCCCCGGTCGTATTTGGCGGTGCTGGGGGAGAGCACCTCCACCACCAGGTCCGGCGCCCCGTGGATGCCGTCGAACTTTACCTTGCCGGGGTCACACACCACCATCATATCGGGGACGAAGTTGTTTTCCTCGTCCAGGAAGAGGTCGTAGCCGTCGGAGAAAACGTTGCAGGGCTTTCCCTCCAGGTAGACCTCAAAAAGATAGGCGATACGGAATGCCACCCGGTTGTGGTTCACCGCTGGGCGGGGGGACATCGCCACCACCTCGCCGCCGATCAACTCCTCCCGTATGTCGTTCTCATAGGCCAAGTTGCTGTTCATCTGCCATCCTCCCTTCCTTCTGCCGGTTCGTCGCGCTTCTCTGACCCTATTGTACCATGGGGGCGGAAAAATATCAACGCCGCCCCGGCGTCTAAAAAACCCACAAGATATATATTGTATTCCCCCCTAAAACCGTGTATAATAGACATACGAAGGGAGGAAGCTGCTATGAAAGAGAACCTCATCATCACCATCAGCAGGCAGTACGGCAGCGGCGGGCGGGAGATCGGCCGCAGGCTGGCGGAGCGCCTGGGGATACCCTACTACGACAAGGAGTTGATCATCCTGGCGGCGGAGCGCAGCGGCTACGCCCGCAGTCTTTTTGAGGAGGCTGACCAGAAGGCCAGCAACAGCATGATCTTCTCCCTGATGCGGGCAGGATCGATGGTGAACAGCTACGACCTGCCCCTTAACGACAAGATCTATCTTATCCAGTCCGGGGTCATCCAGCAGGTGGCCCGGCAGGGGTCCTGCGTCATCGTGGGCCGCTGCGCCGATTATGTCCTCCAGGACAGGTTCCCCTGTGTCAACGTCTTTATCCACGCCGCGCTGCAAAAACGGATGGACCGGGCGGTAAAGGTCTACGGCCTTTCCCCCGACGACGTCCAAAGCGTCCTGCTCAAGACCGACAAGCGCCGGGAGACCTACTACAACTACTACACCGGCCGCAAATTCGGCGACGCCCGGAATTACACCCTCTCCCTGGACAGCCTGGGGGTGGGCATCGAAAACGCCGTCCGCGTGATGGCGGATTACGTGGAAAGCTGGGACGGGGACTAAGACTCCAAAAAGACAGGTTCTTTTATCATAAGAAAGGCGGTACCGACCAATGAACATCGAGATCAATATCCTGGGCCTCAAGAACGCGGAGAAATTCAGCGACATCTGCCAGAACTACCCCACCACCCTCTACCTGCGCTCCGGCCAGTTCTGCGTGGACCCCAAGTCCATGCTGGGCGTTCTGGCCATCTTCTACTCCGCGTCCGACCCGGTATTTGTGGATACCAACGACATGGATGACGAGACGCTGCAAAAGTTTACCAAGGATATCGACCGGTACATTAAGAAGTAATGGGACAGGCTGTAAAAAGCGGGACGCCAAGCGTCCCGCTTTTTTATACCCTACCGATACAAATTCCCCAGCAGCTCCCGCGCCTGCTGGCGGCGCCGGGCGGTGGCCGCGCGGTCCACCTGCCAGCCGCCGCCGGGCAGCGGCGCCAGGCAGTCTCCCTCCCGGCAGCCGCCGGGGAGGAACACCTTGGGTATCTTGGTAAAGCCGCCGCTCTCCTCCTCGCAGACGGCGTACTCCCCTTCGAACCGGTCGATAATGATCATGGAAATGACCTCCTTTTATGCCGCCTTTTTCTGGGCTCCCTCGCCTGCCACCAGCGCCAGTTCCTTGCCGTCGCTGATGAACACGATGTTCCCGTCCAGGTCGGTCCGCAGGCAGGGGATCCCCGCCTCGCTCAGCTTTTCCACCGTCTCCCGGTGGGGGTGGCCGTAGTCGTTGTTCATCCCCACCGAGATGGTGGCGTAGTCCGGCGACACCGCCTCCAGGAACTTCTTGGTCATGCCGGTGCTGCTGCCGTGGTGGGGGACGGAGTAAACATCCGCCGACAGTTCCACCCCGCTGGCCAGGATGGCGTTCTCGCTCTTCTTCTCGGCGTCGCCGGTAAAGAGAAATGCCGTCTCCCCGAACACCAGCCGCCCCACCAGGGAGTTATTGTTCATGTCCTCGTATTCCTCCAGGGGGGCCAGGATGGTGAGCACCGCGCCACCCCCCAGGTCCAGGGTGTCCCCGGGGTCCAGGACGGTGGTCTTGGTCTCCCCCTTGTGCTCCGCCAGGTAGGCGAGCAGCTTCTGGTAGCCCCGGGTGGTGGGGGTGTGCTCCTCCGGCACCGGGTGGTGGAAGAACTCCCGGGTGGGGATGGCCTCCATCACCCGGGTGATGCCCCCGTAGTGGTCGGCGTGGGGGTGGGTGTTCAGGTAATAGTCGATCTCGGTCACCCCCTGGTCCCCCAGGTACCCGATGATGGTATCGGCGTCGTCCGCCTCCCCGCCGTCGATGACCATGGTCTTTTCCGGCCCTTGGATCAGGATGCAGTCGGCCTGGCCCACGTCCAGGATGTGGACCCGCAGGCCGGCGCCGTCGGTCACCGGGGCGGCGGCGGGACGGCTCTCCGGCTGCTGGGGGAAGAACTCCTCCAGGAAGGGGAAATACTCCACCAGGGGCTGGATGCTGTGGCCGGTCTGGGTCAGGCCCCAGGCGGCGCAGACCACCACCGCCGCCAGGGCGATGGAGGCCACCTTTTTCCGCCGGGCCTTGGTGAGGCCCCGCCACCATTTTTTCAGCTGCTTCATCTTCTGTCTCCTTTGCGCCGGGGGCCCTGACTGGGCCTTGCCCGGTTTTTTGTGGCTCTTGCCCCGGCGATGGCCCGGGCTTTGCTTTTGTCACTGAGGCGGCGGAGGTAAGCCTGGTCCGGCTGGACCAGCTTGCCGGGGCCGTTGCCGATCAGGTCCTCCCGCCCCGCCCGGATCAGCGCCTCGATGCAGAGGCGGCGGTTCTCCGGCTTGTAGTATTGCAGCAGGGCCCGCTGTAGCTTTTTCTCGTAGGGGTCGGTGGGGACGAACACCTTTTCCATGGTATACGGGTCGATGCCGGTATAGAACATGGTGGTGGAGGCGGTGGCGGGGGTGGGGTAGAAGTCCTGGACCTGCTCCGGCCGGATGCGGTTCTCCTTGAGGTAGACCGCCAGGGCCACCGCGTCCCGCATGGTGCTGCCGGGGTGGGAGGAGATGAGGTAGGGCACCAGGTACTGCTCCTTCCCCGCCCGGCGGGTAGCCTGGTAGAAGGCCCTGCAGAACCGGTCATAGGTCTGCACCGGGGGCTTGCCCATCCGGGCCAGCACCGGGGGGGAGATATGCTCCGGGGCCACCTTCAGCTGGCCGCTGACGTGGTGGCGCACCAGCTGGTCCAGAAAATCGGTGGACTTGTCCGCCATGATGTAATCGTACCGCAGGCCGCTGCGGACGAACACCTTCTTCACCCCGGGTATCTCCCGCAGCTTCCGCAGCAGGTCGATGTAGTCGCTGTGGTCGGCCTGGAGGGCGGGGCAGGGGGAGGGGAAAAGGCACTTCTTCCCCTGGCACACCCCGGCCTTCTCCTGCTTTTTGCAGGCGGGGCCCCGGAAGTTGGCGGTGGGCCCCCCCACGTCGTGGATGTGCCCCTTGAACCGGGGGTTTTCCACAAAGCCCCGGGCCTCCCGGAGCACCGAATCATGGCTGCGGGGGGTGACGAACCGCCCCTGGTGGAAGGCGATGGAACAGAAGTTGCAGGCCCCGTAGCAGCCCCGGTTGTGGATGATGGAGAACTCCACCTCCTCGATGGCCTTGACGCCCCCCATGGCCTGGTAGGAGGGGTGATAATATCTCTCATAGGGGAGGTCGTGGACCCCGTCCAACTCCCGGGTGGTGAGGGGGATGGCCGGGGGGTTCTGCACCAGCATCCGGTCCCCGTGCTTCTGGGTCAACGCCTTGCCGTAGACGTGGTCCTGCTGGTCCAGCTGGAGCCGGGAGGCCCTGGCGTAGGCCATCTTGTCCAGCCGCACCTTGTCGAAGCTGGCGCAGGACACCGCCCCGGCCGGCACCGGCTCGTCCAGGCCGCAGAGGTAGCAGATGCCCCGGATGTCCCGCATCTCATCCGGCCTTTTCCCCTGGGCGAAGGCGCGGGCGATCTGGGAGATGGACCGCTCCCCCATGCCGAAGGAGAGAAGGTCGGCGCCGCTCTCCACCAGGATGGAGGGCCGGACGGCGTCATCCCAATAGTCGTAGTGGGCGAACCGCCGGAGGCTGGCCTCCAGCCCCCCGATGACCACCGGCACCTCCGGGTAGGCGGCCTTGCAGAGCCGGGCGTAGACGGTGCAGGCCCGGTCGGGGCGGCGGCCGGCCTTCCCCCCGGGGGTGTAGGCGTCGTCGCTGCGCTTTCTCTTGGCGGCGGTGTAGTGGGCCACCATGGAATCGATGTTCCCCCCGGTGACCAGGAAGGCGTGCTTGGGCGGGCCGAAGCGGGTGAAGTCCGCCGGGGAGGAGAAATCCGGCTGGGCCAGCATGGCCACCCGGAAGCCCTGGGCCTCCAGCACCCGGGAGATGATGGCGATGCCAAAGGAGGGATGGTCCACATAGGCGTCCCCGGTGACGCAGATAAAATCCGCCTGATCCCAGCCCCGGGCGGTCATCTCTTGTTTTGTGACAGGCAGGAAGCTCAAAGCAGACACCTCATTTCTGGACAAAAAAGGACCTTTTTCCCCGGGGTTCGTGAAAAGATTCAGAAGCGGAAGGTTTTTAACAGGGAAAATGGTTGTTTTTTCCGGCACGGTCATGTATAATAAAGGGCAAGGCACAAGATAAGTGCAAGCAGGAGCGGAATGTTGGCGCATCCCGCCCCCTGTCTACGGAGACGCACCTCCATACACAACGGCTCACGCCGCACGTTGCAAGTATCATTATACTGTTTTATGGCCCCAAAGACAAGCGGGGGAGAAACGGTTTTGGTTTGTGTTGTACTTGTTTGCGGCGCTGTGTATGGTTTATTTTCCGTACACGGCGCTTTTTTGTTGCCTTGCGGAGCGGCCCGGGGGCCTGTTGTAGGGGTCCCCGGGCGGAAAAGCCGCAGGAGTACGCAAAACGCAGACGAGGAGGACACAGACGATGAAAAAATTTTTAGCTGTACTGCTGGCGCTGTCCATGGCGGTCTGTACCATGGTATCTTTCAGCGTCACCGCCATGGCGGCGGGAGAAACCTTTATCGAAAAAGACATCTGGTACACCATGGATCAGTACACCATGGATACCATCCCCCAAGGGGCGACCGTGACCTTTACCTTGAAGATACGGGGTGACACCTTCCAGGCCGCGGAGATCTTAAGTGACGACCCCAGTATCCTTTATGCCGGGCCGACCACTGTTGACGGGGATACCGCCACCTGCTCCGTCACTGCGATCAAAGAAGGAGAGACAGCCCTCGTGTTCCGGGTCTCAGGCACAGCCAAAGATGAGAATGGTCTCCCTGTAAACGCTGTTGCGGTGGGGCATCCTGCTACCGTTGTTCCGGGCACCGGGGAAATACCTGATATCCCGGAGGACCCCACGATTTTTAGAATGAAGTATTCCGCCGGTTCAGACGGAAGATATTTCACAACCGTTGGTATCAATCCATATGCAAGTTCTTATGAAAATATGGGCTACGATGCAGCTTTCCCTTATATATTAAAGGAAGGCTATTCTGTCCAGTCTGTCAGTCTCAAGGAAGGTGTCCTCCTTGGTGTGACCCACCCTGCAACGGCCATTGGAAACGATGCCCAGCCGGTGATAGGTATACGGATCCCCAGAGATAAAGAATACGGACCGGAGGATCTCGGTACCAAATTTGAGGATACCGTGATCGTTATCGTTACAGACGGTACCAAATCTTATCGGTATGAACTTCCTATACGTGTCACCATGGATAGGTTTAGCACTATGCCTACCATCCTTGTAACCGATGAAGGCGGGAACATTCTGTACAATCGTGACACAATAGAACTTCCTATGGGGAAAACCACCTGCTTTACAGCAAAAATTTTGGATGCTGCAAAAGTCATGCTTCTTCCTTTGCTTCCTACGGAAACTGACTTTGGTTATAATTTAATTTCGATTAAATATGTACCGATCGATGATTATACGATGCGTGTGGAACTGACCCCTCTAGTTGCCAATGCATCAGGACACATATTTCTGTATATCAGCGAAACTTCCACTCCCGGCACACCACTAGACAACGTTACCGCTTACTTCTACTACAAAGTTACCGGAGACCCCAGCACCCCCACCGATCCCGAAGAACCGGACCAGCCCTCCAAACCCGACAAGCCCAGCAAACCCACCACCCCCGGCAAAGTGACCGAATCCCCCGAACAGGCCGAATACACCGCCAACAAGGCCGCCGAGGACGCCGCCGTTGACCTGGTCCGGGAGGCCAACGCCGCCCTGGCCGCCGGGAAGGAGCTTCCCGCCAAGGCCCAGTCGGTGACCACCGCCGCCGGTACCACTGTCACCGCCGTCCCGGTGAAGCTGTCCGGCCTGGAGGCTTCTCTCTCCCTGGACACCATGGACCTGCTGGCCGGGGGCAAAGTAGGCCTGAAAGCCAGCATCAACAGCGGCGCCGCCGAGGTCATCCTTCCCGCCGGCTTCACCCACACCCCGGAGCCTGGCCGCTTCGGCTACCCCCTGGGCTTCCAGAAGGACCCCCGTGGCAGTGACCTGATGACCGAACTGGTCAAGGGCGACACCGCCAAGACCGAGACCTGCAAGCTGGGGGGCAACGTGGTGCTCCCCACCACCGCCACCGTCACCATCAAGACCAAGCTGGACGGCAAGGTGAACGTCTACTACTGGAACGATGAGACCCGGAAAGCCACCCTCATCGCCAGCCCCACCGCCGCCGATGGCCGGGTGACCTTCGCCACTAAGCAGCTGGGGCATTTGATCCTTACTACCGGCACTATCTAAAAAAACTCCCCCAGAGCCGTGGGGGAAGCGCAAAAATTTTTCCTTGCATATCTCTGCGGGTCGTGGTATACTGTAGATACAAAATCCTGTAAAGACCCACTTGACTTGCGCACAAAGTCGGGCCCACCAGAGAGGTGCCTACTCTCTGATGGGCCCTTTGTGCTTGCTGCCTTAGCTGCGCCGGTCAAGCCACTTGCATATGTAGTGTGCCACTACACTTGCTCCGACCGACAGGAAAAACCCTGTAAAGATCTCGCCCACTTGGCTCACCTCCCCTCTGCTACCAGAGTGGGAAAGAGGCAGCATCATCAGTATGACAAAAATCGACAGTATCCGCAACGCCGGTGAAAAAGTTTTTCAGAAAACCCCCTTGCAAACTTCCAAAAAGTACAGTATAATAATGGGGCACCTTTGAGGATATCCTCCCCAAAGGAGCCCTGTGCGTCCGTAGCTCAGTTGGATAGAGCGTTCGGCTCCGACCCGGAAGGCCGCTGGTTCGAATCCAGTCGGGCGCACCAACTAATCCGAACACTTTAGATGCCATGCGGATAAACCCGCATGGCATCAAGTGTTTGTGGACTTTTTAGGGGTCAAAGATCAGCTGGTCAAACGATAGATGCAAAAGAGGGTTTGAAAGTAACTGGCAGGATTTGAACCCCACGATTTCCCCGTTTTTGGCAGTTTTGGGTCTGTGCCCTTTTTGAATCGGGCAGAGGCCCGCAAAAAAAGGCACAGCCTTTCCCGAAAAAAGATAGACGAAAATAAAGGCCCCGTTTTGTTGGTTATCCACAGCCAACAGACCGGTGCCCTTTTTGATCTCCTGCCAATTGAAAAAGGGCACCAGCCCCAGATGCCCTCACAAACCATATCCAGCGCCCAGCCGTTCTTCCCTTTTGGGAAAAGCAGTTGGGCCTTTTTTGTCTCCCCTTCAAAAAGGGCACAGCCCCCAAAACCAAATCATCAGTCCCCCCAAGCGCCGGTGTTTTGCTAAAGCAGAATATCGGCGCTTTTTGTATTTTCAGAAAAAACAGAAAAAGGAGCGAAGAAGATGATCATCGAAGTGACCCCAAAGACCACGACCACCCGCTGGCGGGACATCCCCATCCCAAGCCGCTGCAAAAACTGCCCCTATCCCCATGTGGGCTTCACCTGCCGGGACCGGGATGGCGGCTGCCTGCGGACCGATG